>JAPLJX010000382.1 GCA_026388375.1 Deltaproteobacteria bacterium
AAGGTTATTGATAAAAAGGAAAGGAGTAAATGGATATGGATTTTCAGTTTAGTGACGAACAAAAAATGTTTCAGGATAGCGTGCGCAGATTGTCGTTAAAGTATTTTGCCCCCAAGGCCTTTACATGGGAAACGGGAACGGGGGGATCCTATCCGTGGGAAAATGCTAAGGTTCTGGCTGAGAATGGACTGATGGGAATGCGTCTCCCCGAGGAGTACGGCGGACAGAACGCGACGCTGATGGATTGCGTGATCGCCATCATGGAGATCACGAAGGTCTGTCACCATACGGCTGACGTCTTTCAGGCGGGCAATTTCGGTGCGATTCAGCAGATTGCGTTTCTCGGTAACGACTTCCTGAAAAAGAATGTCCTTCCAAAGCTTGTCGCTGGTGAGACGATTATCACGGCGGCGATGTCTGAACCGAATGCCGGGTCGGCCGTCACGGATCTGCGGACGACGGCTCGTTTCGAAGGCGATAACGTTGTCATCAACGGGAGCAAGATCTTCAACTCCAACGGCGACAGTGCCGGATACTACTGCGTATGGTGCCGATTCGGGAAAGGTGTCGCATCATCCGGCGCGGTGATCGTTCCCGCCGATGCCCCCGGCTTTACCCGGGGCAAAACGGAACATCATATGTCGGGAGAACATCATTGCATGCTGTATTTCGATGAATGCAAGATCCCGAAAGAATACGTCCTTATGTCCGAGCAAGGATTCAAAAAGCTGATGTCCGTTTTTAATGTCGAGAGGATGGGAAACTCGAGCCGGTCACTGGCCGTGGCCGAATTGGCGTACGAAAAATCCCTCCAATACGTCAAGGATAGGAAGCAATTCGATCGGCCGCTCTGCGAATTTCAGGGGATTCAGTGGAAACTGGCGGATATGAAACTTCGTATCGAGCAGGCGAGATGGCTCCTTTATAGAGCCGTAGTCGAAGCGGATCGGGGTTTGCCGACGGCGCTGGACAGCTCGCTGGCGAAGTTGGCCTGCAACGAAGCCTCCGAGTATGTCTGCCGGGAGGCTATTCAGATCTACGGCGGCTATGGCCTGTCCAAGGAATATCCTTTTGCCTATCTCTATTCCCGTGCGAGGGGTTGGATGATCGCGGGCGGTTCTGTGGAGATGCTCAGGAACAGGATTGCCGTCGAGATTCTAGGAAGAAACTTCGATCAGCGGCCGCCGAAGCCGGTAGTCGTCAAAGAATAAAGTGCGAAGGAGGTTCGCTCGAGATCAGAAATCGTATTGTAATGAATGCGATGGGGACTCTTCTTGAAAGCGCAGATGGCAGCGTGAGTGACAGACTCATTGACTATTATGAAGAAAGAGCCAAAGGTGGCGCAGGGCTTATCGTATCATGCCACACCAGGGTTGTTCCGCATCCCCGACGTGGGGGATTCATGGGCATTGCAATATGGGATGACAGGTTTATCCCCGGGTGGAAAAAGCTTGCCGACAGGGTACATCGGCACGACGCCAAGTTTTTCATCCAGCTTGGGCACGATGGCCGACAGGGGCGTTCCGTCAGCAAGACTGGTGAGTTAGAGAGAGTTGCCCCTTCTCCGGTCGCTTGTCCTTACGTCCG
>JAPLJX010000055.1:0-5118 GCA_026388375.1 Deltaproteobacteria bacterium
ATCATCCTTCTGAGTCATGGCCTTCCTCCTGATTAAGTTTTTTGCCGAAATTACTTATCAGTGGATTACCGTGACTCACCTTTTATTGCAACTACCCCATTTTCATCCTTCGTTGTGCCCGCGCGGGCATGGGGGTTATTGCATTTTTATTGCATTTTTCAAACAGGCGGTATATACTGCCGATATAGATCACGGAGGTGAGTTATGTCACAAACAGCTAAAATTTTTATGAACGGTCGCAGCCAGGCGGTCCGTCTGCCTGCAGAGTTTCGCTTTTCAGTCCGGGAGGTTTTTATCGAACGGCAGGGAGACGCGGTGATCATCAGGCCGAAGCCGTTGGACTGGGATGACTTTTTTGCTCGTCGGTCGCAGGTGCCGGAAGATTTTATGGCTGATCGTAATGATCTTATGCCGGAGAAGCGGGAGCTATTCTAATGCGCTATATGCTGGACACAAATATTTGCGGCTACATCCTCAAAAGCCGTCCCCTTTCCGTCAAGGCCCAATTTGACCAGGTTGGGACAAGAGATCTTTGCATTTCCACGGTTGTTTTGGCCGAGCTTTACTATGGCGCGGCACGCCATCAACAGGGACCTTCCATCCGGAAAGAGATAGACGATTTTGTCTCCCGGTTGGCCGTAATCCTCTGGGACGAAACAGCGGCGGACCATTATGGACAGATTCGTGCTGCACTGGAAAAGGACGGCACGCCCATCGGCGCCATGGATATGATGATCGCTGCCCATGCCAGAAGTCAGGGGACAACGCTGATAAGTAACAATACCCGTCATTTTGACAAGGTCCCTGGATTGCTTGTTGCGAACTGGGTTTGAGAAAGAGCTAACGGGGGAGGATACTCTGCCTCCGCTGCGGCGATTTCCTCAGCCATCTCCTTCCCGGCAAGACGATTGACGATGCCTGCCGCATCTGAAACACTCATTCCTGCGTTAACAAACGTTCCAGATGATGCACCAGATAAAAGGGTATATTGAGCAATCTGAAAGGGCGCTCAACTTTATTCACTTTGGCCACCAGTTGATTCACGGACGGCTTTGCGGAACTAATCTTGATGGCCTGGTCGGCTTGTTTTTTAACGACATACGAGTGTAACGACTTAATCGTGTCCCCCGAACCCGATTTTACCTCTACGGGATAAACCCGATTTGCACAGGGAAAAAGGAAGTCAACCTCGGCTTGAAAGCATGTTGCGAATTAAAGTGGCACATATTATGTCAATGTATGAATTAAAGTGGCACATATTATAACAAAATATGAATTAAAGTCAATGATTTTAAATCTGAAGAACGTCCGGCAGGAGGGATCCTATCGTCTCTACCACCTGATTTTTAGTCATGCTCATTTTCCCGCTTATCCAATGGGATGATTTTGTGGTATAGAGCAGATATATTTCTGGAGGGTTCATTCATGTACGAAGTGACCATAAGAAAATCCTTTGCCGCCGCGCATCTGCTCCGGGAGATCGGCGGCAAGTGCGAAGAGCTCCACGGACACAACTTTATCGTTGAGATCTCGGCCGCCGCCGCCGAGCTCAATGAGGGGGGTCTCCTGATCGATTTCCGTCTGCTGAAGCGCTGGACCGATGAGGTTCTTGAGGAACTCGATCACAAATATCTGAATGAACTTCCTTTTTTCAAAGATATGAACCCTTCGTCCGAACAGATCGCCCGTTTCCTCTATGAAAGGATCGGAGAAAAGGCAAAGCCGGCGAAGACCCCGCTCTCCCGCGTGACCGTCTGGGAATCGGAGAACGCCCGCGTCTCCTACAGCCTATGATCGACATCCAGAACCTGAAAGACGAACGGAATATCGATATCCAGGGGGTCGGCGTCAAGGGGCTCAAATACCCCATCGTTGTCCTGGACCGCGCCCACGAAACGCAGCAGGTCAATGCGACGATCAACATGTATGTGAGCCTCCTCCGCCGCTTCAAGGGGACGCACATGAGCCGATTCGTCGAGGTCCTCAACGAAATTCGGGAGCAGGTGAACATCCGGACGTTCCACAGCATCATGGAAAAGATCCGCGAAAAATTGCATGCGGAGGCGGCGCATATTGAAATCGAATTCCCATACTTCATCGAGAAAACCGCCCCTCGGTCCAAAGCGAAAAGTCTGATGGAATACCGCTGTCAGTTTATAGGGACCTGCAACGACAGCGGCATGGATTTCCAGGTGGGGATGGTCGTCCCGGTGACAACCGTCTGCCCCTGCTCCAAGGAGATCAGCCGCTCCGGCGCTCACAACCAGCGGAGCATCGTCACCGTCCGGGTAAGGTTCCGTAAATTCTTCTGGATCGAGGACGTGATCAAACTGATCGAAAAGTCGGCCAGCGGCGAAGTTTACTCTCTTCTGAAACGGATCGACGAGAAATTCGTCACGGAAAATGGTTATGAAAACCCGATGTTTGTCGAGGATGTCGTCAGAAACGTCGCCGGCCGACTCAGCCAGGATGAAAATTTTACCTGGTACAGCGTGGAGGCGGAAAATTTTGAAAGCATCCACAACCACAGCGCCTACGCCTGCTTGGAGAAGGAATAACCATGGGGAATGAAAGCGAGTTTTTCAATCTGTACCGTCACGGCTTCATCCGGGTCGCCGTCTGCATCCCGGAGGTCAAGGTGGCGGATACCGGATTCAACGCCGGAGAGACCATTCGTCTCGCCCGCGAGGCCGCGGACCGGAAAGCCGTTTTCGCCATCTTTCCCGAACTCGGCCTCTCCGCCTATTCCAACGATGACCTCTTCCAACAGGAGGCCCTCCTCCAGGGGACCCTCCGCGCGATCGAGCGGATCGCCCGCGAGACGGAAGCCCTCAACCTGATCCTCGTCGTCGGCGCACCTCTGCAAATCGACTCCCGCCTCTTCAATTGCGGAATCGTTCTCTGCCGGGGCCGCATTATGGGGGTGGCGGTGAAGTCCTACCTCCCCAACTACCGGGAATTTTACGAGGGCCGCCAGTTCAGCCCGGCCGAAGAGACGTTTGCGAAAACCATTCTCCTCTGCGGCCAGCGTGAGATCCCGTTCGGCGCCGACCTTCTTTTCGATGTTTCCAACATCCGCCATTTCCGCTTTTTCCTGGAAATGTGTGAAGACGTCTGGGTCCCCATCCCTCCCTCCTCCTTTGCCGCACTGGCCGGAGCGACCGTGATCGGGAACCTCTCCGCCTCCAACGTGACGATCGGGAAAGCGGAATACCGCCGGAGCCTGACCGCGAACCAGTCCGCCCGGTGCGTCGCCGGCTATCTTTACGCCGCGGCCGGTCCCGGGGAATCGACGACGGACCTGGCCTGGGACGGCCACGCCATGATCTGTGAAAACGGCAACCTTCTCGCCGAATCGGAGAGATTCGTGGACGGTTCCCGGATGATCCTCGCCGACCTCGATCTGGACCGTCTTGCCCAGGATCGGATGCGGCAGACCAGTTTCAGCCGGAACGCCTTTACCCACCGCGAGGCCCTGTTGAGGTTCCGCCGGGTCGAAATGAATTTGGATCCCGGCGGCGAACGCCTGCTCCTCGACCGCGAATACGCCCGTTTCCCCTACATACCGACGGACCCCGCCAAGAGGGAACAGCGCTGCTATGAGGCCTACAACATCCAGGTTCAGGGGCTCTCCCAGCGCCTGAAGTCCTCCGGAATCGACAAGGTCGTGATCGGCGTCTCCGGGGGACTCGACTCCACCCATGCACTGATCGTCGCCGCACGTACGATGGACAAGCTGAAGCTGCCCCGCTCCCACGTGCTGGCCTATACGATGCCCGGTTTCGCGACATCCGACAAGACCCATCACAACGCCCTCTGCCTGATGAAGGCGCTCGGGGTGGAGGTGAATGAGATCGACGTCAGGCCAAGCTGCATGCAGATGCTCAAGGATATCGGACACCCCTACGCAGAGGGGAAAACGGTTTATGATATCACTTTTGAAAACATCCAGGCCGGGGAGAGGACCTCGCACCTCTTCCGCATCGCCAATTGGAGAAACGCCCTCGTGAGCGGAACGGGCGACCTGAGCGAACTCGCTCTCGGCTGGTGCACCTACGGCGTGGGCGACCACATGTCCCACTACAATGTGAACGCCAGCGTTCCCAAGACCCTGATTCAGCACCTGATCCGCTGGGTCGCGCGGTCCGTGCAGTTCTCTCCCGAGGCCTCCGCGATCCTCCTCGATATCCTCGAGACGGAGATTAGCCCCGAGCTGATCCCGGGCGATGTGGGGGCCCAGCCCTCCCAGAGGACGGAAGAGATCGTCGGCCCGTATGAACTCCAGGATTTCAATATTTTCTATACGACTCGCTTCGGTTATCTTCCAACCAAGATCGCCTTCATGGCCTATTGCGCCTGGCGGGACCGAACGCGCGGAGACTGGCCCGACGTCCCCGAGTCGAAGAGAAACGCCTACACGATCGGGGAGATCCGCCACTGGCTGGAGGTCTACCTCTACCGGTTCTTCCAGATCAGCCAGTTCAAGCGCTCCTGCGTCCCCAACGGCCCCAAGGTCGGTTCGGGCGGGTCCCTCTCGCCTCGGGGCGATTACCGGGCGCCGAGCGACAGCAAGGCCGCCGTCTGGCTGGAAGATGCACAGAGAATTCCGGAAAGGGATGAGGGATGAAACAGGAACAATACAAGGATTTCGACGCCACGGAACTCTTCTGCCCCAAGTGCAGGCGCGCCGTCCCGGTGCGGAAGCGCCTCCTCCTCGTCCTTTCAAACGGGGAGAAATACGACTATACCTGCGTTTACTGCGGGACCTCCGTGGGCGACAAGATGGTTTCGGAACGGGACAACATCCGCGTCCTGCTGAAATGAAAAGGGGCGGCCCATGTCCGCCCCTCTCGTTAGTTTAAGTCCTCATTCCTGCTGCAATTCCGGGATCCCCGCATAGTGGTCGAGGGCCTCCGGATTCTTCAGGGCGTCCTTGTTCTGGACGGCCTGTCCTTCGATCACCTTCTTCACCGAAAGCTCGACCTTCTTCATGTTCAGGGTATAAGGAATGTCCGGCACGGCGATGATTTTGGCCGGGACGTGACGCGGGGATGCATTGACGCGGATTGTCTTGCGGATCCGGTCGCGAAGCTCGTCGGTCAGCTGCTTTCCCGGCGC
>JAPLJX010000055.1:5139-10150 GCA_026388375.1 Deltaproteobacteria bacterium
TAATCCCCGTGCCGCCAGACATTCGGATAGACCTCGAAATAGGCGGCCCTGTATTTCTTGCTTCCCGGATCATCCCAGAAGTAGATGGGCATCGAGGGGGAAGGCGCCGTGCAGACGAGCTCGCCCTGTTGGTTGATCACCGGCTTGCCGTTCTCGTCGAAGGCCTCGACCTTCATCGCAAGGCCCCGGCATTGGAGTTCTCCGGAATAGACCGGTCCCATCGGGTTTCCCAGCGCGAAGCAGCCGTTGATATCCGAGCCGCCGGAGATGGAGGAGAGCTGAAGATCCTCCTTGATCTCCCGGTAGATGAACTCGAACCCATCCTCGGAGAGGGGCGACCCTGTCGAGAGGATGGTTTTGAGGGCGGAAAGGTCATATTCCTTGCCCGGCCGGACCCCCTCGCTCATCAACGCGGCGATGTAACCGGCACTGGTCCCGAAGACCGTGATCCCTTCCTGCTGGGCCGTACGCCACAGGACGCCCGGGTCCGGATGGAAGGGGTTTCCGTCATAGAGGAGGAGTTTCGCGCCCACGCCGAGCGAGCTCACGAGCCAGTTCCACATCATCCAGCCGCAGGTGGTGAAATAGAAGATCGTATCCTCCCGCTTGAGGTTCGTATGGAGGATCAACTCTTTCAGGTGGTGGATCAGGATCCCGCCGGCGCTCTGCACCATGCACTTCGGCAGACCGGTCGTCCCCGAGGTGAACATGATGTAGAGCGGGTGTTCAAACGGGAGCTGCTCGAACTGGATTTTCAGGCCGTTTTCCGGCGCCCGGAACTCCTTATAATGGACTGCATTGCGCAGGCCGCCGATATCTGCCCGAAACGGTCCAACACACCCTTGATCCCGAAATCGGGAGAGCAGGAGGACCACACCGCCCCTATGCTTGTCGCGGCGAGCATCGCCGTGACGGCTTCGGGCATGTTCGGCATGAATCCGACGACGCGGTCGCCGGGCCCAACCCCGCACGCCTTAAGACTCTTCGCCAGTCTGGCCACCTCATCATACAGTTCGGCGTAGGTCATCTTGACCGTCGGGTGATCCTCGCCTTTGAAGATGAGGGCCACGGAATCATCCCGGAAGCGCAGCAGGTTTTCCGCAAAGTTCAGACGGGCGCCCGGAAACCACTTTGCCCCGGGCATTTTGTGTTCGTTATCGATCACCCGATCATAGCCCCGGGAGGCATTGATCCCGACGAAATCCCAGACCGCTGCCCAGAAATCGGGAATATGATTCACCGACCAGGCGTACAGGCCATCATAATCGGTGAAAGTCTGCTCGTGTCGGTCATTTACGAACGACATGAAGCGGTATATGTTGCTGTTCCTGACGCGTTCCTCCGAAGGCTTCCACAACATCTTCCCCATCTCAGACCCTCCCTAAGTGATGACTACGGTGATGATCTCTTTTTTTCCAAAGCTTTTTTTAGTTTATCGGCGAGGGCGCCCATCCCTCCCGCTGCGGCTTCATCGCGATAGACGACAATCTGCTCCCGGGAGGCGGCCGTTCCTTCCATGTAATCTCCCAGAACTCCCCGGCTGTGAACATCCTCATGGCAGTAAGCGCAGAGGTTTTCCCAGTTGCTTCCGTCCGGAGGGTTGTTGTTGTGATTGCCGTCTTTATGATGGACGGTCAGGAGGTGGCGGTTCACGGCATCAAACTCTCTGCCGCAACGGCCGCAGATCAGACCGTGCAGGGCCAGTGACCTCTCCCGGTACTCCTCCCCGCCGGATTGCTGCAACACCTTGATCTCACGGACGACCTCTTCGGCCGACCGAGAGGGTCTGGCCTTGTCCTGAAGAGTCTGAACCCGGACCCGTCCCCCCCTGCTCCCATACGTTACACTGGCCATATCAACCCTCCGGTTGCCTGGTTCCGCTGTTTTATGCCCAATCAAGGCGACCTATGACGAACGGCTGACCTTTCCTTCCGGACAACCGCCCGTGAGGCAGTCGATAAAGACCCGGACCCCCCTGCCCACCGCCATGGAGGTCCGAAGGGTGCGCGCAAAGGGGAAACTCATCCGGCGCCGGAGAACCTCCTCGAGCCCGAGGAAAACGCCAACGATCCCCTGAATCCGCCTCAGGGTCAGAGAAATTTCGGCGACCTGTCGGTGGACGGTGGTCGACGTCTGGTTGATGTTGGTAGTGATCTCCTCCAGATTCTTCATAATCAGCGGCAGTCTCTGATTGAAAAGCCGGAGGGTCAAGGCCATCTCCCGTGCCGTACGCAGGATCTGAATGAGAAAGGGAATGCAAAGTCCGGCGATAAGCAGAAAGACGACACTCAATAGGATCAAAATGTTGTCGGTCACGGCGTCACTCCTTCATTGGATGTTCAGATGGGTTTGTTCTGTTCCTCCCGGAACGCACCGATCCCTGCGTCGATGGCCTTCTTCAGCCGGTTTTTCCCATCCTGCAAGGTCTCTTTCCCCCGGTCGGCCAGCTCGCCCACCTCCTCCACCTTCTCCTTTGCCGTCTCCTCCAGATCCTTCAGGCGCTCTACGGTCGCCTCGTAAGCCTCGCGGCTCTTTTCAACGGCATGGCCGTACTCCTCTTTCGCTTTGGAAAGGAGTTCATCGGCCTTCTGCCCTATCTCCTCGCGGGTTTCCTTCCCGCTTTTCGGCGCGTACAGGATACCGATCACCGCTCCGATCAGACCGCCAACGACAAGACCTCCAATAAAATCACAATTTTTGCTCATGACATTACCTCCTCTTCTGGTTCGTTATCTTCTGGTTCGTTCATCCTGACCATGACTGATGTTTTTCAACTTGAAAACCGATGCCGGCGGGGTTGCATCGACGGCATGGATCATACAACAACGTGGCCGTTGCCGTCAAATAACAATTTTGGTGTAAAATAGAGGTATTTCAGGCAAAAAAAACGGCCGCATGTGGATGCCGGCCGTCTTTTTTGTAATGCTTACGATCCTACTTTGTCGCAGGAGCCGCGGGTGCTGCCGGAGCCGCCGGAGTTGCCTCAGGGGCCGGAGCAGGTGCAGGTGCGGGAGCCGGAGCTGTGGTCTCAGCCGGCTTTTGCTCTTCCGCCTTCTTGCAGCCAACAACTGCAAACGATAAAGTCATGAAGAAAAGCGTTGAAAGAATAATAGCAGATACCTTTTTCATCGACATGTCACCTCCTTTCACAGATTTTAATCCCAATGCCGATTTACAGATGCATAACCGACATCGTGTGATAAAATACGCTTTATTTTTACCTTGTCAAGACAAATTTATCATTATATAAGCGGACCACTTGGAAATAACAGGATTCGTGACTTTTATAAGAGCATCAAGGACGGGAGAGGCAGATGATCCTGGGTATTGATGTGGGCGGCACACATACGGATGCGGTTCTGATCGATCACTTCAGGGTCCTGAAAAAGGCCAAGGTCCTCACAAACCCGGAAAACCTTTTGACTTCCCTTCTCGATGTCACAAACGAGCTGGTGGATGAGGCAAGCATCGATCAACTGGAAAGGGTTGTCCTCAGTACCACGATTTCCACCAATGCAATCGTCCAACACAAGGTCGATCCCGTGGGAATCATGGCAGTCAGCGGTCCCGGTCTTCCCCCTGCCCTTCTTCAACTCGATCCGAACACCTATATCCTTTCCGGCTATGTGAACCATCGCGGCATCGAAATGGCGCGCATCGACAGAGAAGATGCCTCCCGCATCGCTTCCCGTTTTTGTTCCGAAGGGATCCGGAATGTCGGCATCGTCGGAAAATTTTCCACACGAAATCCCAAACAGGAGCTGGAACTTCACGAGATTGTCCGGACGCTTGTCCCCGATCCGCTCCAACACGTCTCTTTGGGTCACCGGATGTCGGGGCGCCTCAATTTCCCCCGGCGGATCGCCACCACCTATCTCAACGAAGCGATCTGGAGACCTTATCAAAGATTTGTCACGCAGGTTCTTCACTTCGTCCACGCCCGGAAAATCACGATTCCGATCTATATCCTGAAAGCAGACGGAGGAACATTCGACATCGCGCAATCCGTAGAATATCCTGTCCAGACGATCCTTTCCGGCCCCGCAGCCAGCATCATGGGGATCCTGGCTACAACCGGCTGCGGCAGCGACGCCATCGCCCTCGATATCGGCGGCACGACGACGGATATCGCCCTCTTCGCCGACGGAGTCCCCCTGCTCGAAGCCTTCGGCGTCACCATTGAAGGCCACCGAACACTGATCCGGGGATTGCGAACCAAGTCGATCGGCATCGGCGGCGACAGCGTCATCCGCTTTCGAGAAGGAAGGATCTTCATCGGACCTGAACGGGAAGGAGCCGCCGCGGCTTGCGGAGGGCCGTTCCCGACGCCAACGGATGCGATGATCGTTCTCGGAATGACCGTGATCGGCGATGCGGAAAAGGCTGCTGCCGCCCTCGCCCCCATCGCCGCCGCGCTGAATTGCACGGTCATCGAAGCGGCCCGGACCGTCTTTGACGAGACCTGCCGGAAGATCGCCGGCCATGTCCGTGCTGTTCTCGATGAGATCAACAACCAGCCGGTCTATACCATCCATGAAATTCTGGAGGACAAGAAGCTGAATCCCCGGACGCTCTATGTCGTCGGTGGACCTGCAGGCCCGCTCGCGCCTGAGCTGGGCAGGCTGCTCGACTGTGAAGTGCATATCCCCATCCATGCCGAGGTGGCCAATGCCATCGGAGCCGCCCTCGCCCGGACTACGGCGGAGATGACCCTTCTCGCCGACACCGAGAGGCGGACGCTGACCATCGCGGAAGAGGGCTTCCAGGTCCCCATTCCACCTGATTTCACGATGGAAGATGCCGTCCGCATCGGCCGGGAAAAGCTCCGGGAGAAGGTCTTGAGCATGGGCGCCGCCGAAGAGGAACCGGAGATCGAGGTGGTTGAAGCCCAGGAATTCAACATGGTCCGGGAGTTCTGTACGACCGGAAAGAATATCCTTGTCAAGGTCCAGGTCAAGCCTGGCTGTATCGCCGTCCTCAAACGGGGGGGGGCTCTATGCCGATGAAACCG
>JAPLJX010000086.1:0-3494 GCA_026388375.1 Deltaproteobacteria bacterium
GCCCGATGGATGAGACCCCCGCGGAACCGTTTCCCTCAAGTTCCTTGAGCGTTTTTTCCGCTGCGAAACTATCCTTCCCCCAGATCCAATCGGCCTCCCGGATCTCAACACCGCTGTCGCCGATCTTCAGGTAGCAGGGAAAATTCGATTTTCCCCGGATCACGATGCCGTCATAGCCCGCCTTTTTCAGCTCGATGGATATCCTTCCGCTGGAATAGCTGTCGCACCATCCGTGGGTAAGCGGCGACTTGGTCACCACGACGAACTTGGACGAGCCGGGGACCATCGACCCGGTAAGGGGACCCGTCAGAAAGATAAGAATATTTTCCGGGGAAAGCGGGTCCGTTTTCGGCGGCAGCAAGTCAAACAGGAGTCTTGCCCCCAGGCCTCTTCCCCCCAGGTATTTCTTGGCCATTGCGGCGGAAATACCGAACCCCCCGGTCCTGCCGGAAGTCAGATCGACATCCAGCAGTTTTCCGCATATCCCTTTCATAGACCACCTTTACCACACCATTAAACGTTTACGGTTGACACCGGACGGTATCCGCATGTTTGTGCGTTGAACGCGCGGTGTTGCGGGAAAAAAGCGCTTTCCCATCCATTATTGTGCGCAGAATCCGCCATCAACCAGAAGGGTCTCCCCCGTCACGAAGCTGGAGGCTTCACTGGCCAAAAAGATCGCCGGTCCGACAATCTCGACAGGCTTGGCCGTTCGGTTGATCGGCACTTTTTTCAAGAGATCGGCATAAAACTCGGGATTGGAGAATAATTGATGACGGGCCTCCGTCCAGACGGGACCGGGCGCAATGGCATTGACATGGACGCCTTTGGCGGACCATTCGAGAGCCAGCGTCTTGGTCAGGTTTGAAACGGCGGCCTTGCTCGCGGCGTACGCCGTTCTTCCGCCGAACCCGACCACGCCAAAAGAGGAACTCATGTTGATGATCCTGCCGCTGCCCTGCCGCAGCATGACCTTGCCCACCGCCTGGCAACAGAAAAACAGCGCCTTCAGGTTGATATCCAGGACAAAATCCCAGTCTTTCTCGGTCATCTCTTCAGCGGCTTTGTGTACGTTCACACCGGCAATGTTGGCCAGGATGTCTATCTTCCCCATCTCGTTGACCGAAGTTTCGACCATGCGGTCTATCTGGTCGCCATGGACCAGGTCTGCGGTAAGAACCAGGCAACGCCGCTTTTGGGCCTCAATCTCGTTTTTGAGTGTCAGCAATTTCTCATCCGTGAGATCGATGGCCACAATATCCGCGCCATATTGGGCAAAACCAAGGGCTATTTCCCTGCCGATCCCCTGCGCGGCGCCCGTGACGATGGCAACTTTCCCCTGTAAAGAAAACAAATCCAGCATAGTTATCCTCCTTTGATCCCCTCTCCGGTAAAAGGGCTATTTTTACGAAACCGTCACACCCCCAAGTAACGATGCTTTGCCTCCTGATCCTCCCAAAGCTGCTCCGGGGTTGAAGAGTATACAATCATCCCCTTGCTCATGAGATGGACGTAGTCCGCAAACTTCCTGGCAAAAGAGAGGTTTTGTTCAACCAGGAAAATGGACAATCCCTCTTCTTTCAGCCGCAGTATGGCATCGCCCACTTCGCGTACCAAAACAGGCGCCAATCCCTCCGTGGGCTCATCCATGAGGATGAAAAGAGGGTTTGAAATCAGGGCTCTTGCAATCGCCAGCATCTGCTGCTCTCCCCCACTGAGGGTATTGGCCCTCTGGCCGCATCGTTCCTCGAGACGGGGGAAAAGGGAATAGATCTTTGCGAAATCCCATCGCTGAACACTGGAGCAGCGCTCGGCGACGGCCAGGTTCTCCTTCACCGTCAGGGAGGGAAAGATGCGCCGTCCCTGAGGCACGAGGCCCATCCCCAGTTTGATGATTTTATACGAATCCATGCGGGTGATATCCTGGCCGTTGAAGAGAATCGCACCCCTCCTCGCCGGGGTAAAACCGACAATGGATCGAATAAGCGTTGTTTTTCCTACCCCGTTGCGGCCAAGCAGGGCGACCACCGTGCCTTTCGCCACCTCCAGGCTCACCCCCTGGATGACATAGCTGTCGCCGTAATAGGTATGAATGTCGACTATCCTGAGCATACACGGTCACTCCGCACCCAAATAGATCTCCTGCACGGTGGCATTATTTCGGATCTCTTCCTTCGTGCCCTCGGTCAGAAATTGCCCCTGATAAAGAACGGTGATCCGTTCGGCAAATTCGAAGGCGACATCCAGATCGTGTTCGATCAAGACGATCGTGATCGAAGGATCGAGCTTCTTGAGCAACACGGTCAGGTCCTGAGTTTCTGCGGAAGAGAGCCCTGCCGCCGGTTCGTCGAGAAGCAGAAGTCGGGGCTTTTCGGCAAGGGCCATGGCTACCTCGATCCGCCGCTGATCTCCATGGGAGAGATTCTTCACCAGTTCGTTGCGCTTCTCCCATAAATCAAACTCTTGTAAGACATCGTCGCAGCGATCCATGTGGCAGTGATAGGAGGAGAGGGGCCGGAACATGACGAACTTCCTCCGGTCCAGGGCCTGGCATGCCATCAGAATATTTTCCGCCACGGTCAGGCACCGAAAAAGATTGGTGACCTGATACGTCCTGGCTATTCCCAGGGCGGCCCGACGGTAGATGGGGTATCTGCTGATCTCCTTCCCGAAATAGAAGATTCGCCCCCGGCTTGGCGGATAGATACCGCTGATGAGATTGAAGAGCGTCGTTTTTCCGGCGCCGTTGGGCCCCATCAGGACGCGTCTCTCCCCTTGCTCGATCGTCAAATTGACCCCATCGACGGCCCGCAACCCCCCAAAATCGATGGAGAGGTCTTTCAGGACCAGGCACGGATCAGACCCTTTTTTCTCCCCTTTTTCCGTTGACCCCATTGACCTGTTTCATCCCTTTCCGCCTGACGGCTTCTTCCCGCACGCTTTATTCTGCCGTCCCTTGAGCCAATCCTTGAGGAGGTTGATGAGCCCCTGCGGGGCATAGAGTATCGTGAGAATATAAATGGTCCCCAGGATGAGCAGCCAGCGCTGGGTGTAGGCGCTGATAAAATTCTTGAGAAATACGATGATCCCGGCCCCCAGGGCAGGACCGATCAGGGTTCCCGGTCCGCCAAGGATGACCATCAGCACGATTTCGATCGACGCGTTCAGGTCCATGTCAAAGGGGCTGATGAAACCGTTGAAGTAGGCCCAGAAGACACCCGCAAAGCCGGCGAATGCCGCCGATACGACATATGCCAGATACTTATGAAGCCAGGAATGATAACCGAGGACCCGCATCCGGGATTCGCTCTCCCGGACGCCCTTGAGGCTGTGACCGAACGGGGAACGGACGAGAATGGCCATCAAGACCATGGCAATCAGAAAAAAAACAAGAACGACATAATAAAATGTTAGCGGGTCCTTCAGGGCGAGCGGAAGGCCGATATCCGGTCGGGCAATTCCCGAGATCCCGTTATCGCCACCGGTCATGGTGA
>JAPLJX010000086.1:3540-4998 GCA_026388375.1 Deltaproteobacteria bacterium
CCCCAGAGGACCATCCCCAGGGCCAGCGTGATGATCAGGAAATAGACCCCCGTCGCGTGGGCGACCAGGAAGCCGAAAATCATGCTGATCAAAACGGACAGCGAGATGCTGCTGATGAAACAGAAGAGGAATCCCATCTTGTAACGGGTGGAGAGGATGGCTACCGCATAGCCGGCCACTCCGAAAAAACCCGCATGACCGAAGGATGACAACCCCGTGTAACCCAGGAGGATATCCAGACTCATGGCCAGGATGGCAAAGATCAGCATCTGCGTCAGGAGCGTGACCCAGTAGGAGGCATAAAAAGGCGGCATGACCAACAGGACCAGAACAGCCAGAATCAAGCCGATGATTTTCGTTATCGAAGTAAGCCGCTCTTTCATGTCTTCACTCTTTTCCGAAGAGTCCGGTAGGTTTGAGCGCGACCACCAGCGCCATGGGGGCAAACAGCGTGAAATAGGAGAGTTCCGGGATCAGGGCCTTGCCGAAGTTGTCCACGAGTCCCACCAGTATGCTTCCCACGGCCGAACCGAGGAGACTTCCCCTTCCCCCGACGATCACCACCACGAAACTCAGCGAGAGGAGTTCGAAATCGAGTCCCGGATAAACCCCGAAGATGGGACCTCCCATGACCCCTCCGAAGCCGGCCAGGAAGGCGCCCAAGCCGAACATGCACCCCGAAATCATGGGGACGTTCAGACCCACGCCTCCCGCCATCTCATGATCGTCCACCGCCGCCCGCAGTTTCGCCCCGACCAGGGTTTTCTCATTGAAGAGCCACAGGGCGATCGCAACCACCGTCGCCACGCAAAAAATGAAAATACGGTAGATGGGGAAAACGACATGAAATATCTTTACGGACCCCTTCAGGTATTCCGGGCAGGGCAGGATGTAGGGATCCCCTCCCCAGATCAGGAGGGAGAGATCACGAAAGAGCAAGGCAAATCCCAGGGTGATCATCATTTGCGGAAGGGCCTGCAGAGGAAACCTCCTCAGGAAACCGCGCTCCATGATGAAACCGAGCACCCCCACGGCCAGCCCTCCCGCCAAGGCGCCCAGAAAGAAGTTATTCGTCTTTAAAATGACGGACAGCCCGACATAGGTCCCCACCATGAAAAACGACCCATGGGCGATATTGACGATCTTCATCACCCCGTAGATAAGAGAGAGCCCGCTGGAAAGTAAAAAAAGAAGGGCCGCGAAAGAAAGCCCGTTCAGCGTCTGGACCAATAGAAAATCGCCCAAAATGAATCCTCCCGCCATGGGCCGTTTGAAGTGAAAACAGCGCCATACGATACACGCTTCGCATATTTCACCCTTGCAGGGGCACGCGGTGGCGCCCTTCTGCAAGGGTGAAATCATGGCATTTCAGGTCGTACTCAGAACGGTTCAGTGTTCCGCCCTGCGGTAAATTACGGGAAACATCCCTATCTGATGTGCTCAGCAGCCCATCAGGGT
>JAPLJX010000065.1 GCA_026388375.1 Deltaproteobacteria bacterium
GCCTCCACCGTCGGCGCCAGGGTCTTTACCTCGACCTCTTCCCATGGCCTTCTCTACATGCACGAACAACTCCACTGGGCGGCCGGGTCCAGACTCCCCATCGTCCTTGCCTGCGTAAACCGCGGCGTCGGCGCCCCCTGGTCCATCTTCAACGACCAGCAGGACTCCATCGCCCAGCGGGACACGGGCTGGATACAGATCTACTGCCGGGACAACCAGGAGATCATCGACACTAATCCAGGCCTACCGGATCGCCGAGCAGGTCTACTGCCCCGTGATGGTCTGCTATGACGGCTTCGTCCTCTCCCACACGATGATGCCCGTGGAGATCCCCAACGCCGACCGGGTTGGCGAGTTCCTCCCCCCCTACAAGCCCCATACGATCCTCTCTCCGGAAGATCCCCGGAACATCAACCCGGTCATCTTCCCCTGGCAGAGGCGGGACGCGGAGGGGGTTCTCCGCGACGGCTACATGGACATCCGCTGGAAACTCCAGAACGCGCTGGAGAGGTCGCGGGATGTGATCGTGGACGTTTGCCATGAATACGCGGAGCGCTTCGGCCGCGACCACGGCGGGATGCTCTGGACCTACAAGGCGGACGACGCCGAGGTCCTCCTCGCCGGCATGGGGTCGATCGCCACGGAGGCGACGACGGCGGCGGATATCCTCCGCGGGCAGGGTATCCGCGCCGGGGTGGTCGGCATCCGGGTCTACCGGCCTTTCCCCCGCGTAGAGGTCCGTGAGGCCTTCCATAAAGCCCCGGCCATCGTCGTTTTCGAAAAGGACATCAGCTACGGCTACGAGGGGGCGCTCTCAGCCGACATCAAAGCGGCACTGTACGGCACCGGCATCCAGACGCCGGTCCATAATTACATCGCCGGTCTCGGCGGCCGGGATGTCAAGGCCAATGAACTGGCCGAGGCCGTCCGTTCCTCCCTCGCGGCCATCGCCGGGGGAAACCGGGAGCAACAGACCTGGCTCAACTGCGTTACGGAGTGAGAAACGGGAGAATCAAAAATGCCGGAAAAACTCTTTAAGGTGCACAAGGAAGAATACATGCTGCCGGGGAACCGCGCCTGTTCGGGTTGCGGGCTTTCCCTCGCCTACCGCTACGTCCTGAAGGCGCTTCGGGAGAACACGATCCTGACCCTCCCGGCCAGTTGCCTCACGGTCCTCCACGGCCTCTACCCCACGACGTCGGTCGCCATCCCCAGCCTGAACTGCACCTTCGCCAGTACCGCGGCGTCGGCGTCGGGTCTGGTGGCGGGGCTTGCGGCGATGAACCGGAGCGACATCACGGTCGTCGCCATCGCCGGCGACGGGGGAACCTTCGACATCGGCATCCAGGCGCTCTCCGGCGCCGCCGAGCGGGGAACGGACTTCATTTTCGTCTGCTACGACAACGAGGGCTACATGAATACGGGGACACAGCGCTCCAGCGCCACCCCAATGGGCGCCCTGACCACAACAACGCCGGTCCTCACCAAACAACAGAACAAAAAAGACATGATGAAGATCATGGAGGGCCATGACATCCCCTACCTGGCCACGACATCTCCCTCCTTCCCGATCGACCTCTACGACAAATTCGTGAAGGCCAAGAGGATCAAGGGAACCCGCTATCTCCAGATTGCGACCCCCTGCCCCCCGGGGTGGGTTTTTCCTCCAAAGGACACGGTCAAGATCGGCCGGCTCGCCGTGGAGACGGGGATCGTCGTCCTCTATGAGATCGAAAACGGGAAGTTCCGCTTCACCGGCCGCAGCAAGACGCTGGCCGAAAAAGGGACCCGCGCCCCGGTGATCCAGTTCGTGGAAAGGCAGGGGCGGTTCAAGAAGATGAGCCTGGAGCAGTTGGGCCAGTTCCAGCGGTGGGTCGACCACAAGTGGGCGGAATACCTAAAACGGGCCGAAGGCTGATCTTCTTCTCATCCCCACCCTGCCCTCCCTTTAAATGGGAGGGAGAAGTCAAAAAGGGGGGACAGCTCCCGATTTTTCCAGAAAAATCGGGAGCTGTCCCCCCTTTTCATTTTTCACATGCGGTGCAGCACGTCGGCAATCAGGGCCGCGTATCGCCCCGCGGCGCCCCGGTTTGCCGCCACAGCCCGGCGCCCGGATTCGCCTTTCTTCTGTAAAAGATCCGGATCTTCGAGGAGCGCCCGGATGCCCGTAAAGAGCTCCTCGCCGTCCCGGACCGTGATCCCCGCGCCCGCCTCTTCAAGAAAGACCCGTTCATCCCGGAAATCCTCCATGTGCGGCCCGTGGAAAACGACCTTCCCCCAGGCGGCGGCCTCGATGATGTTCTGGCCGCCCTTCGGAACGATACTCCCCCCGCAGAAGACGACCGTGGCGAGGCTGTAGATCTTGAAGAGCTCGCCAATCACATCGACGACAACAACCCGCTCCCCACGGCGGCTTCGACCCGCCTGGATCTCCGACATCCGGATGGCGTCGGAAAACCCGGCCCGATGAACCAGCTCCGCGACGGCCTCCCCCCGTTCGATGTGGCGGGGGATCAGGACCAGCTTGAAGTTCGGCCGATGTTCGAGCAACCGTCGATAAACTTCCAGAATGACCGATTCTTCCCCTTCGTGTGTGCTCCCCGCGACCAGGACCTCCTCTCCCGGCTCGATTCCGAGGCGGTCGGCAATCTCTTTCTCCAGCTCCGGGGATACCCGGGCAGCAAGGCCGTCGTATTTCGCGTTTCCGAGAACCTGAATCCGGGAGGGGGGCATCCCGAGGGCCGCAAGCCTCTCCGCATCGGTCTGTGAGATCACTCCGGCCTCGTCGAGTGTCGCGAGGATCTCTTGCCAGAAGAAGCGCGTCGCGCGGTAACGGCGGTAGGAGCGGGGCGAGATCCTACCGTTCGCTATCACGATCCGCGTCCCCCGCGCCCGGCAGAGCCGGATGAAATTGGGCCAGAGCTCCGTCTCGATGGGAACGAAAACGTCGGGCCGGACCCGGTCGATCACCTTCCGGACAACGCAGGGGATATCGAGGGGATAGTAGATGTGAACCGTTGCGCCGGTCGCCAGTTTCCGGGCCATCTCCTGGCCCGTCTCCGTGCTCGTCGAAAGGACGATGCACGCCCCAGGGAAACGGGAACGGAGCGCCGTCACGATCGGGACGGCCGCCGTCACCTCGCCAACGGAGACGGCATGCACCCAGATCCGCGGCGTTCCCACCATGCGGGAAACCACCCCTGTGGTCAGGCGGCCGAACTTGGGACCGAAGCTCCGGCGATACTTGCCCGTGAGAAGCATCCGTGCCCCGTAGTAAGGCACGGCAACGAAGGACGCGGCCAATAGTAGCCCATTATAGAGTCCCGACCAGAACAAACCATCACCTCTGGGATTGCCACTTTAAAGAGAGCACCGTTAACTATCCTGATGGAGTCAATGGTCTGCACTTTCAAAGATGGGAAATTGTTCGTATGCGGCCATAACGCATACTCGGCAAAAAACCAGATTCCTAATTTTATCGGGTACAAGGCTCCGCCCTGTACCCGATAAATGCAAATAATCAAAGAACCAAATAGTCTATTTGCCGGAACGCACCGGGAGCGCCCGCCTGCGGGTACTGTTTGACGCAGGAGCATCATGACGATGGCCATCGCTCAAATTGAAGTAGGCGGAATCGGAACCGCGTGTTTCAGATGCCCACACCCAATTACAGGTAGGATGAATCAATTCCGTTAAATAAACGTCAACCCAGCAGTCAGCCTTATAAGCTGTAGTTTTAACCTTATCATACAACCCCGCCAGTTCATCCTGCGTGGGCGTCCGCCAGTCTTTGTATCCGCCGCCGCGATAATTCTTGCAATAAGACTTTGCGTTCGCCCAGTTTA
This sequence comes from Deltaproteobacteria bacterium, assembly GCA_026388375.1. GTDB lineage: Bacteria > Desulfobacterota > Syntrophia > Syntrophales > UBA5619 > UBA5619. Next base: position 3,846 of record JAPLJX010000065.1, read on the forward strand.
TGTCGCTGCCATTGTCCTTAGCAGCCCACATCAGGTTCGTCTTCGTGTCCAGCACCGTGCCGTTGTCATAGGCGATAAACCGACCATCCCTGCCGATCTCCTTGGCTGTGGCATACTTCACCGTAATAAAAGTCCCTACTAAAATAGCAGCTACAATTATTGCTACCATCGTTCCCAACGTCTTTTTCATGATCTGAGTTCTCCCTCTCTTTTGATTTGTTTTCTCATTTAATCGCCTGGTTTCCCTGTAGTGCAACATTATTTCGACCATGTATCCTTTGGCCCCATCCCCTCACATCCAGCCGTTAACATCTCCACTATCCATATCACATTTATGGAGAAGAAAACATCATTGATTGCTTTTTGAAGTCATGTAGTTTCATCGAGGTTGACGTTTTATTGACAAGGAAGACGCGGCGCGGAAACGCCGGAAGGCGGGTGGAAGATAATCCTCTGCCGGCGGCTCAGAGGGATTGCACGGCCATCAGCTCCCGGACATGGACGTGCATTGATTCTTCCACCGCCAGCCCCTCGCGGATCCGTTCCAGAACTAGCGGCTTCTCGTCCGGAAATCGATAGCCTTCGTAATCCTGCCGGAAGAGGAGACCGCCCCGGCGGTCCGCCCAAGCGTTCATCGCATGGTCGAAGCAGACCCTCGAAGTCACATCGAGGTCGCCGATCATCCAGGCCAGTTCCTCCAGCCGCTCATAAGGCGAGGAGAGACATAAGCGGCCCTGTGCGACATCTTCAAAGAGCGGCGTTCCCGGCCGGGGAACCAGGGGTCGGGAGCGGATATAGTGGGGATTGATAGCCGAAAGGACGCGGGCCGTATTCTCCGCATGCTGCCGCCGCCGCTCCCTGCCGCCCAGATCCGGCATCCAGTACATCGACACCTGGAAACCCGCGTCTATGGCCTTGCATCCCCCATCGATCTGCTCGGCCTGGGTCACGCCCTTGTGGATATGCGCCGACCGATATGGAGGCGGTCCAGACCGGCCTCGCGGATCGCCCGGAGTTCCTCAGGTTTTCTGCGGGACAGCGTTTTCGAACGGGCGTAGCTGGTGACCCGGGCCAGGGAGGGCAGGGTTTCCCGGAGGTGTTTCAGCGCCGCTACAAGCTCGGGAGGCCGCATGATGAGGCTGTCTGCGTCCTGCAGGAAGGCCGTTTTCCCGCCGGAAGAGAGCCAGTTGAAAACCGTGATGAAACCGGCATTCTCGATCAGATCGCGGCCTTCCGCGAGCAGGGCGGCTCCTACGTCGCGGGTGATCTTTCCGTCCAGCCCCAGCTTCCATGAAACCGCCGTGATTTCATCGCGGATCGCCGCAACCCGGTCGATATCGGCCTTGATCTCCTCCACAGGTCGATAGACGAAGCGATCTCCCTTGTACATCTCGCAGAAGGTGCATCGGTTCCACGGACAATTTTCGGTCACCCTCAGGAGCAGGGAGGCGCTGCCCCCCTCGCTCGGCGGCCGGTATGGCCCCACCTTGAAGGAGAGCATCCGCAGCCTCTCGACATGTTCCCGAAGACCCTTGCAGTCCGCCATCATCGCCACGCCCCTTTGGATTTACCCGTTTCATTCGTACCATGAACGCCGCCGGGCCGCAAGCAAAAGACCGATCCGGAACGTTGACACGGCCCCGGCGATGGTGTATGAAGTTTACACTAACTACTGCGGGTTTGGCCATGAAAATGATAGCACCATCTATCCTGTCGGCGGACGGAAGCCGTCTCGGCGAAGAGATCGCGGCCGTCGAGGCGGCGGGGGCGGACTGGATCCACATCGACGTGATGGACGGCCATTTCGTCCCCAACCTCACGATAGGCCCGGGGCTCGTCGCCTCGATCCGGAAAACCACCCGCCTCCCCTTCGACGTTCACCTGATGATCGAAAACCCCGAGCGGTACATCGAAGACTTCTCCAAGGCGGGGGCCGACGGCATCACCATCCATGTGGAGGCCGCGGCCCATCTCCATCGGACGGTCACGATGATCCGTGAAAAGGGCCTCAAGGCCGGGGTCTCCATCAACCCGGCGACGCCCCTTGGCCAGATCGAACCGATTCTTCCCGACATCGACCTGCTGCTCATCATGACCGTGAACCCGGGCTTCGGGGGTCAGAAGTTCATCGGGGGGTCGATTCCCAGGATCAAGAAGGCGCAGGAGCTGATCCGGACCTTCGCCCCGAAGGTGCTTCTGGAGGTGGACGGCGGCGTCACCCTGAAGAACCTCCGCGCGATCGCCGACGCCGGCGCGGACATCCTTGTCGCGGGTTCCGCCATCTTCGGAAGCGGCAACTATCCGGCAACGATCGCGGCGATGAAGGCGCTCCTGGCAGCGCCCGCGGTTACTGGCGGATAAAGGCTTCAGAGGCCCTCCCACGCTGCGAGATATCTTTCACAGGGGCATTCGGAACCGGCGGCAACGGCGGACTTCCCCTTTGCCGGTCCGCCGGACCATTTTCGGGACATCATCACTTCTATAAGGAGGAAAGGAATATGCTGCAGGACATTTTGCTGACCCCGGAAGAGATCGCCCTGAAGGCGGAGGTCCGGGAGTTCGTCAAACGGGAGGTCTCATCAGACCTGATCCGGAAGATGGACCGGGACGAGGTCACCTATCCCCGCGAATTTGTCAAGGCCCTGGGGAACCATAACCTCCTCGGTCTGCGCTTCGACAAGAAGTACGGCGGCCGCGGCCTCCCCTGGAGCGCCGAAATCGCCGCCCTGGAGGAGGTGGGGGTCCTCGGAACAGCCCTCGGCTGCGCCTTCGGAATGCCATCGATCGTAGGCCAGGCGCTCCACTCCTTCGGGACGGAGGAGCAGAAGGAGAAGTTCCTGAAGCCGCTGCTCAAGGGGGAGCTGATCTCCGCCGAAGCGCTGACGGAACCGCGCGGCGGGTCGGATTTCTTCGGCGCCACCACCCGCGCCGAGCTGAAGGACGGCTGGTTCACGGTGAAAGGTCAGAAGCGGTTTGTGGTCGCCGCCGACGGGGCGGATTTCTTCATCGTCTACTGCAATACCGACCCGGCGGGCAAGCCCCGCGAGCGGATCAGCCTGCTCCTGATCGAGAAGGAGCGACCCGGCGTCGAGGTGAAGTACCTCTACAAACTGCTGGGCACACGGGGCGGCGGGACCGGAAGGCTGATCTTCAAGGACGTGAAGGTGCCGGTGGAAAACCTGATCGGCGGCCTCAACGAGGGGGCGCTCATCTTCGATACAATGATGGTCCCGGAGCGCCTTACGTCGGCCGGCGGCTCGCTCGGGATGGCGCGCGCCGCACTGGAGGTGGCCGTCCGCTACTCCGACCGGCGGAAGGCCTTCGGCCAGAAAATCCGGAACTTCGAGGGGGTGAGCTTCAAGGTGGCCGACGCGATCACCCAGCTCGACGCTGCCCGGGCGCTGACCCAGGCCGCAGGGAAGAGTGTGGATGCGGGACTCCCGACCGCACGGCGGATCGTCAGCGAGGCCAAAAAGTTCGCGACGGATACCGCCTGGAACGTCTGCAACCTCGCGATGCAGATCGTCGGCGGCATCGGCTACACAAACGTCTTCCCGATTGAGAAAATGATCCGCGACACGCACCTCATCCAGATCTGGACCGGCACGAACGAGATCATGAACTTACTCATCCAGCACGAATACTACCGTGAACTCCTCAAGGACCCGAATCCCGGCCGGATGATCGAGGCGGACGCCGAAGAGGCCGCCCAGAACGACGAAAAGGTCTACGAGGACGACGAGATGTGGACGAAGGGGTGGTGAGACAGACCTAAACGGCGTCCAGACAACTGGATTGCGGAACCCATGCAAAAGGGCGGGGTGATTGTCCCCGCCCTTTTCCTTTCCCGACAATGGGACGGCGCCGAAATCGGGAGCTGTCCCCCTTTTTTATGCAAATTGACCGGCCAGCCTATCCTTGACCTGTTCCGCCTCGGCGACGATGCGCGCGACGACCTCGGCTACCGTGGGCTCGTCGCGGATGAGGCCGGTCGCCTGTCCCACGGGGAGGACGCCCCGCTCGATGTCGCCCTCCTCGGTGGCGACACGGATCGCCTTGAAGCCGTTCGCCAGGTAGGCCAACTGCCGGGCGTTCTTCCAGCCGGAGGCGAGGACGCCGATGAAGAGCTTCAGGAAGGGTATATGAAGCTGCGCGGCGATCTCCCGGGAATTGACAAAGGCCGCCGGGAGATCCAGCCCGCGCCGGATGGCCCGCTCCGCCGCGTCGGTTTTCATCACCCGGCAGCCGAGCCCGTCAAAGCGGGTGGAGTAGAGGGTGTCCATCACCCCTTTTTCGATGGAAAGTTTCTTGAAATGGTCGTGGAGGGGGCTCTCCTTCGTCGTCATGAAACGGGTTCCCATCGCCACCCCTTCCGCACCGAGGGCCAGAGCCGCCGCCAGCCCCCTCCCGTCGGCGACACCGCCGGCGGCGATCACCGGGATCTCCAGCACATCCGCCAGACTGGGGATGAGGACAAAGGAGGTCACCTCCTCCCCATGGGCGGCAGCCTCGTACCCGGTCGCGATCACCCCGTCCGCACCGTAATCCTGTGCGCGTTTCGCATGGCGGGCATTGACCACGGTGGCGATCACTTTCCCCCCGTACTCGTGGGCCGCCTTCACGATCCAGTCCCCCTTGCCGAGCGCGAAGTTGATCACCGGCACCTTCTCCTCCAGAAGAACCTTCGCATTCTCGGCGGCCCCTGGAAACAGCAGGGAGGCATTGGCTCCGAAGGGCTTTTTGGTCAGGCTCCGGATCTCCCGGATCGCCTGCCGCGTCCGGTCCGCGTCGAGCGGCCCCGTCGCCAGGATGCCGAGGCCGCCCGCGTTGGAGACGGCCGCCACCATCTTGGGGACGCTGATCCAGCTCATGCCGGACAGGATGATGGGGTGTTCGATACCAAAAAGTTCGGTAATGCGCGTCTTCATAAACGGCCTCCTTTCATATTCATCAAAATTGCATGGCTCAAAAAGCGGAGAGAAGCGGATTCCGGAAGCGCACATTGGAGATTTTTCGGGCCCCCTGCCCCCGCAGCGTAGCGAGGAGGCGCAGGGTCGAAAAATATCCAGTGCGCGGAGGAATCCGATTCTCCCCGCGACGCGGCCATTCGGCTACCGCGTCTGGAGATACCGGCCGATCGTCATGATCTCCGCTTCCTTCGTCCCCTCGTAGAGTTCGAGGATCTTGGCGTCGCGGTACCACTTCGAGACAGGGTACTCCTCGACGTAGCCGTAGCCCCCGTGTAGTTCGACCGCGTAGTTCGCGCAGAAGACGGCGGTCTGGCCGCCGAAAAACTTCGCCATTGCCGCCAGCGTGTAGTCGGGACGCCCCTCATCGATCAGCCAGGCCGCCTTGTAGACGAGGCCCCGGAGCGCCTCGATCCGGATTGCCATCTCGGTGAGCTTCATCTGGGTAAGCTGGTAGGCGCCGAGTGGCGCCCCGAAGGCGGTCCGCTCCTTGACGTACTTGACGCTTGTCTCCAGGCAGGCCTCAGAAAGGCCGAGGGCCTGACCGGCAACCATGACCCGGGTCGTATCGAAGAAGTGCATCAGCTCGCGGAAACCGTGGCCTTCCTTTCCGACGAGATTCGTTTGGGGGACCCGGACGTCCTCGAGGGCGATCTCCGCCGTGTCGCTCGCGCGAATCCCCAGCTTCCCGTGGATCTTGTTCCGGGTGACTCCTTTCGCATCCGCCGGGACGATGATCAGGCTGAAGCTGTTGTGCTTCTTCTCCTCGGGGTTCGTGATGCACTGGGTCACCATAAAATCGCAGACGGTGCCGTTGGTGATGAACATCTTGCTGCCGTTGATCACATAATCGCCTCCGTCCTTGACGGCCCGGGTCTTGTAGCCGGACACATCGGTCCCGGCGTTGGGCTCCGTGAACGCCCCCGCGCTGACCTGTTCGCCGGCGCAGACGGGCGGGAGCCAGGTCTTCTTCTGCTCCTCGGAGCCGTACTGGAGGATCGCCTCACAGCCGAAGGTCGCCGCCGTGACGTTGAGGCCGATCCCCATGTCTACCCGGGAGAGCTCCTCGGTGATGATGGCGTTCCCCAGACTGCCCGCCCCGGCGCCTCCGTACTCCTCCGGAACCCAGGCCCCGACGAGGCCGTTCGCCGCCGCCTTCTTCCGGATCTCCGGCGTGTACTTCTCCTGCTCGTCGCACTCCTGCGACACGGATGTGAAATTGGCCTTCGCAAACCGGTACGCCATATCCTGCAACATCTTCTGTTCCTCGGTGAATTCAAAATCCATCTTCTTTTCCCTCCATTCGGACTTAAATGGTTTAAGCAGAGAACGTCAGCCTTGTTCTTTCCTTTTGGATGTCAAATTGAAACCCGGTCTGGTATAGTGCTATAGTGCCGCCGAAAAAGAGTTCGACTGGGGGATTTATAGCACATTCGCCCCTGGATGACAATACTTCGACCCCTTTGAAAAACATGCACTTTGTCATCTCTTACTTACCGCATCGGGCGGGATCGTGATTTAACAACCGCGGAACGGCGTTCCATGCACATCATCGTGGACGGCTACAACCTGATCCGGCAGTCCGGCACCTTCCGGCAATCCGAGAGGAAAAGCCTGGAAGAGGGAAGAAAAGCTCTCATCCGCAGCCTTGCCGGCTACCGGAAACTTCGGAGCCACCGGATCACCGTCGTCTTCGACGGCTGGCTGGGGGGCTCGCCGACGGAGGAGCGGGATCTTGCCGGGGGTGTGGAGATCATCTATTCCCGTCTGGGTGAGAAGGCCGACGAGGTGATCAAGCGGCTGCTTGCGAAGGGTGATGAGGAGATCCTGGTCGTCACCTCCGACCGTGAGATCGCCACGTTCGCCGTCCGCCGCGGGAAGACCGCCATCGCCTCCGCCGCGTTCGATGAACGACTCGAACGGATCACCGCTGGATCGTTCCCTGCGGACGCATCCGGCACGGAGGACGCGGACGAGGATGACGACCGGCCCGGCATGAAAAGAAAAGGCCCCTCCCGGCGACTCTCCAAACAGCAACGGGCCGCCCTGGCCCGCATCCGAAAACTCTGACGGTTCCGAAAAAACCCGTATGCCGCGTTCAAGCTTCCTCCGGAACCTGTTCCGAGCGGAGCTACGAATCTCCGGGTTTGCTTCGACCGCACCTCGCAACCGTTGCGGCGTGCGCCAAAATACGCCTCACCCCCCGGAACTCGCACGCCTTGTCTCCGGAGCTTTTTGCGAAGCCGTCCCGCAGACGGCGAGCAGGAAGCGCTCCAGGAGGAGGCGGGGCTCCTGTCCCGTGGACTTGAGCGCCAGATCGATTCGGACCAACATCTCCAGATAACCGGCCAGCTCCGCGCGGGTGAACCGAACCGCGTTCTTCAGGGCCTGATAGACGACGAACGGGTGCTGCGAGACGAGGTCAACCTGCTCTTCCCCCTCGCCGGCCCCCTGCTTGAGGGAGGGATAGACCAATTTTTGAAAACGGCCGTAGTCCATGTTCGCGCTGAATCCCTTCAAACGCCCCGAGGCGATCAGCAGTTTTGCATGAAGGAGGAAACGGATCTCCCGCGTGATCATGGCCATGATCCGGAGCGGCGGCTCACCCTGGTCGAGAAGATCCCTCGACGCCCGGAGGGCGGCCGTCAGGTTGCGTCCGGTCAGCGCCCCCGTCAGATCAAAAACGGTATCCTCTTTCGTCCGGCCGATGACGGCCTCCACATCCACCGCCTCGATGACCGCCTTCTCTGCTGAATAGGTGATCAGTTTTTCGATCGCCCCCAAGGACTCCCGAAGGCTGAAGCCGGTCTTCTGTCCCAGGGCGGCCCAGGCGCCGGAGGAGAGTCGTTTCCCCCGTTCCCCCAGGAGCCCGGCGGCCATCTCCATGACGGCCTGCTGCTGCCTTGCCTCGCCCTTGATCTTTGCGAAGGTCAGGATGCGCCCCACGGTCGAAATGGCCTTGAAGAGACTTTTCCGCCGGTCCACCTTCTCGGCCGTCAGGATGAGGTGATTCCCCTCCGGCATCCCCCCGGCCAGGACCCGCTCCAGACGGTCGGTCTCATCCGCCTTTTCCTTGACCGGCGCAAGACCCCGGCTCACGCAGAAGTCCACGGCCCTGGGAAGCCAGGTTTCCCTACCCTCGCCGCCGTCATCGGGAACGATTTTCTGCCAGGTATCGTCATCGATTTTCCGCCAGCCTCCCTCTCGGAGGTCGTCGAGTTGCAGTCCCGTCAGCGCCAGAAATTGCATGAAATCCGCTGCCGCCCGGGTGGGATCCGGTTCGAGCCGCTCCCGGATTTGCGCGATGAGGGGTGCGAGGAGGTTTTTCGACTGGAAAAGACGGGTCTCCCGGACAAGCAGCACCTTCCGTCCGGGAAGAAGAGGCGGCGTAATGAGGGATTCGCAGAGGGAACCGACATCCTCGTGTTCGCCGTCCGTCACGAAGAGATTGAGTTCACGGTCCCGGGCATCGGGAATCAGGGAGGTCGTGATCTTCTCGACGGCGTCCCGGAGACGGAACTCCTCATCCCCATAGAGCAGATAGCAGGGAACGGCCTTCCCCCGCTTCAGCTCGGCGAGGACCGCCTCCAGCGAAGCACCCCGCCCGGTATCGTCGTCGTGAAGCGCCATAGGCTCCCCAAGGTCATGGGTTCAAGGTGGATGTTTAGGTCCCCGTTTGTGTCCACAGAGATTCTGACCGCCGCACCGTCTTACAGGATGACGTACTTCTGGATGTGCTTTACGGCCTCTGCGGGATCGTCGATGATCTGGAAGAGTTCCAAGTCCGCCGGAGAGATCTTGTTGTCGTGGAGCATCGTCTTTCTGAGCCAGTCGAAAAGTCCTTTCCAGTATTCGCTCCCCATGAGGATGACGGGGAAGCATACTTGACGAACATCACCTTCCGGGTGAAAAAATACTTGTAGTCGATGCTGATATTGGCGTAAGGATTCGGTTTCTGTTCAAACGGCAGGCGGATGTTCATCCCCACCGACTGCCCGCCGGCCTCCGCAGCCCCCTTGTTGGCTGCCTCCATGACGCCGGGACCGCCGCCCGTGATGACGCCGAAGCCCTTTTCGACGAGAAGCCGGGCCAGGAGTTCCGCTTTCTGGTAATAGGGGTCGTCCGGTTTCGTTCTCGACGAGCCGAAGATGCTCACGGCATGTTTCACCCGGGAGAGGGTTTCTATGGCCTCAACAAACTCGGCCATGATCCGGAAGATACGCCAGGATTCATCGATGGACAGCGCATCCACGACATACTGCTTTTCGTCCATTGATACACCTCCACGCCGGGGAAGGCCATGACAACGGCATCCCCTCTTTCTCGGCTCCCCAAAACGCCGTCGGCCACAGGCATGGGGAACACCCCTTATGCCCGGCCCACCGCTGCGATCCGGCAGCTTCCCGATCCGAGATGTTTTTCTCTAATTGACCCTGCGACGCTGGACCTTGGCCAGCCGCCGGCGCGCCTCAATGGCCTTTCTCTTCTTCTTCACGGAGGGTTTCTCATAGGCCCGGCGCAACTTCAGTTCCTTGAAAAGGCCGCTCTTGGAGAGCTTGTTCTTGAGAATCTTCAATGCCTTTTCCACATCGTTGTCGAATACCTTGACTTCCAAATTCCTTCTCCCTTTCTTTCCTCTTCGTTTTAATGTTCTTGCTTCATCAGCAGAGACCCATCTCCGCTGAAAAACCGGCGCAAAAAAAGGGCAGTACGTCGCCACACTTTATGATCTGTGCCGTAAACCACCCTTGATGTTTCCTATATGGGGACCACGCTCCTTACTTTGAGTAGGATGGCCTGCAAGGCCTCGATAAATCTGTTGTTTTCTTCGCGGGTTCCCACCGTGACGCGCATGAAGTTTTTCAGCGTCCCGGGGGTGTTAAAGTTCTTGATCAGGATGCCCCGCTCCATCAGATGGCTATATACGCGATCCGCATCGAAATCGCAACCAAAAAAAATAAAATTTGCATCCGTCGGCCGGGGATGGATCCCCGGGATCGCCTCCATGGCTGAAAAAAGCTCGCCGCGACAACGGCGGATCTCCTCCGCCTGTTTCAGGAAGGCATCCTCGTGATCGAGATAAAAGCCGGCGGCCGCCTGCGACAGCGCGTTCATGTTGTAGGGAAGCCGCACCTTGTTGAGTTCATGGACCAACTCCGGAGGTCCGATCAGAAGGCCGATCCTCATGGCCGCGAGCCCCACCTTGGAGAGTGTCCGGAGGATGACCAGATTCCGATGCCGACCCATCAGAGGCAGAAAGGTCCGGCCTGAAAAGTGGAAATAGGCCTCATCCACGACGATAATGCCGGGGAACTTTTCGATGATCGTCTCGATCCGTTCGCTGCGGAAGCAGTTGCCGGTCGGATTGTTGGGCGAGGCGAGGTAGGTCAGGGCGGGAGGGTTCGTCGCGACACGAGCCAGCATAGCCGCGAGATCGAGATCAAACTCCCGGTCGAGCGGAACCATCGCGACCCGGCAGCCGGCATTGAGGGCGGAGATCCGGTACATCGCGAAGGTGGGAACCGGGATCATCACCTCCGCCCCGGGACGAGCGACGGCCGTACAGAGGATCTGAATCAGCTCGTCCGACCCGTTGCCGAGGATGACCTGGTCTTCCCCGACGCCGAAGGCCTTCGCAAAACGGCCGACCAGCGTGGGGGAGCCGGCCTCGGGATACCGGTTCAGCGGAATGGAGGCGAGCCTCGCCGCGAACCGTTCCCGAAGCGGTTCGGGAATCGCCAGCGGATTCTCGTTGGCATCCAGCTTGATCGGACATGCGGTATGTTCCACCGCATAAGCCTTCTGGGCGAGGACTTCATCCTTGATCAGAACCCGGATATCCATTCGCCTTTTCTCCATTCCCTCTTCCAGCGCCCGCCGCCTAAGTTTCTTCGTTGTCCGTTCGTCCCGGCGGGTCAATCGACCTCGGCTTCCTGAATCACGAACTCCTGATAATCGCTCATATCGAGGAGATCGTCCAGCTCTTCCAGATCTTCCATCTCCACGACGATCATCCAGCCGGTGTCGTGAGGATCGCTGTTGATCACCCCGATATCATCGGTGATATCCTCATTGACGCTGATCACCACCCCGCTGACCGGCGAGATGAGTTCGATGACCCCTTTCGCCGATTCGATGCTGCCGAACGGCTCGTTCCACTCCACATAAGAATCGGTTTCGGGAAGATCCAGAGAAAGGATCTCTCCCAGCTTCTCCTGGGCATGGTCGGTGATTCCGATGGTGGCGATATCCCCCTCCACCCGGACCCAGACATGCTCCCGACTGTACAGCAGATCTTCCGGAAATACTTTCATAATAGTGCACCTTTGTTCTTAAGAATTTTTCGCCGGCCGCCAAGGTCAGTGTTCAATGACGGCAAGCTCCTTGGAGGTCCTCGTCAGGATTTCACACCCCTCCTGCTTCACCAGGACCGTATCCTCGATCCGGATCCCCCAGACGCCCGGGAGGTAGACCCCCGGCTCCACCGTGACCACCATGCCGGCCTGGAGGATCTCCTCTCTTCCGGAGGCCAGACGCGGCGCCTCATGGACATCCAAACCCACGCCATGACCGGTCCCGTGGGAGAAATAACCGGCCATTCCGGCTTCAGTGAGACACGCCCGGGCAATGCGGTCGATCTCCCCGCAGGAAACACCCGCCCGAACCGCCAGGATCGCCCGGTCGTGGGCCTCCAGCACGAGCCGATAAACCTCCCGTTGCCGATCGGATGCGTGACCCACGACATACGTGCAGGTCTCATCCGAATGGTACCCGTCGCAGACCGCGCCGTAGTCGATCATCACAAAATCCCCGTCCGCGATCTCACGGCGACCCGGCGTCGCATGGGGAAGGGCCGCATCGGGCCCCGCCGCGACAATCGTCTCAAAGGAGGCCTGTTCCGCCCCGCCCCTCCGCATCCGATATTCCAGTTCGAGGGCGATCTCCTCCTCCCGGATGCCCGGCCGGATCATCTCCCGGACCGCGGCGAGCGCCTCTGCGGAAATTCGCGCCGCCTCCCGGATCCGATCGATCTCTCCATCATCCTTGACGGCCCGGAGGAGTTCGAAGCTTTTGGGAAGAGGCCGAAGCTTCACCTCTGGAAGCGCTTCTTTCAGCCTCAGATATTCCTCCACGGAGAGAAGAGGCGATTCGAACCCGACCGACCCGACCCCGCGCCGTCCGGCCACCGCCGCGACCCCCTCCACCCGATTGCGGAATTCAAAGATCTCCACGCCCGGAACTTCGGCCCGCGCCTGGGTCACATACCGCCCGTCCACAAGGAGGATCAGCCAGTCCGGACCGGCCATCAGGGCCCCGTCGCCGCCGGTGAAGCTGGTCAGATAACGGATATTTTTTGCACCCAGAATGAGCAGTGCGTCCGTCTCTGAAAACCCCGCCCGCAGGCGGCTCATCCTCGCCGCACAGGCCACCGGATCATGCCGCATGGGCGCGCAACCTGCCGATATTGTCCAGCCAGCGGGAAAGCTCGGCAATGACCCCCGCATATTGCTGCGTGGACGCCCCTTTGAGGACCCGCTCACGGACCTCCTGAAGCAGCCCGGCCGCCTTCTCATTTTGCGGATCCTGCCCGATGATCTTCTCGAGAACCTCTTCCGCCGGCCGGAGATGGCCCTGCCGAATATAAAGTTTGGCGAGGGTCACCGTCTGGAAATCGGTGGGGATCTCTACATCGCCCTCCGCGTCCGTCGCGTG
>JAPLJX010000269.1 GCA_026388375.1 Deltaproteobacteria bacterium
CAACTCCCTGATAACCCCGCAACCGCGCCAGCAGAGGATAGGCGGGGCGGGCATTGTCCCCGTACCGGGGAACCGCGTCGGCGTCCTTCGGGGGCCATACGCCGCTCTCCTCCTGAGGGGTTTCCCCCGTTCCTTCTCGCCGGGAGGCGGGGACGCCTGCGCCATTCCCCCCCGAGAATTCTCCACCTCCTCGACGGGCTGCGGAGATGCCTGCGCCATTGCTTCCCGATAGATCTCCGCCTCCTGGAAAGAGGACCGGCGACGCCGGGGAAGCCGGCGCCGGCAATGCACCCGAGTCATGTCCCATTCCGAGCCATTCAGCGGGCGGCCGGATGTCCGCAAGCAGCTTCTTGCCTTCTTTTTCCGCCGGCGGAACATTCTCTGGAACCTCTCGCGGAGGGGCCGCTGCCAGCCTTTTGCGACTGGGCAAGGCCATGGTCTTCCCGGCTGGGGCGAAAATTTCCGGAACGAGGAAGGTCTTGATGCAGCTCTCCCTGATGGGCTGAACATGCCTTGGGGCAGACCCGGATGCGAAAGACAGGAGCATCGTCAACAAGGCAACATGCAATGCCGCTGAAACAATCAGGGCAAGAGTGAATCTCCTTTCCGCAACCGGTGGACGAATCATTTTTCCAAAATCCTCGCGGTGGTAATGGACCGGTAACGTCCCCGCCTATACCTGTTAGAATTCAAATGAGATTCCACACTTGACCATCCTTTCCGGCATCGGATAATAGGCCTGCGGTGAAAATACGGTCCCCTTCACGCCGGAAGTCGCGTACAGCTCATTGGTGAGGTTTTCCACCCCCGCAAAGGCCGATATTTTATAACGGCCCATCACGGGGCGATAAAACAGGAAAAGGTCATAAATCCGATAGGAGGAAAGTTTTTCCCCCGTGTTGTCGTTGTCCCCGCTCAGATAGGCGTCGCCGACAAAGCGGATCTCGGGCCGCAGGACGAAGGCGGCGGGCAGATACCATTCCGTACCCAGCTTGATAACTTGATTGGGAACCAGGGGTAGTTCCTTGCCATTGTATTGCCCCGCCTCAAATGTGGCCCTGTGGTAGGTATAGCTGCCGTAAATCTTGAACCGTTTTTCCCAGAGATAGGAAAACGTCCCTTCAGCCCCCTCATGGCGTGTACGGTCCAGATTTTCATTTCGGTTGGTTGCGCCGTTCCAGGCAATCTCGTTTTCCATGTCAATGCGGAACAGGGTCAGACCGACCGTAAGATTCTTCAAAGGATTCAAAGAGGTTCCCAGTTCCATGGTCTTGGCCGTCTCCTTTTCCAGATCGGCAAGAAAACCGTTCCCCCAGCCATAATACGAGGCCTGCTCGTCGATGAACGGCAAACGGTAAGCCGTGGCGTACTTGGCAAACACTTTGGATTTTTCACCGACCAGATAGGTGAGTCCCAGTTCGTGGGCATCTCCCCGGTGCGTTTTTTTCGTATCGAAATCGACCGTGCCGGGAAGCGTGGTACTGTTCCCCTTGATGGTTGCCTCTTCCCACCGGTAACCGGCGCTCAGGATCAATGGCTCGACGATATTGAATTCGTCGCGGAGATAATATCCGGCGGTTTGCCTTTCCAGATCGACCACACTGAGCTTTTGAGTCCTCTCCCGATCCGCATACCGGTCCATCTTGAAGGGTTCGAGGTAATAATCGACACCGGCCGTCAGCTTGTTGGAGCGCCCGAAAATCTTATTCTCCAGAATGTATTTAGGTGTCACTGCATATGTACTGATCGAATAGCTGTTGAAAGAGTTCCAAGAGGCGTAATTGGTCTCCGCTTCCTTGCTCCCGGCGGAAAAACCGAGCTCGGCGCGGCCGAAATCACCCAGCAGCGAATCGATCCGGAAGCGCAGTTCCGTCTGCCGGTCTGTTCCGTCATCATTCGAACTGGCCGAAGTCCAATAGGTCGGCCGGGCGGGCTGATACTGCCGGCGATCCATCGCCATTTCCGCAGCGGTGAGGTTCCCGGGCAGTTCATACTGGGTCCTGTTGAAGAACGCCCCCATGGACAGACCGAGATGGTCGCTGGCGTCATAGGCCAGATCCAGACCCGCGCCCTGGGAGGAGACCGTCGACCGGTTTCGATACCCGAGAGAGAAATAATTTTCTCCGCTGACGGCATAGGACCACTTCTTTTCCGAACCGTTCACCGCCGCCTTCTCATCGTGGAGTCCGTAACTTCCGGCGACGGCGGAGATGTGGAATACCGGTTTGCCTTCTCCTTTTCTCGTTATGATGTTGATGACGCCGGCCACGGCGGAATCACCGTAGAGGACGCTGCCCGCGCCCCGGACGATTTCGATCTTTTCCACCTGGCTCAAAGGGATCTGAAACCAATTGACGGAGGCCATATCGGGCCGGTTCAATCTTCTTCCGTTGAGCTGAATCTGGACCTTTCCGTAGGGATTGTCGCCGCCCATCCCCCGCAGGTCGATGATGGAAAGGGGATCATTGCCGCTGTACGAGCGAAATTGAATCCCCTCTTGCCGACCGAGGATTTCCACGAGGCTGGTCGCCCCAGAATCCCGGATCTCCTTTTCCGTGATGACCGTGACATGGGCCGGAACCTTCCGGATCTCTTCCTGATCCCGCGTCGCCGTTACGACCACCTCCTGCAGGACCGCCATCCGGCTGGCGTCATCAGCCGGCGCACCGGCAAAAACGGATGCCGTCGCGTTCAACAAAACCAGGACCAAAAAACAAAACCGCAGAAACCTTGAAAAGCCTTTCATTTTTCCTCCTTCTTTTCCTCGCGAAAAGTTGGTGTCTTCATCCGCCGGTCAAATATCCTGGCTCGCGGCTCGTGCCTACTCTCCGCGCCTTCCCGGTCCTTCTGAGAACCAGTGGCTTCCTTCGGATTTCGTTCCGCTTACAGTTGCGGGGCAGCGCCGGGTTCCCACCGGCTTCCCTGACCTGGCGAATGGCTGCCGAGAAGTGAAACCCTCGGCAGTCCGGTTAATGGATGATGGTCGACAACGACGTTGACCCCGTATACCTCCCTGATGTGTGATTCGGTAATGACCTCCCCGGGACGTCCCAGAGAGCGAAGCCACCCCTCCTGAAGCAGCGCGATTCGGTCACAGTAAAGCGCCGCCAGATTAATGTCGTCCGTGACGGACACGACGGTGAGGCCTGCGCTACGGCTAAGCGACCGGATCAGATCGAGGGTACGAATCTGGTGGGCGATGTCGAGGGAGGAGGTGGGTTCATCCAGGAGGATGACCTCCGATTCCTGCGCCAGCGCCCTGGCGATCAACACCCGCTGCCGCTCGCCCCCGCTCAAGGTCTCCATGAGGCGCGAAGCGAGGGGAAGAAGGTCCGTCGCCTCCATGGCGGACCGGGCAACGGCAAGATCCCTTTCCGATTCAAACGCCAGTCGGCCGAGATGGGGGGTCCTCCCCATCAGGACGACTTCCTCCACCGTCATGGGAAAGACCCATGACGCCTCCTGGGGCACAACCGCGACCAGCCGCGCCACATCCCTCCGCTGCATCTTTCCGGGGGCGATGCCTTTGAGGCGGATCTCGCCTTCGCAGGGCAATCGTATCCCATCGATCAGGTTCAGGAGCGTGGATTTTCCGGAGCCGTTCGGCCCCAGGATCCCGAAAAACTCCCCTTTTGCTACCGTCAGGGTGACATCTTGAAGCACCCGCTTTTCGCCGTATTTAAAACTGATCCGTTCCAGCCTTCATCAGATAGGCAAAATAGGGGGCGCCGCAGAGGGCCGTGACCACCCCGACCGGTAGCTCGGCGGGGGCCAGGACAATGCGGGCGATCGTATCGGCGGCCATCAGGAATGCCCCGCCGAACAGCAGAGACGCCGGCAGCAGCAACCGGTGATCGGACCCGAAGAGCAGCCGCACGATATGGGGAACCATGAGACCTACGAAGCCGATGATGCCGCTCACGGAAACGGCCGCCCCTGTCACCAGCGAAGCGGAAATGAGCAGGAGCATCCGGGTCCTCTTCACCGAAATCCCCAACTGGAGGGCCGTCTCCTCGCCGGTGAGGAGGATATTGAGATCACGGGCGTGGAGGAACATCACGGCAAAACCGGCGATCAAAAACACGGCCACCAGGAGAATGTCGTTTCCCCCCGCCATCGCCAGATCCCCCATCAGCCAGAAGATGACGCTGTGGATCTGCTCCCCGCTGGTGATGGAGACGAGAAACATGATGAGCGCCCCGAAAAAGGCGTTGACGATGATACCGGCCAGCAGGGTGCGGTCCGTCTGTCGTTCGCCAGTCACGCCGGAAAGCCCCCATACGAGCAGTATGGAGAGGAGCCCACCGGAGAAGGCCAAACCGGGGATGCCGAAGGGAAGGGAGCCGAGGCCGGTAGCAATCGCGATAATGGCACCCACAGCGGCGCCACCGGAAACGCCGAGAACATAGGGATCGGCCAGTGGGTTGCGCAACAGGGCCTGAAAGACGACCCCGGCGCACGATAGGGCAGCGCCGACCAGGCCTGCCAAGAGTATCCTGGGGATTCGGATCGAAATAAGGATCGTCCGCTCCGCCCCGGTCAGGGGATCGGTCACGCCGGGGAAATGGACGGCGGCGAGTATACCCTTGAAGATGGCGGTAATCCCGATCGGAGCGGGACCCGTCAGAAGGGAAAGGACAGAAACGCCGACTAGAAAAGCCAGCAACAAGCGACAAACCCTGAAAATTCTGATCAGGGTCAGATGGGGCGCCGGATGGGTCAAGATCTTCCTCCCGCGGGAATGCTTCCGGTGGATTGGTCTTCCGGCTTCGGGCCGCCTACTCGCCCGCCTTCCCCTCACGATTCCCTCGCAAGAGTGGCATTTCGGGCTTTCGTTCCCTTCACGGCTGCGGGGCAGCGGGGGATTCTCACCCCCTTCCACACATCCACCTTGATCTTTTATGACGGTAACATCTATTAAAGAAGCGGCGGTTTGTCAAGCCGCATTTTTCGGTTGATTTTTTTCGATTTTAAAAATGTTCATCGCCCATTTCAACCAATATATCATTGACACGTAAGGCAGCTTATCCCTTTTTCCCGAAGATTATATTCTCCGGTTTTTCCGAAGATTATATTCTCCGGCAGCGGCACAATGCAGGGTTACGTCATAGTTTGCCGAAGTATTGAATGACTGATCCAACCAGCACGCTTATTCCTAACAGGAGCCCCAAGACTTTGAGCATTTCTCTTTTTTCTTTTTCTTCCCTGAATAAAACCAAGATGCCTAACCCGGCGCTTGCACATAAACCTGCTATTAACGAACCATAAGTTATTGCGCCCTTGAGATACAGCTCCGTTATGGCGACCGAAGCAGCACAGTTGGGTATCAGTCCAACCAAGGCCGCCATAAACGGCTGAAAAAAAGTATGTCCTGAAAATAATTTTCCGAAAGCTTCTTCTCCCATCAGGAATACAGCAGCATTAATCAAGAATGATATGGCAAAAATAAAAGCAAATATCTTCGCCGTATGGATGGCCGGATGAAGAAATATCTCTTTGGGGTTAAATTTATGAGCGGACGCACTTGTGCTGTGACCGCAGCAAGCTTCCTTATCCATGACGATTGAATGGTTGTGATGCTCATCATCTTCGCCCCGGGCATAGGCCGCGATGTGGGCCAAGGTGCTTTCATTGGCCTTCCTGAAAAACAGATCAATCGCGTATCCGGCGACCAAGGCAATAAAAATCTTTGTTAATAACAGAGGCAGGATCAGCCCGGCCTTGTCGGGCTGAGACAAAATAATGGGGATTGCCTCATCTGAGGTTGAAAGATAGACCGCCAACAATGTGCCGATGGTCGCGAGCCTTTGCGTATACAACGCGGTGGCCACGACAGAAATCCCGCACTGAGGTAAGCTTCCGGCCAGCGCTCCTACGGCAGGACCGGCAACGCCCGCTTTTTGAACCATCGCGATGATCTTATTCCCAAACTTATATTCAACAAGTTCTATCCCGATATAAATGACGAGCAATAACGGCACCATCTTGACGGTGTCCATTAGAGCGTCTAGAAAAACTTCGTACATATTACCGCCTTCTTCTCGTGAGTTTGAAAGACTTTGCTTCGTCAGTCAAGATTAGGTATGTGCATTCATTGGAAATTCATACAGGATATGCAACTCATTTGCAAATCGAAATTGATGATCCTAAACAATCCAAACCATCCTCATAAAAATCCTTGACAGAGTATCCGACGTATGTGTTATGAAACCGCAAAACGTAATACGGTGATCTGAATATGTCTGAACTGGTCCGTTTCAGTGTTTCCGTGGAGCAAACCCTGCTGGACAGGTTTGATGGCCTGAACCGGGCGAAACAGTACACCAACCGCTCGGAGGCCCTGCGGGACCTGATCCGTAAGGAACTGGTCCAGCAGGAATGGAAGAGTGGCCGCGATGTGGTCGGGACGATCACTCTCATTTACGATCATCATAAGCGTGATGTTTTGATTCGTGTGATGGATATGCAGCATGACTTCCAGGAGGCGATTATCTCCACCCAGCACATCCACCTCGATCACCACAACTGCCTGGAGATTGTGGCTGCCCGAGGGAAGGCTGAAGAGGTTCAGAGACTGGCCGACGCGCTCAGGTCCATAAAGGGGGTCCGTTACGCAACCTTGAGCATGTCCAGTACGGGGCGGGAGATCGAGTAGCGGTATTATTTTTTTGCATAGCCGTGTTACGATTTTCATATTCATAACACTTGAAAGGAGGAACGGAAAGAATGCGTTATGCGGTTAAGAGTTTGTTCGTGAGTATATTTTTGTTGGTCCCTGCGGTCGCTTGGGGCGCCCATCCGCTCATCACGGACGACGCCGGCACGCAGGGGAAAGGAAAGTTTCAGGTGGAGGTCAGCGGTCAATATGATTCAGACAAGGAAACCGTCAACGGCGTCTCCGCGGAGTCAACCGGCGCTCAGGTTGCGACGACCTTGTCCTATGGCTTCATTGAGAATGCCGATCTGGTTCTGAGCCTCCCCTATCAGTAGGGTAAGATTAAGGAGGACGGGGTCACCCTCTACGATGAAAAAGGCGTCTCTGACATGACCCTTGAGGTCAAGTGGCGATTCTTCGAGAAAGACGGGTTGAGCCTCGCGCTGAAGCCCGGTCTGAGGATTCCGACCAGAAACGATGAAAAGGGACTCGGAGCCGGACGGACCGGATATCATGCATTTATCATCGGTTCCAAGGAGGTCGAGCCTTGGGCCTTCCATGTGAATGTCGGCTACATCGGGAACGAGAACAAGGCGGATGAAGAGAAAAACATCTGGCATGCGTCCCTCGCTACGACCTATGAGGTTATCAAGAACCTGAAAGTTGTCGGGAACGTCGGCATCGAGCGAAATTCGGACAAGGCTGCGGACAAGGATCCCGCCTTTCTCATCGGCGGCGTCATCTACTCCCTTTCTGAAAGTTTAGATATCGATGCCGGTGTGAAATACGGGTTGACCGCTGCGGAAACCGAGTGGTCGCTGATGGCGGGAATGGCGTTCAGATTTTGATGCGCGCGGTTCATAAATCATCGCTGTATTTTTAAGAAGGAGGAACGATCATGCACATGGCAGATGCTTTGCTATCCCCCGCCGTGGGGGCGACATTGTGGGCCGGAACGGTTGCTGTCGGCGGATATGCCTCGAAGAAACTGAAGAAACGGATCGATGATAGGATGATCCCTTTGATGGGCGTCCTCGGCGCCTTCATTTTTACGGCGCAGATGATCAATTTCACGATCCCCGGGACGGGATCGAGCGGACATTTGGCCGGTGGGATGATCCTCGCCATCCTCCTCGGCCCCCATGCAGCCTTTCTCGTCATGGCCTCGGTCCTGACGGTCCAGGCGCTCTTCTTTGCCGACGGCGGACTGCTTGCCCTCGGCTGCAATATCTGGAACATGGGGTTCTACCCTTGCTACCTTGTCTATCCACTCCTCTACAAACCCCTGATCGGGGAGAGTCAAAATCCCGGACGCATCGTTGCCGTATCGCTCGTGAGCGCCATTGCGGCCCTGCAGCTCGGCGCCTTTTCCGTCGTGCTGGAGACGCTTCTGTCCGGCAAGAGCGAACTGCCCTTTGGCGTTTTCGTCCTGCTGATGCAACCGATCCATCTGGGGATTGGGATCGTGGAGGGTTTTGTGACGGCAGGGATCATCAATTATGTACGTAGCGCCAGACCCGAGCTCCTCGAAAGCATGGCTGCATCACGACCCTTGGGCGCATCGATTTCACTGAGGAAGGTCATGGTGACGTTCGTAGTGTTGGCGCTTATAACCGGCGGGGCGCTCTCCTGGTTCGCTTCGACCCATCCGGACGGCCTTGAATGGTCCATCGAAAAGGTCACCGGCAAAGGCGAACTTCCGGAACAGGAGCACGGGATTGCTCCGGTTCTGAAAGGGATTCAGGAAAAGACGGCATTCCTTCCCGATTACGGCTTCAAGCCGGCGGGGAATGAGCCGAAAAAGGAGAAAGCGGCGCCTGCCTGGCCCGGTATCGAAGCGGGAACCTCCGCGGCAGGCGTCATCGGTTCAGCGATTGTTCTCGGCTTGATCCTGCTGATCGGCATGGGGATCCGATCTTTCCGGGGAAGATCCACCTGACGATTCCGACACACCTGAATCCGTTGCTGTTGCTGCGGCGGGAAGGTCCGTTCGGCCGCTTGCCGGTGCGGTTGCTGCCTAACAAATAAGGATTGAGACGATGCGGAGCGTCGTTTCAATCCTGGGTTCAACCAGTCGTTTGAGCGGCGGGCCGCGTGCCCCTCGGACGCTTCTGGGCTAGTATTGTGCCGGCCCACCGCTCCACCTCCCTTTCCCCATCGCATCGTCAGCCCCTGCTTTTCGATGCCAACATATCCATTGACAAGCAAAAACAGCCCCCCTATACTTCGACCCCTCGAAAGCAATGTCTTATCCAATCTGGAAGGCGTGGTGATCGTTCTCTTTTACCGTTTTGTCTTCGGCGCCGACATCCTCGATGCGATCCCGAAGACCTTCGTCCCGCAGGCCGTCGTGGTGGGGTGCCTGAGTCCCCTCTGCTTCATCCTTCTCCAGCGTTTCGAGGTTTTTCTGCATGTGGAAGATCGGCGACCGGCTCGGCGGATATGAGCCGGGTCAGTTCAAACACAGATTCCGAATGTTGTTCATCATC
>JAPLJX010000244.1 GCA_026388375.1 Deltaproteobacteria bacterium
AGGTTCGTGATCTTGTTGATCTTGACGCCCGGGGCCGGCTCCAGCTCATACATGGTGATGACCGGACCGGGTTTTACCTCGACCACCTTCCCGTCGACGCCGAAGTCGGAGAGTTTTTTCTCGAGGGTACGGGCGTTGGCGATGAGGGTTTCCCGCTTCTGCTCCTCGATGATCGGGGCGGACGCCGCAGCAGGTCTGCCGGTGGTGGGCGCTTCGCGTTTTCTTCCGAACCTCTCCCGGCAGCGGTCAAGTAAGGATCCGGCCGTTCGTGCGGTTGCCCCGGCGGCGGCGGCCGATCTTCCGGCAAAGGAGACAATGGAAAAATCGAACAGGATCATCAGCGCGACAATCAAAATCAGGCCGAGCACGATCAGGGACCCGGCCAAACGCAGGTGGGTGTCGAGAAGCCTTGCCGTGGCCGACCCCAACAGCCCCCCCGTGTCCAGGGGGCTTCCGTAAATCGTGATGTTTCCGATCAGCAGTCCGAAGAGGCCGGATGTGGCGAAGACGAGTCCGATGGTGCCCGCCGCGACGGCCAACCCGATCCGAAATTGCGGTTCACGGAAATATCGGAGAGCGGCGACCAGCAGCAGGACCGGCAGCCAGATGATGCCCATCCCCATGAACCAGATCAGCGTGTCGGCGGTAAAAGATCCGATGGAGCCGGTCAGGTTATGGATGGAAACGCTCTCCGGACCGTAATAATGCCTCAGGGAGGGGTCGAGGGGATGATAGGAGAGAAGGGCGAGCAGGAGAAAAACGGCGACGGCAAGGCAGGTCAACCCGGCGATTTCCGCGGCCCGTTTCTGGGAAGGCGATTTCTCATTCATTTTTCACACGGACGGTTCTTGGCCTTGTTATCCCATCCCCCGGATGATCAGGGTGGCGGCCCCGACAAACCAGCAGTAGTATGCAAAAAGGCTGAGGCCTGTTTTGTTGATGATCGCAAAGAGGAGTTTCAGGGAGAGAAACCCCGTTACGGCGGCCGCAAAGAAGCCGGCGCCCAGGGCGGGCAGATCGCTCGCGGGAAGCCGTAGCAGGTCCGCCGATTTCAGGATGACGGCGCCGCCGATCGCCGGAATGGAGAGCAGAAAGGAAAACCTTGCCGACGTCTTCCGCTCCAGTCCCCGGAAGATCCCGAAGGTGATCGTGGAACCCGAACGGGAGATCCCCGGGATGAGGGCGACCGCCTGAACGAGGCCGAGGACGATCCCGTCCGTCAGGTTCATCTCCCCCTTCCGCCTTTGGTTCGTTTTCACCCGGTCCGACAGGAAGAGCAGGATCCCCGTGATGAAAAGCATGAAGGCCGTCGTCTCCACCGATTCGAAAAGGCGTTCGATCCGGTCCTTGAACAGGATGCCGATCACGCCCGTCAGGAACGTGGCGATCGCGAGCCACAAGACCATCCTGCGGTTGGCGGCTTTCTCGCCGGTATCGGCCCCCGGCGCGTTGACCGCCGGCCCTTTTCCGGGCAACAGCGAGGCGAGGAGTTCCCCGATCTCCCGTCTCAGGAAGAAGACCACGGCCAGCAGCGTCCCGAGGTGGAGGAGGACATCAAAGGCGACGCTCGGCTGATGGAATCCCGGGATCAGTGCGGGGACAATGACCAAGTGGGCCGAACTGCTGACCGGCAATGGCTCCGTAAGCCCTTGAACGACGCCCAGGATGATGGCTTCTATCAGGGTCATTGTGTCTCCTTTCCACGGTCGGTTGAGGGAGGCGTCCCGTCGGGGGCTCTGCCGTTTTCAAAGTTACGGATAATGACGCCGCGGACCCGCTCAATGAGCTCGCCCCTCGTTTCAATCGTGTATCCGGACACATCCACCGGCCGGCCGATGATCATCGTGATTTGTCCCGGCTTCACCTTCAGGGTCCGCTTCGGCATGATTTTGTCGGCGCCGATGATCGAGATGGGTACAATGGGGACGCCCGCCTGGATGGCGAGGTGGAACAGACCCTGTTTGAACGGCTTGATCGTCCCGTCCTTGCTCCTGGTCCCCTCGGGGAAGGTAACCACCGATTTCCCCTCCCGGATCTTCTGCGCTGCCTCCTCCATGCTTTTCATCGCCTTTTCGTGATTCTGCCGGTCGATCTCGATGTATCCCGCATTTTTCATGGCCCTGCCGAAGATCGGGATCTTGAAAAGCTCCTTCTTGGCGATCCAGCGGAACTGGCCGGGGATGTGGGCCAGGACGATCAGGATGTCGAAATCGCTCTGGTGGTTGGCCATGAAGATCTGCGGCCGGTTCATCAGCACGTTTTCGCGGCCGATCACATCCACGCGGATGCCTGTGAGCCTGAGAAGCATCTTCGCCCACAGGTTGGCGATCTTGTGCGCCTTGTTCTCACCGGGAGAGATGAGCGGGAAGAGATAAGCGCACGCCGACATGAAGGCGGTAACAACGACGGCAAGCATGACCAGCAGTGCGGAACGAACCATGATCAGCTCCTGTTCGGACGAATGGATGTCCCAGGGTGAACCCCTGATGACGTGGACGGTTCTACTCGAATATCTCCCCGAAGTCAATTGAAAAAGTGCCTATTGCTGAGTGCTGAGGACCGAGTAAAAAAGCACTCAGCGCTTAGCGCTCAGTCCGCAGTACTTGATTTAATGATTGACAAACGCCGCCCGTAAGAATAGATAAGCGGCCATGAAATCTGACCTTTTCTCCCCGGATCGGATAGCGGGATCTCTATGAAGCGGATCATGAGCAACAGGCGGGCGTTTGCGATCATGGATAACTTTCCCCGGTCCAGGGTCCTGGTTATAGGGGATATCATGGCGGACCACTTTATCTGGGGAAAGGTCTCCCGGATTTCCCCCGAGGCGCCCGTTCCCGTGGTCGAGGTGACGAAGGATAACTTCATGCTGGGCGGCTGCGCCAACGTGCAAAACAACATTTTTGCGTTGGGGGGCCGGGTCCATCTGGCCGGGGTGGTCGGCTCCGACGAAACAGGAAGACGGCTGCTGACCGAGTTCCGCAGTCGGGGCGTGGATACGGAGGGCGTCGTCGTCGAGACGGGGCGTCCCACAACGCTCAAGACGAGGATCGTGGCGCACGGTCAGCAGGTGGTCCGGTTCGACCGGGAGGAGCGCAAACCAATCCAGGCGAAAAGCATCCGGAAGATCCTCTCCTACATCGAATCGTTGCGGGATGATCTGGGCGCCCTGGTGATCTCGGATTACAGCAAGGGGGTGGTGACCCGTCCCCTTCTCGACGGGATCCGGAAGGTGATCGCCGGCCGTCCGATCTTCACCTGCGTGGATCCAAAGCAGCGGGATTTTTCCGTGTATCAGGGTTTCGACATCATCACCCCCAACCATTACGAGGCCGGTCACGCGGCGGGGGAAGAGATGCAAAACGGCCAGGATCATATCCGTGTCGGCAAGAAGCTGCTTCAGCGGTATGATTTCAGGGCTCTGCTGATGACCCGGGGGGAAGAGGGGATGAGCCTCTTCGAGAAGGACGGCCGGATAAGACACACGGCGTTTCCGACGGAAGCGAGGGAGGTTTTTGATGTGACCGGCGCCGGGGATACGGTCATCGGCGTTCTGGCCCTTTCCCTGGCGGCGGGGGCCTCTTTCCGGGAGGCGGCGTATCTGGCCAACCATGCCGCAGGGATTGTGGTGGGAAAGGCGGGTACGGCGACCGTGACCCGGGAGGAGCTGAGAGGGGCCCTATGAGTGATCCGCAGCCGCCGGAGGCCGTCAAGCTGATGGCCAGCCTCTTTTCCGGGGATGACCGACTGCTCGGCGATGCGGTTCGGATCCTGTCGGAAAGGTTTGGAAGGGCGGATTTCATCAGCGCCCCGGCGCCTTTTGCCTATACCGACTATTACGCGAAGGAATTCGGAGGTTCCCTGATCCGCCGTTTTGTCGCCTTTGAGCGGCTCATCCGGCCGGAGTCGCTGCCGGACGTAAAAGTCTGGACGAACGCCCTGGAGAAGAAGTTGTCGGTGGAGGGGCAAAGACGGGTGAACATCGATCCCGGCTATCTGGCCATGGCCCATCTGATCCTGGCCACCGGAAAGGGGTATGCCCATCGGCCCTATCTCCGGGATGGGATCTACGCCGATCTGACCCTGATCTACCGGGACAAATCGTTTCATTCCCTTCCCTGGACCTACCCGGATTACGCCGGCGAGGAGGTGATCGGTATGTTGACCCGTATCCGGGGAAAGTACCTGATGCAGCTCAAGGGAAATACGGCGGGAGAGGTTTCCGTTTCCGATGGGGAATTTTTTGATGAGGAATTTCGATGATTAAAAGTATGACCGGTTATGGCAAGGCAGAGGCCGTCCTTTCGGACAGGAAGTTCATGATCGAGATGAAGTCCGTCAACCACCGCTTTCTGGAGATATCGCTGCGCCTGCCGGGGATGCTTCTTCCGCTGGAGGGCGAGATCAAGAGGAGGATCGGGGAGCAGTTCTCCCGGGGGCGGATCGAGGCGACCCTCCGGATGGAGAGCAATGGGAGCGCGGAGACCGCCGACCGTTTCACGCTGAACTTGCCGCTGGTTCGCAATTACCATGCCCTCCTCGGCCAGTTGAAGGAGGAACTCCATCTCGGGGGCGAGATCACCTTGGAGATGATGGCCGGCTTCCGGGACGCCTTCGTTCCCACGGAAACGAGTCAGGACCCGGCGGCTCTGTGGGAAGGGCTTTCAAAGATCCTCGCGGAGGCGATCCGGACGCTGATGGAGATGAGGGAAAAGGAAGGGGAAAGCCTGAAGCGCGATCTGACGGCGCGTCTGGATCTGATCGCCGGTTTTCTGGAAGGGATCGCCGGGAGGGCGCCGCAGGTGGTTCTGGACTATCAGAAGCGGCTCACCGACCGGGTACGGGAACTGACGGGCGGCATGGTGATGGACGAGGCGCGTCTGCTTCAGGAAGTGGCGATCATGGCGGAGAAGAGCGATATTACCGAAGAAATCGTCCGTTTCCGCAGCCATATCGATCAGTTTACCGAACTGCTGACGGGGGATGACGCCGCCGGGAGAAAGATCGATTTCCTGATCCAGGAGATGGGCCGGGAGATCAATACGATCGGTTCCAAGAGGATCAATACGATCGGTTCCAAGAGTGGGGATGCGGAGATCTCGCGGAACGTGATCGAGATCAAGAGCGAACTGGCAAAATTGCGGGAGCAGGTGCAGAATATTGAATGAGATTCCGGTCGAACAGTCCCATGGCTTGCTGATGATCGTATCTGCCCCTTCCGGTACGGGGAAGACGTCGATCTGCCGGGAGATCCTGCAGATGTTCCCCAATGTCCGCTTTTCCGTCTCCTTGACAACCCGTTCGCCCCGTCCCGGAGAGACTGACGGAAAGGATTATGACTTTATCTCCACGGAGGAGTTCCGGGAACGGATTGCCCGCGGGGAGTTTGTCGAATGGGTGGAGAATTACGGTCAGCTCTACGGGACGTCGAAAAAGACAATGAACGCCTTTCTCAAACAGGGATACGACCTGATCCTGGATATCGAGCCGCGCGGTGCGAAAGCGATTCGGGAACAGTGTCCGCAGGGGGTCTTCATTTTCATTCTGCCCCCTTCGCTTTCCGAACTGAAGTCCCGGCTGTCGAGAAGAGGGGAAAGCGGCGCCGTCATGGAATGCCGTCTCCAGAGTTCTCTGGATGAAATCCGGGAGGCGCTGTGGTATGATTATATTATTTTCAACGACAGACTGGAAGAGGCCGTCGATCGTTTTCGGGCTGTATACATCGCCGAAAGATCCCGGCGGGATCGTTTTACGGAAAGAATAAAGGCATTTTTCAAAGACGAATCGTCTTAATCAACTTAATCATTTGGAGGTTATACCCGATGGCCAGAATTACCGTGGAAGACTCTTTGCTGATGGCAAAGAACCGGTTTGCCCTCGTTCTGCTGACCTCTCAGCGGACCCGGCAACTCTTGAAAGGATCTCAGCCCCTGACGGATACGAGAAACAACCGGGAGATCGTGACTGCCCTCCGGGAGATTGCCGCGGGAAAGGTTTGTTATGCCCATCCCGAAAACCTGGAGAGGGTCAAGGAAAATTTCAAATCGATACCGCATGACACCGAATTTATCGGCGATGATGAATACGTCGAGTAACCTACCGCGGGAGCGGTTGATCTTTGCCCTCGACATCGGCGGGGGGCTGGAGGAGGCCCTTTCCTGGGTCGATCGGCTGTGGGATCACGTCGGTCTGTTCAAGGTGGGGAAGGAGTCTTTTGTCCGGTATGGTACGGAGATCGTCCGACAGATCCATGCCCGCGGCGGACGGGTTTTCCTGGATCTCAAGTTCCATGATATTCCCAACACCGTGGCTCGGGCGGCGGAGGCCGCCTCCGAACTTGGGGTGGCGATGTTCAATCTGCACGCCCTCGGCGGGCGAGAGATGATGATGGAGACGGTTGGCGCGGTGCGGAGGTTTGCGGAGAGATCAGGGGTAAGGCCGCCGGTCGTTCTCGCGGTGACCGTTCTGACCAGTTTGAACGATAGCGATCTTAAAATCCTCGGATTTGGCCGGGGAACCGGCGAGACGGCGCTTCACCTGGCGCGTCTTGCCCAGGATGCGGGGGTGTCGGGGGTTGTGGCGTCGGCGGCGGATGCCGCTGCCATCCGGAAGGCCTGCGGTGGGGACTTCCTGATCGTGACCCCCGGGATCCGGGGAGTGAAGGAGGTGGCGGGCGATGATCAGAAACGGATCGTGACCCCCTCTGAGGCCGTAAGGTGCGGCGCCGACTATCTGGTGGTCGGAAGGCCGATCCGTCAGGCGGCCGATCCCGCAGGCGAGGCGGATGCGATCGTCGGGGAGATCGCACGGGGGCTTGCGCTTGGAGACGAAAGATAGCGCCAACGGGCTTTAAAAATTCTCAAGGAACTGATTACGGAGGGATGTCATGCAGGTGATTTATGGCATCAACCCTCTCATGGAGGTCGTCCTTTCGCATCCCGCGATGCTGGAAAAAATCTTCGTTGCGGAAGGACGGGGAGGGGAAGCGGTGCAGAAGATCCTGAAACTCGCCGCGGATCATCGGATTCCCGTGGAATGCAGCGGCAGAGACCGGCTGGAAAAACTGGCGCCCCGCTGTGTCCACCAGGGGATCGTGGGGCTTTGCCGGGAGCATGCGTATGCCACCGTTGATGAGGTCATCGCCCACCGCCACGAGAAGTCCAGATATGACCTGGTGGTTCTGCTGGACAGCGTCACCGATCCCCAGAATCTCGGTTCCATCATCCGGACGGCACGGTCTCATCATCCCGGAAAACCGCGCCGCTTCCGTGACGGCTTCCGTTGCAAAGGCATCCGCGGGGGCCTTTCAGTATCTGCCGGTCGCGATGGTGGTCAATCTGGTCCGCACCATCGAATATCTGAAGGAGAGGGAATTCTGGATTTACGGCGCCGACGCGGGGGCCCGGTCGGATATCCGGACGCCGGACTACGAAGGGCATATCGCCCTGGTTATGGGGAGCGAGGGCCGGGGAATCCGGCCGCTGATCCGGAAGAATTGCGATTTTCTGATCTCCATTCCGATGCGGGGGCAGGTGGCTTCTCTGAATGTTTCAGTTGCGGCCGGGGTAATCCTTTTTGAGATTCTCGGAAAATGGGGGAATTAGTTATGCCGATATTCTTGTGGCAGGCGGAAACGAAAAAGGGCGAATCCAAGAAAGGCGAGATTGACGCCGCCGACGAAGCGGCCGTCCGGGGCCAGCTTCGCCGGCAGGGATACAAATCCATCACCGTCAAGAATAAACCCAAAGACCTCTTTGCAAACATCCCCTTTTTCCAGCAGAAGGTCAAGGAGAAGGATGTGGTGGTTTTTGCCCGAATCTTCGCCACGATGATCAATGCGGGCCTCCCCCTGATCCAGTGTCTGGACCTCCTCGAAAAACAGGAGCAGAACAAGACCTTCGCCAAGGTGATCGGAAGCATCAAGGAGGATATTGAAGGAGGCTCCACACTGACCGATGCCCTCAGGAAATATCCGAAAATATTTGACAACCTCTTCGTCAATCTTGTGGCGGCGGGCGAGAGCGGCGGCATTCTGGACGTGATTCTCCAGCGTCTGTCCGGTTACATGGAGAAGGCGATGAAACTGAAAAGCACGGTCAAGGGGGCCATGACCTACCCGATCATCGTTGGGGTCATCGCGGTCGTTATTATAGGTGGACTCCTGATTTTTGTCGTCCCGATGTTCCAGAAAATGTTCGAAGGGATGGGTGGATCCCTGCCCGCACCGACGCAGTTTCTGGTGGACTTAAGCCAGTTTTTGCAGGATTACTACCTCTACATAGGGGCCTTTATGGTGGCGCTTTACTTCGGATTCAAAAGGTTTTACGCGACCGAAAAAGGGACGCTCGTCGTCGATGCGCTGGTCTTGAAAGCCCCGGTTTTTGGTCCGCTGCTGAAGAAAGTGGCCGTAGCCAAGTTCACGAGGACCCTCTCCACGATGATGCAAAGCGGTGTGCCGATCCTGGAAGGGCTCAGTATCGTGAGCAAGACCTCGGGAAACAAAATCATCGAAATCGCCCTGATGAAAACAAGACAGAGCATCAGCGAGGGAAAAACGATCGCCGAACCCCTGCTGGAAACCAACATCTTTCCTGCCATGGTCGTGCAGATGATCGCCGTCGGCGAGGCCACCGGCGCCCTGGACACCATGTTATCCAAAATCGCCGATTTTTATGATGATGAGGTGGATGCGGCGGTCGGCGCGCTGACCGCCCTGCTGGAACCCTTGCTGATGTGTGTTCTGGGGCCCGCGGTCGGCTTCGTGCTCATCGCCATGTATCTGCCCATCTTCCAGGCGGCCTCCGCCGCGGGATAGGTTGGGGCGATCGTCAAGCGGTGTGCACGGGGAAAGCCGGTGTCCGGCGGGAAAGACGGTGAGTAAAAACGGGCGGGAAGGATTGTGAAAAAAATGGTCGGGATGGCGCGATTTGAACGCGCGACTCCTGCGTCCCGAACGCAGTGCCCTACCAAGCTGGGCCACATCCCGACACCGGCACTCCATAACCAATTTGAAATGAATTGTCCATCCTTTTTTTAAGCTTATGGGAAAAAGCGCGAAATCTTCGTTTCCCCGCAGCGGATGTGCCCGTAACAAGTTGCGGTGTCGCGACCGGGAGCGCAACCCGCAAGCCCCGCCGTATAGGCGGGGATAAGGGGCACAATAAAAAACAGCCAGCTTCCTTGCCGGGAAGCCCCGCCCTGTGGGCGGGTAGCTTTACTTCCGGGGTTCCCTGAAAGAAGATCCTGTTTGTGTTTTCGGGATCGACATGGTAGGAATAAAGCAGGACTCATTTTCGGGGGAAAATCGTGATCATCTACGATCTTAAATGTCGGGACGGCCATAAATTCGAGGGATGGTTCAAGGACAGGGGGGCTTTCGAAGAGCAGAAAGCGCAAAAACTCATCGCCTGTCCCGTATGCGGAAATACCGAAGCGGCGTTGATCCCCTCTTCGGTGGCGATCATGGG
>JAPLJX010000261.1 GCA_026388375.1 Deltaproteobacteria bacterium
CCTTCCGGTCGATGTCCTGAGGAAGTGGGAAGAGGCCTTCCAGGCTGAAGTGATTGAAGTTTACGGCCTGACCGAATCGACCGGCCTTGTCACTGCCAACCCCGTCTACGGAGTACGCAAACCCGGTTCGGTCGGCATTACCGTCTCCGGAGTGGCCGCCAAGGTGGTAGACAAGGACGGGAATGAAGTCCCGCCGAATGAAGTGGGGAATATCGTCTTCCGGGGTCCGAACGCCACGAAGGGATACTTCAAACTCCCCGCTGAAACGCGGAAGAAAATAAGGGCCGGGTGGGTCTATACCGGGGATCACGCTTACAGAGATGATGACGGTTATTTCTACATTGTCGGCAGGGAACAGGAGCTGATCATATCGGGCGGCTACAACATCTACCCGAAAGAAATAGAAGAGGTCATCCATGCGCACGGAGCCGTCAGTGAAGCGGCGGTCATCGGCGTGGCGGACCCAGTAAAGGGCGAGGTTCCGAAGGCCTTTATCACACTGAAACCGGGTGTGACGGCGACCGAGGAGGAACTGGTGGAACACTGCAAGAAAAACCTTGCCCCGTACAAGATTCCGAAAATCGCTTTCGTCAAGGAGCTGCCGAAGAACCCGACGGGAAAGATCATGAAGAAAGAACTCCCGCGAGAATAGAGCTCTTCTAATTTACGAAGGCACTACCGAGATCCAGAAACTCGTCATTGCAAAGAGCCTAACGGACCGCTGACCAGGGAGGAAAGATGCAGCTATACATGAAGGAGCTGCTTGATAAGGCAAGGATTTTCGACCTCGGGATGCCGTACTTTACCGGTATGCCGCACCATCCGAACCAGCCGCCCTTTGCTTACACGCTGACCAAGAAACACGGCGACATTACACTTACGGAAGAGAGGGTGAGCTTCTGCAACGACCTCTTCGTCATGGGTGGGCATACGGGGACACACCTGGATGCCAAAGCTCACGTGGCGTGCCGTTCCGTCGCCTGTGGCCATGTCGACATCACGGACCTGCAGAGCTATCAGGACGGACTTCACGTCATGGGCATCGACACGACGCCGCCGATCGTGAGAAGGGGAGTGCTCCTCGACATACCCCGTTCTGTCGGCCTTGAAGTGCTGCCGTACGACTTCGGCATCGGAAAGGACGAGATGGAGCGCGCCGCCGGGGTCACAGGCGTGGAGATTGCCGAGGGCGATGTGGTCCTCGTGAGAACGGGATGGATCAAGTACTGGGACGACCGGCAGAAATACGTCTCCATAGAGAAGGGGGCGCCGGGCGTGATTGAGAGCGGCGCACGCTATCTTGCGGAGAAGAAGGTTGCCTTTACCGGTTCCGACACGACAGCCTACGACAGGGTCCCTCCCCACCATCTGCCATGCCATGTGATCCTTCTTGTGCAGAACGGAATCCAGATCATGGAAATGCTCAATCTCGAAGAGCTGGCGCGGGAAGGGGTTTTTACTTTCCTCTTCATTGCCCTTCCTCTTAAAATAAAGGGAGGAACAGGTTCCCCCGTGAGGCCGATTGCCGTTGTGTAAGTTCTAATACTTATTCTGAATAATTATGATATGGATACTGGGAATTAACAGATACTTGACTCAATTATCAATCAAGGAGGTCTTAGGATGAAAATCGCAACGCGCCAATGGTTGAGGATGGGAATGGGGATGGTCGGTGGAGAGTGTTTTTTCCTCTTGGTCTGCATGCTTGCTTTGCCCGGTTTTGCCCCGGCTCAGGAAAAGTATCCCACCAAATCCATCAATTTCATTGTCGGCTATCCCGCGGGAGGGACAACGGATATCTGCGCCCGGCCGCTCGTGAGCGCCGCTTCCAAGATCCTGGGACAGCCGGTCGTGGTGGTGAACAAGCCGGGGGGCGGTTCGGCGGTCGCCGTCGCCCTGCTGAAGACCGAGAAGCCCGACGGGTATACGATCGGCATTCTCCCCAGCGGCGCGGTCCTGAGCCAGCACATGCGCAAGGTCCCCTACGACTCGGCCCAGGATTTCACCCCGATCATGCAGTACGCCGTCTATGTGTACGGGCTGGTCGTGCAGTCGGATTCTCCCTGGAAGACCTTCAGGGAGTTCATCGACTACGCTAAGGTCAACCCGGGGAAGATCCGTTACGCCACGGCCGGGGCCGGGACGCCGCAACATCTGGTCATGGAGCGATTGGCAATCCAGGAAAAGATCAAATGGATCCACGTTCCCTTCGATGGCGGAGGCCCGGCGACCTCGGCCCTGATGGGGGGCCACGTGGAGGCGATTTCCCAGACCACGGAGTGGAAAAAACATGTGGAGTCGGGGCGGCTGCGGCTGCTGGCGGTCTACGGGGAAAAACGGATGACCGATTTCCCCAATGCGCCGACCCTGCTTGAACTGGGCTATAAGATTACCGCCCCCAGTCTCATCTCCATCATCGGCCCCAAGGGGCTTCCCCCCCAGATCGTTGACACGCTGCACGGAGCCTTCAAAAAGGCGATGGACGATCCGGATTTCATCAAAGTAAGCAATCAGGTGGATCAACCTCTCCTCTACCGAGGTCCCCAGGAGCTGGACAAGCACCTGGTCCAGATGAACGAAGAGGTCGGAACATTGATCCGAAACCTGGGTCTGCGGAAAGAGTAACGGTCCGGATTCCATGGCCAAGTTCAACAACGACCAAGTCAGCGGGGCGATCTGGATTGCCGTGGGCAGCGCGGTCGCCCTCGGCTCCGTGCGCTACGGCCTCGGGCCGCTCGAATCCCCCGGTACAGGCTTTTTACCATTCCTGGCCGGTTGCGCCATCGCTTTGCTGGCATTGATCGGGCTGATCCAAGCGACCCTCAAGCGGTGCAAAGGGACCGGGTGGACGCCGATCTTGCGGGGAGTCCTCTGGCAAAAACCGCTTCTTGTCATGGCGGCCCTTTTTGCCTATGCCCTGCTGATGAAGCCCTTGGGCTTCCTCCTGTGCACGGTCCTCTTCATCGGCTTTCTGTTGCGGGCCGTGGAGCCGCAGCGCTGGTCCGTGGTGATTGTCGGGGCCATCGGGACGGCCCTCGGGGCGTTCGCCATTTTCAATGTCTGGCTGAAAACGCAGCTTCCCCCAGGCCCCTGGGGCTTTTAAGGAGCGGCCATGGATTATATTCAAAGCATCATTCTGGGCTTCCAGGTCGCCCTGCAGTGGAACAACCTCCTCTTCTGCTTTATCGGGGTTTTGCTCGGCACCCTTGTCGGGGTGCTGCCGGGACTGGGGCCGGTGGCGGCCATCTCCCTGCTGCTGCCCACGACCTTCCACATGACCCCTGTCTCCGCGATTATCATGCTCGCCGGGATTTACTACGGGGCGATGTACGGCGGTTCCACCACCTCCATCCTGGTAAACATTCCCGGGGAAGCCGCTTCGGTGGTCACCTGCCTGGACGGTTACCAGATGGCCCGGAAGGGAAGGGCCGGTCCGGCGCTCGGCATCGCTGCCTTCGGATCCTTCATTGCCGGTACGCTGGGGGTCGTCGGGTTGATGCTGATCGCCCCGCCGCTCGCCGAGATGGGCTTGAAGTGCGGGCCGCCGGAATATTTTTCCCTGAGGATCATGGGCCTGACGATCCTCACGTTCCTGGCCAGCGGGCCGATGTGGAAGGCCTTGCTGATGGCCGCATTCGGCCTTTTTCTGGGCTCCATCGGGTTGGACGGCATGACCGCGTCGGCGCGCTTTACGATGGATATCGTCGAGCTTTCCGACGGCGTTGGCATGGTCCCCGCGGTGATGGGCCTTTTCGGCATCGCCGAGGTCCTGCTCAATGTGGAGCAGTCGATCAAGCGGTCGGTCTTTGAAACCAAGATTCATCATCTGCTGCCCACCCTGCAAGACTGGAAGGATTCGATCTGGGCGATCATCCGCGGGACGTTTATCGGCTTCTTTCTCGGGGTCCTGCCGGGCGGGGGGGCCGTCATCTCCTCCTTCGTGTCCTATGCCGTGGAGAAGAAGGTCTCCAAGACTCCGGAGAAGTTCGGCACCGGCATGATCCAGGGCGTGGCCGGCCCGGAGGCCGCCAACAACGCCGCCACGGCGGGCGCATTCATCCCGCTGCTCACGCTGGGGATTCCGGCCAACTCGGTGATGGCCATCCTGCTGGGGGCGATGATGGTCCACGGCATGCAGCCGGGGCCGATGCTGGTCCAGGAGCAACCAGGCCTTTTCTGGGGTGCGGTGACCTCCATGTACATCGGTAACGTCATGCTGCTGATCCTGAACCTGCCGCTGATCGGGCTGTGGGTCCGGATCCTCAAAGTCCCGTACCCGATTCTTTTCCCGCTGATCCTGCTCTTCTGCCTGATCGGCGCGTACAGTCTCAACAACAGCGTCATTGAAGTCCTGATTATGGTCGGCTTCGGGCTTCTGGGGTATCTCTTCAAAAAATTCGAATACGAGGCGGCTCCGCTGATTTTGGCGCTGGTCCTGGGCCCGATGCTGGAGGCCGCCCTCCGCCGCTCCCTTCTGCTTTCGGCGGGGAGCCCCATGATTTTCGTCACCCGCCCGATTTCCGGTGTTCTGATGCTGATCTCGTTCCTCCTTCTGGCCTATCCGTTGGTGCCCTGGCTGCGCCGGAAGCGGGCCATCATCCCCCAGGTAAGCGATGAGGGCTGATTTAAATGAAATGGGCGGGGAGAATGAAAGCATGTCCTTGTATGTCGATCACTTATTGAAACAGCAGGACGCCATGATCGCGATGCTGCGCGACATGGTGGAGATGGAGACCCCATCGGCCGACAAACAGGCGGTGTATCGGTTGGTGCAGTATATGGCGGGTCGGTTCGCCCAAATCGGTGCCCATGTCGAATTTTTACAGCCGAACGTTGGCAATCATCTGCGGGCCACCTGGGGCAGCGGCGATGAGCAGGTACTGATCCTGTGCCATCTGGATACCGTCTGGCCGGTAGGGGAACTGGCCAGGCGCCCTTTCCGCGTCGAGGGCGGCAGGGCTTACGGACCGGGCGTCTATGACATGAAAGGCGGGACAGTCCAGGCCTTTTTTGCACTGAAAGCGATCATCGAACTCAACATCCGGCCAGACCACAAAATTGTATTCCTGTGCAATACGGATGAGGAATCCGGCAGTATGAGCTCGCGGGCGCTTATCGAGCAGGAAGCTCTGCGCAGCCGCTTCGTACTCGTGCCGGAACCGACGTTCGGGGCCGCTGGCGCCGTAAAACTGACACGAAAGGGCTGGGGCATCTATCATCTGATGGTGACCGGCCGGACGGCCCACGCCGGCAACGACCACGAACAGGGCATCAGCGCGGTCACCGAACTCGCCTACCAGATTTTGAAACTGCAAGCGCTGACCAATTATTCGGTCGCTACCACCGTCAACGTCGGGGTCATCAACGGCGGCACTGTCTTTAACATGGTGCCGGACAAGGCCGAAGCCCGGATCGACCTCAGAGCCGCCAGTCTTGATGAACTGCAGAGGACCGAACAGGAGATACTGAGTCTGGCCCCGGTTACACCGGGTGCGATCCTTAAAGTGACCGGCCGGATTAACCGTCCACCGCTGGAAGCAACGGAGGGTAACCTGCAATTGTACCGAAGGGCCCAAAAGATCGCGGCCGACATCGGAATAGAACTTCCATGGGTCCATGTCGGCGGTGTCAGTGACGGCAATTTCACTTCGTCCGTTGGTGTGGCTACCCTGGACGGTATCGGCGCAGTGGGAGACGGGGCGCATGCCGTGCACGAATACCTTGAACTGAAGGCGATGGCGCCGCGGGCGGCACTGGTCGCCCACCTGCTGGCGGAATAAGAAAAGCCACCGGTCAAGGGGGAGTAAACTGCTCACGCATTAGAAGCGAGATAATAACGGTCTATCTATAACAAGGCTCCCAAATGTTTCAATGGCTTTCCAATCTCCGTCGAAAGAAACTTACTGAAATGCCCTTTCCCGCTGTATGGGAAGAGATCGTCCGCCGTAATGTCGCCCACTATTGCATGCTCGATACCGTTGAGCAAACTCACCTGAAAGCACTCATCCAGGTATTCATTGCTGAAAAGTATTGGGAAGGTTGCGGCGGGCTTGAACTGACCGACGAAATCCGGGTGACCATATCCGCCCAGGCATGCCTTCTTCTTCTCGGACTACCTCATGAATTTTACCGGAACGTCTTAACCATTCTGGTTTACCCCTCTACTGTCGTTCCCCCCAAGCGAAAGCTCGGTCATTTTGAAATTGCACTTGCCCCTGTCGAAGACGCCCATCCCATTATCGGACAAGCCTTCCAACAAGGGCCTGTCATCCTTATCTGGGATGCTGTCCTCAGCGGCAGCCGCCACCCGGAACAGGGCCATAACGTTGTCTATCATGAATTTGCCCACAAACTTGATATGCTGGACGGCGCCGCCGATGGGACTCCCCCTTTGAGAGACCGAGACGAATTTAAGGACTGGGTGGCCGTCTGCTCAAGGGAATACCTTCGCCTTAAAAGTGAAGTTAAAGCCGGCAGGAAATCATTTCTCAGCGCCTACGGATCCACCAATGAAGCCGAATTCTTTTCTGTCGCAACCGAAGAATTCTTTGACCGGCCACTCCGGATGAAAGAACATTCTCCCGATCTCTATCGAGTCCTTAAAGAATATTATCGCCAAGATCCAGCGGAACGGGTCGGCAGGAAGACATGCGTTAAGGACACTCACCGGGCACCTTCCGGAAGAGCCTCAGGATTTAGGTGCCTCTGAGCACCCTGTTTCCGCTGCTGATCCGCCGTGATCAGGATATCCCCTTAAAATACTTCATCGAAAGGGATCCCCCTCGTCTTCTTTCCGGTATTCGTGAAGTCGGTCTTTTCAAGAGAGATCGATCTTACGGCAGATGTCCCTCGGCTTACCCAGGAAAGTTTCCTGTTATCGAGGTCATA
This sequence comes from Deltaproteobacteria bacterium, assembly GCA_026388375.1. Taxonomy (GTDB): domain Bacteria; phylum Desulfobacterota; class Syntrophia; order Syntrophales; family UBA5619; genus UBA5619. The sequence goes on from JAPLJX010000261.1 coordinate 6,889, forward strand.
GACCGCTGTCCACTGCGTTACGGCCTGAGAGGTTTCCATGTGGCGGGTATCCGTCTGCGTAACGGTCTTCATGATATCAAAAATCGCTTCAAAAGAGCCTTTTCTCTCCTCTGTATATTTGCCGAGCATATAAGAGGCGAAAAGAAAACGGTTATCCGTTGTCAGCTCCCCTTTTTCTATGGGAATTGGCTTGCCGCCGCCAAATCCCTTAAAATCTGCCAGATATTCCCTACTATGCTCGTAGAAGGAATTGGTGATGACGGGGGGTGACGGATTTCTGTGGACCTGGAGCCTGCCGTCCGGAAATTCAATGATGACGCTGTCTCCGGAGGCATCGACGAGGAACCAGTGCAGGTCCACCTCAAAATCGCCTTCCTTAAATCCGGAGACCCTCACCGCCCTGAGATTATTGACCGCCTCTCTATTAGTTTTATGAAAATGTTCTATCGGCGACTTTCAGGAAAGAGCACACGCATCCTTTAGCAGAAAAAAATTCCCGAAAATATGCACTTTTCAACCGGATATCGTTATTCTTACTCTGCCGCTCTTATAAACCATTTTTATCGGGGTCATAACGAATTTCCTTTCCCTGATCTTGATCGAGGAACGGTAACGGTTTATCCAGCCTATAGACAAGCGCCTGACAAGAGGCAAGAAGACGGCTCTCTCCTTCAACTACCTTTATGTCATAAACCGCTGTTTTATGGGTTCGGTTTATTTCTTTGGCTTCCGCGGTTAATGTGGCGCCTGTAGAAGGGGAGGCAAGATAACTGATGTTCATGTTCAAGGCAACGGCCACAGTGCCATGAGAATTGCCGGCGGTTTCGAAAGCTTCATCAATCAGAGCAAACAGCGCACCTCCATGGGCTTTCCCAAACATGTTTTCCATATCCGGGGTGTAGACCATCGCAACTTTTGAATAGCCGTCATCCAGATCAACTAATTTCAGGTCGAATTTCTTGGCAAAGGGTTCCCGTTCTACCTGCCTGAAGATTGCTTCCTTAATCTTGCTATCCATACTGTCTCTCCATTCTATATAATAGCTTTAATGTCTTTAGGTATAATCAGGTCTTCCGCGGGCAGAGATGCCTCCCGCCATTTGCGGACGGAATTGATCAGAAAGATTTTTTCTGCCTTTTTCAGTTCCGAAAGGCTCACGGTTTCTTCCGAGATCTCCCCGCGCTCCAGCAACTCCGCGCGGTAGGTGCCGTTGAGAAGGCCGCAACATACCGGCGGCGTGACCCGACGGCCGTTGCGGAGAATCACCACGTTGAAGAGCGCAGGGATTTGGTCATTTGCCCTACCAGTCGGGGCAATTCTTCCGATACACCTCGGAACGGCGCCAGTCCCTCAGAATGCCGGGTTTCGTATTCCAGGGCATGGGCGGCCCATAGAGATCCTTCTCCTGCCGGAGCCACCGAATGCGGTCGATGTCGCACTCGGCGATGAAGATTCCGGGTTTCGTCGACTCGACAACAATCTCCTCGGGGCTGCAGATCATGGCAAGCCCCTGCTCGGCGCCGAGGATGTTCTGGCACGTCACCGTATAGGCGAGGTTCTCAATCGCCCGAGACCAGATGAGATTCCGCCAGGTGGCTTGAAGTTCGTATTTACAGATGCCGGCGGGCAGAAAGATGATCTCCGCCCCTTTCAAAGCGAGGAGGCGGGAGAGCTCCGGGACATAGACCTCGCTGCAGATGAGGATTCCCACGGTGCAGAAGGGTGTAGCGAACACCGGCAGGTCGTCGGCCTCCTGGTAATCATAGTCCCAAAAACGCCCCCCTTTATAGATCCAGGGTCCTTTGGGGATCGTTCGGTTGTACCTTCCCACCGAACCGTCCGGCCCCACAAGAATCTGCGATGTATACCCTCTCCCGGGGTTTCCGGGAACGGGACAGTTGGCTCCGGCGACGATGTAGACGTCATGTTTTCTCGCCATCTCCTGCAGTGGTTCGACGGGAGAATAGCTCAGGGGCGCCTTCCAGGGTCCCGGATAGGTTTCGGGAAAGCAGACAAACTTTGCGCCCAGTTCGGCAGCTTCCGCCACGTATTCACGGGCCTTCTCGATATTTCTCGTCTGCGCGTCTGCCTCCAGAAATGTCTTCGTTTGAATTGCCGCTACCGTGATCTTCATCGATATCGCCTCCACGTCCCCAAGTTTGCACCCGGATTCATGACGTTGATTTTCAAGCGCCCGTCATCGCGTCGGAGTATATGGGCAGGGGGTTTGCGTGTCAAGGGAATTGAACCGCAGAAATAGAAAATATCCCTTGACACATCACCCCTCTCCCCTTCATATAGTCGGCGGATGTCAGCGGAGTTTCTTGTTGAAAAAGACAACAGACAGGGAGGAACGGAACGATGAAGAAAAAATGGTGGTCAGCCGTTTTGGCGGCGGTGGTGTGTCTCTTCGTTTTCAACCCCTTAACCGCGTGGTCGGCAGAGAAAGGGCCCATCAAGATCGGCCTCCTTGCTCCCCTTACGGGTGGATTTGCCGCCCAGGGCAAGGATATGCTGGCGGCTTTTCAGCAGTACCTCGAGGAGATCAATTATCAGGTGGCCGGTCGGAAGATCGAACTCCTTGTAGAGGACGACGAGGCAAATCCGGC
>JAPLJX010000127.1 GCA_026388375.1 Deltaproteobacteria bacterium
TGATGATCACGAACGGGACCTTGATCAGCGGGGTGATCTTCCGCGGTTCGGAAGCGACCGGCTTGCCCCCGATCGTGGTAAATTTCTTTCCCTCCAATAAATAGTTATGAATGAAGAAGATCAGGATGCAGGGGGCGATCAGAACGACGGAGAGTACGCTCCCCATGTTGAAATCGGATTCCCCGGTGATCATGGTGTAGGTGTCCGGCGCCAGAAAAGGGGTCCGCCCGCCCAGGATGGCGGCGTTGCCGAACTCGGCGATGGTCATGACGAAGATCAGGAGCCCCGCCTTGAGCAGCCCCGGCGCGAGCAGCGGGATGGTGATCGTCCGGAGGATGGTCGCCTCCGACGCCCCCATGTCATAGGCGCTCTCTTCGAGATTGGGGTTGAGCGACATCAATGTGCTTTCGATCATCATGTAGGCGAGCGGAATGAAGGCCAGGGTCTGGGAGATGACGACGCCGTTGAAGCCGTAAAGCTGCCAGTGGAGGTCGAACATTCGGGTGATGAGGCCGTTGCGACCGAACAGGATAATGAGCGAGAGGGCAAACAGGTACGGGGGGGCGATCAGTGGAACGAGGGAGATGATCTTCAGCGGTTTTCTCAGGATCCAGGGCCCCCGCGTCGTCATGTAGGCGAGACAGAAACCGATGACGAGGCAGACCACGGTATTGATCACCCCGAGGAGAAGTGTGTTGTACAGGGACTGAAAGTAATAATGCTTGCTGAAAAATGCCTGGTAATATTTCAAGGTAAATCCCGACGGCCCCCGGAAACTCTTCAGGAGAACCGCGATGATGGGGAAGAGGAGAAAGAAGGCAAGCAGCAGGAATAAAATTGCAGCCAGAATGTTGATCAGGTTTGCATTGAGGAAATCCTTTATCCTGCTTCCACTGCTTGCCTGAAGTTTCAAAGACAATTCCGCTGTCGCCATCTTTCTCCTCCGGGAGACACCCATAATCGAACAAGATTATTTGAAATCGGTTCTCAACTTCTGCTTCCAGATGTCATTGTTCTTCGCTTTGTCGTCTGACGCCTTGCCCAGATCCAGTTTGATGTATTTGGGCAGGGTCTTTCCATAGAGGGCGTTCGGCGCCGGCCGGGGCGTTACATACCCGATGGCCGCCATGAGATCGCTGAATTCCTGACCGCCCAGCAGATCGATGATCTTTTTGCAGGCGTCGAGCTTCTTCGTCCCCTTGAGGATCATGGCGCAGGTGCCGTCATATCAGGTCCCTTCCTTGGGAATGGACCAGAGCAGCGGATAACCGTCGTCGAGGCGCTTCTTGACGTTCTCGTCCGAGGTGATGCCCAGAATGAATTCGCCCCTGCCGACGAGATCCGTCGGGGCATTGCCACTGCGGGTGTAATACGCGATGTTCTTGTCCAGGGCTTCGATGAATTTCCAGCCGTCATCATCCCCGTAGAGGGCCAGGAAGGAGAACCGCATCATGTTCGCGGTACCCGAACTCAGCGGGGAGGGCATGAGGATCTCACCCTTCCATTTTGGATCCGTGAGGTCCTTCCAGCTTTCCGGCATCTTGTAGCCCGCCTTGGCCAGGCGGTCCTTGTTGGCGACCAGGACAAACGAGAAGTTGGCGATGTTGTACCAGTTGCCCTGCGCATCCAAAAATACTTCCGGCACACCCTTCCAGGCCGGGGAGACATAGGGAACGGCCCAGCCGCTCTTCTTGGCGAGGAAGCCCGTGGACGAGCCGCAGCCGATAACCATGTCCGCGTTAAAATTCGGGGCTTCGGCCTTCATGCGGGCTTCGATTTCCCCGAAGGACTGGAAGGTCTGGTTGACGGTGATGCCTGTTTTGTCTTTGATGAATTTGGCGATCTTGGCGTTGTTGTCCGGAGAGGTGCCCATATAGGCATTGATATCCTCCGCAATGGCGCTGCCGGCAAGCACTACCGAGAAGATCGCGGCGACGACGACTGCAATAAACTTTCCTTTCATGATTTTCCTCCAATTAAATTTAATGCATTAAATGTTAATTTTCAGAAGCCGTAATCCTTAGTTGTGTCACCTCCTTTCACATCCTGTTGACTCAAGAATCCCCTATGCTATTTCAGAAGCTGAAATCGGTTTGACTCATAACAAAATCGCGACGGCCTGTCAAAGATAGACAAGGAGAACCTTTACTCCCGAAGGGGGGCATTCACACGCGCTCGTTCCAGAAAGTTTACGCCATTTATAGTGCAGTCAATGTATGAGTCAAATTAATAATAATCATACAATCAATAATCAATGGTTATCCTCTTCCGGTGCATCTACGTTTCAAATAATATAAACAAACGGATGGAGTGCATTTGACCCGTTGGGCAGGGCGGAAAAATCCGGAGAGTCGGACGTCAATTTTTCGCCGGCTGGTCGCCCGGATGAGATAAGGACGACCATCCGGCGAATGGCTACAAATTCGTAACGTTGATATGGATGAAGATCCGCCGTTTCTCCAGCTCCCGGAAGATCTCCTCCGGGTCGAACGCGAACTCGGGCACGACGACACCCGTCCGTTTCACCTTCCCCTTCGCAATCAGGGCCGTCGCGATCCCCATCGGGATTCCCACGCACCGGGTATAGGCCCGGAGCTTTTCCCAGCCCGAAACCGAGCCGTCCGAAGCCGGGTGCGTGTGCGTCAGGAGATACCGGAGTTTCTTGCCATCCTTCGTCCCCGTCACATCGATATGCAGGGCGTATCCGTAGAGTTTCGTTTCCTGTCCGACCGGATACTGCATCAGATAGGCCGACACCGCATCCATGATCCCAATCTCGGCGCCCGCGATCTTGATCTTGTCGTTTCGCAGAATCCCCCAGTCGTAGAGGACCCGGACAAGCTGCATGTTTTGCGGGGGCCAGGTCCCGCGGACCTCGATCAGGCGAGCCCGTTTCCCCTGCTCCTCCAGATAAGCGGCCACCGTCTTCGTCTCCGAATGGGGAATGATGTACTGGGGATGGGTCCCGTAAGGACCGGGCAGCTCCACATCGAGCGGCCTCGCGAACGGGGACACCTGGACGAACTGCCCGTCCTCATACACCACGCGGCCGGGAAGATTCGGGTCGTACTCGTAACTGGTCGTTTCCGTGATCGATGCCGAGAAGGCGATGGGGCGGAAGGCGCCGTGGCTGATGCGGACCGTGTCGATCGTGTCGAGGCGGTCGATCGCATACTTCGCCATCATGTCGGTGGTCCCGGGCGTCATGCCGAAACCGGGGACATGGGTCCGGCCGTGTTTCTTGAAGACCGGGTCATACGGATACTCCTCGCCGAAGCCGTTCAGGTTGATCCCGTGACAGCCCGCCTCCGCGATGCAGGCGGTGCTCAGACCGTTCAAGGTGATCGTCGTCCCATCCATGACAATGTCGTAATCCTTCATAATTTTCACGGCCGCGGCCTTTTCCTTGACATCGACCTTCTTGAAATTGACCCGGGGATCGTTGAGCCAGGCGACAACCTCCCGGCCTACCTTTTCGTCGTAATCCCCGATCGTAATCTCTTCGAAATCCGAAAACTGCACCAGATCCAGTGTGGATTCGCGGCAGATTTTGCCCGCACCGCCCAGACACAATACCTTCATGATTCAGCTCCCTTTCTCTCCTGGTTATCGAATGAACCTCCCCGCAGCAAACTGCTGGGTATCTAAGACATCAAGGAACGAAGCAAGCTTCGGGGAATATCACCCGAAGAGATTAAATTCGAGCGATGATGGCTTAAAGAAGATGACAGGAGACGTAATGACCAGGCTGAATCTCCCGGAGTTCCGGATCCGTTTCCCTGCAGGCTTCCAGCCGACTCGGGCAGCGACTGTAGAACCGGCATCCCGGGAGCGGGTTGATCGGGCTGGTAACCTCACCTGCAACCTCACCTGCAACCTCACCTGCAACCTCGCAGGCAACCCTCGCCTGCATGATGTTGGGATCGGGAAGAAACACCGATGAGAGGAGAATTTTCGTATAGGGATGCTGATGAGACTTGTAGAGGATGTTTTTCGGGGCCAGTTCGACGATCCGTCCCATGTATAATACGGCAATCCTGTCGCTGATGAATTCCACGACGCTGAGGTCATGCGAGATGAACAGGAAAGTCAGATGGAATTCCTCCTGCAGTTCCTTGAAAAGGTTCAGCACCTGAGACTGGATCGAAACATCGAGGGCAGAGACCGGCTCGTCTGCCACGATGAATTCCGGATTCACGGCCAGAGTCCTCGCAATCCCGATGCGCTGCAATTGCCCGCCCGAGAATTCATGAGGATAGCGATTCATATCGGAAGATTTGAGCCCCACGCGCTCCAGGAGATAGGCAACCCGCTCTTTTCTTTCCCCCCGGTAGAGATTCTGCACCTTCATCGGGAAGGTGAGCGTGTTGCCGATCGTCATGCGGGGATTGAGAGAGGAATAGGGATCCTGGAAAACGATCTGCATCCGGCGCCGCAGGAGGCGCAGTGCCGATTTCGATATCGTGTGGATATCGGTTTCATCGAAACGGACTTCCCCGGCTGTCAGGGGAAGGAGTCTCAGGATTAATCTCCCGATAGTCGTTTTCCCGCATCCGGATTCTCCTACGAGTCCCAGAACCTCCCCTCTGCCAATGCCGAAGGTGACCCCGTCCACCGCCTTCAGGACGCTATCTTTCCCGATCGTAAAATACTTGCTGAGGTCCTTCACCCGGATGAAATCTTTTTGGCCTGTCATATATCCTCTCTCTTGATCGGATAATGGCAACGGACCCGGTGACCCTCATGGACGCTGATCAGTTCCGGCGCTTCGTTCCTGCATTTCTCCTGTACATACCGGCAGCGGGGCGAAAAGGAACAGCCGGGAGGCAACCGATGCAGATGGGGAGGCTGGCCGCTGATGGAGGCAAGGCGTCTCTGCTTTCCGCCCAGCCTGGGAAGAGAGAACAACAAACCCTCCGTATAAGGATGGGCCGGGGTGTTGAAGAGCGAAAAGACATCCGTATGCTCCACGACCCGACCTGCATACATGACGGCCACCTGCTGACACATGTAGGCCACCACACCCATGTCATGGGTGATCAGCATAACCGCTGTATCATGTTCCCGGCAAAGCTGCTTGATCAGTTTCAGGACCTGGGCTTGAACCGTGACGTCCAGGGCCGTCGTCGGTTCATCGGCGATCAGCAGAGCCGGTTTACAGGCCAGGGCCATGGCGATCATCACCCGCTGGCGCATACCGCCGCTCAGCTCGTGGGGATACCGAAAGACGACCTCTTCCGGAGAACGGATCTCGGTCGTCTTGAGCATGTTGATCGATGCAGCCAGGGCCTTCGCCCGATCGAGGCCCCGGTGAAACCGGAACACCTCCGCGATCTGGTAGCCGATTTTCAGAACCGGATTGAGGGAGGTCAGGGGATCCTGGAATATCATCGATATCTTCTCACCCCGGATCTTCCGTATCTCCCGGTCGCTGAGCATCCGGATATCCCGGCCCTGAAACTCAATGGCGCCATCGACGATCCTGCCGGGCGGCGATTGGATCAGTCGCAGGATGGAAAGCGCGGTGACACTCTTTCCGCATCCTGATTCCCCCACTATTCCGAGAATTTCTCCGCTTTTCACGTCCAGGTCAACCCCGTCCACGGCCTTCATGACCCCTTCGCTCGTAAAAAAATGGGTCTTGAGGCCCGAAACCTTGAGGACGGTTTTCTGCACGAGCTGATCGTTCATTTCATCCGCCACGGAGTGTCTACCGTTGCGATAACCGGGGATCGAGGGCATCTCTCAGTCCATCTCCAAAGAAATTAAAGGCAAGAACGGCAAAAATGATCGCGATTCCCGGAAAGATCGCCAGCCAGGGCGCCACTTCCATGTAGGCCCGGGCCTCATTGAGCATCTGTCCCCAGGAAGGCTGCGGCGGTTGCGTCCCCAAGCCGAGGAAACTTAACCCCGCCTCCGTCATGATTGCCGTGGAAAGATTGAAGGTGGCCTGGACAATGACCGGACTGAGCACATTGGGCAGAATGAATTTGAACATGATGGTTGAATCCCTGGCACCGACGGATCGCACCCCTTCGATAAAATCCTTCTCCTTCACGGACAGTACGGAGCCCCTGACGACCCGGGCAAACCTTGCGCTGAAGATCATTCCCATGATGAGGATGAGGTTCAGCAGATTGGGGCCGAAAGCGGCCACGGCCGCCATGGCCAGCAGGATGGTGGGAAAGGCAAACACGACGTCCAGGATCCGCATGATGATGCTGTCGGTCTTGCCGCCGAAGTAACCGGAAATCAGGCCGATGAATACCCCCAGGATGGTCGAGATGGCGACCGTGCCAAAGGAGACCGTCATCGAGGTTTGCGTTCCCGCAATGATGCGGCTGAACTGGTCCCTGCCGAAGCGATCGGTTCCCATGAAGTGCGTCGAGCTTGGTCCCTTAAAGGAATCCTGGTAAATCATTTCCAGCGGGGTATAGGGCAAAAGATAGTTGCCAAAGAGAGAAACGATGATAAGCAATAAAACCATCAGGGCGCCGGCTATGCCGATCTTGTCCCGCCTGAAGCTCTTCCAGCCTAACCGCCAGGGCGAAAGGATCACCCCCTCGGAGTCTATCGAACCGTTCTTCTCTTCCATCATCCGTTCCTAATACTTGATCCTCGGGTCAAGGAAGGTGTAGGTGATATCAACCAGGAGGCTGACAACCACATTAACGACCGCCAGAAACATGATCCCCCCGGTAGCCATCATCAGGTCCAATCCTGCCGTAACGTGTCCAGGGAGCTCGACCTGGCAAGGCGTGTGACGAAAGCGAGCGCGCTCAGGCCAAGGACAAATCCCGGCAGGAGCATGGACTTGATGTTGCCGAGAGGATCCTCCGAAAAAGGAACATAACTGAGAACAGGCAGCCACTTGAAATAGACCGAACCCAGCAGAACAACAATCGTTGCCGCCCAGAAATTGGGAATCGAATATCCCAGTGTGGTGGCAAAGCGCACCATATGATCAAACCAGGAGAACTGCCGGTAAGCGGACAAAATCCCGACGGGTATGCCGATCAGGACGATAAAGAGCATGGCCATAGCGATCATCTGGAAATTGACGGGAATCCTTTGCAGGATTTCAGACAACACGTTCTGCCCGGAGATGAAAGAAACCCCAAAGTCTCCCCGGAGGACTTTCCCCAGCCACAGGCCGTACTGTACATAAAACGGTTTGTCGAGGTTCAGGCTTTTTCTCACGGCTTCCGCGGCAGAAGGGTCTCCCCAGGAGTTGTCCCCCGTCATGATGTCGACAACATCTCCGGGAACAACCCAGAAAAGGGAAAAAACGAGGAGCGACACCCCGAGCAATACGGGGATCATGGCCGCCAGGCGATAAAGGATGTACCTGAACATATTCCGCTCCCGGGAAGAGGTGCTCCGGCTGCCGGGCCATCACCCGGCAGCCGGATTCCTGTCGGCTTATTTTTTGTCGATCCAGGTCTGCCTCAGGTAGGCACGGCCGTCGTTGGGCATGAAGAAATATCCCTTCACATAATCCGCCACGATCTCGAAACGGGAAGGCATGGCATAGGGAAAGATTCCAATCACCTTTTCCGCGAACTTATACTGGAGCTGCTTGAAATAGTCCTTCCTCTTATCCTGATCCACCGTGGTCAGGCAGAGATCCATCAGTTTATTGATTTCCGGATCGTTGGCCCCGGTCTCGTTGGCCGGGGAGTCCCCATGCATGTAGGTGTAAAAATAATCCGTCGCATCGGCCCGCCAGCTTCCGGCAAAGAAGTTGGCCTGAAAATCGACATTCCTCCGGATCTTCTGGAATGCGCCCCACTCCATCTGCTGGATCTTTGCCTTGATACCCGCCTTGGCCAGCTGCTGCTGGATGATCTCGCAGGCCGGGACATAATCCGGGCTGTGGGGCGAGGTGATGATGGTGAATTCAAAGCCGTTCGGATAGCCGGCCTCGGTCAGGAGTTTCTTGGCCAGGGGGTAATCCTGCCGGTAGAAAGGCAATTTTTTGATCTCATCCTGGGAAAGGATGAAATCGCCCTCGCTGGGGGGGATTAACGTCGTGAAGGATCCGTGGCCGAGGAGTACTTTGTCGATGATCGCCTGGAAGTCAAGCGAGGCAGCGACGGCCTGACGCAATTTCAGGTTGTTGAACGGGAATGTCTTGTTATTGAGCCAGAAGCGGCCCTGCCTGGCGGCGGCGCTCTCGATCAGCCTCGTTCCGGGGGTCTTGGCCGCCATATCCGCCATATCGACGCCCTTCAACCAGCCGATGTCGAGAACGCCCTTGCGGATGCCTGCGAGGCGCGAAGCCTCATCCTTGATGACGACAAAATCGAACCCGTCGAGATAGGGAAGACCGGCTTCCCAGTAGTTTTCATTCCGGACAAAGGTGGCGCTCACCCCATGCTTGTATTCCTTCAGCTTGAAGGGCCCAGTACCGATCATATCCTTTTGGAGGGTCCCCCGCTTCAGGACCTCCTCCTTGGGCACGATGGCCGAATTTCTGACAAAGGCACAGTAGTTCAAAAAGGCCGGCATCGTTTTTTTCAGGATGATTTTCACGGTATATTTATCGGTAGCCTCGACGGACTTGATCAACTCAAAGGTGGCCGACGACGGGGAACCGGTTTTGGGGTCGAGGATGCGCTGGAACGAGAAGACCACATCATCAGCCGTCATTTCCTGACCATTGTGGAATTTGACGCCTTTCCTCAAAAGTAAACGTGGAGTTGGTGATGCTCAGGTGCGGATCCAGACCCATGGCGGTATCGTCGGTCGCGACCTTGAGCCAGCCGCCCCGCTTCGGAGTCTGGGCAAAGCCGGCAGTCGTCGCCAGGAACACGGCAACTGACAACACAACCAGAAAAAACACGAATGACCATTTTCCACCACATCTTTTCATAAAGCCTCCTTTTCCATTTAGCATTCTCGAAAATGAACTCCCGGGAAAACGTTAATTGATCGAGTCCTATTGACTCCACCGACAGATGGCCGCCGCCAGGACCTCAATATTATGGATGAGATCATCGATCCGGATGGATTCGTTGGTCGTGTGAGCCTGGTTGCCGGTGCCGGGACCAAAGACTGCGGCTGCCATTTTGCCCTGGTTCGCCTGGTGGCGGCAGTCATTAGCCGACATCCCCGCGACAACCGGAGGTTTCCGTCCCAGCACTTGCTCCCCGGCCTGCTGGATCACCTGAACGATTTCCACACCCGGATCCATCCAATGGGCATCATCGTGATGATAGAAAAGGATCTCCGGAGGATGCTCCCGCAACCACGGATCCCGCCCGGCGCTTGCGGCCACATGCTTTTTGATCTCACTCATCACCGTGCCCACGGACCCGACGTCGGGACCGAAATAGACGCTGCCGCGGAGGGTGCAGGCAGCGGCGCTGGCCGTATCGTAAGAGCCGCCCCAGACCCTGCCCATGGTGATACTGAACGGTTTCATTCCACGATAGACATCGCTCACGGTTACGGTATTCTGCTCCGCTTCCATCTCCAGCAGGGCATTGATGACCACCGGCAGCTTTTCGATTGCACTGACTCCCCTCAGGATATCTCCCTCCCAGCGGCCCTTTGTGTGCAGAACCCGCCCCGCCAATGTTATGCCCCAGTACACCCCCCCGCAGGAACCGACCCTGATCTGATTGTCGGAAGGCTCCCCGGAAATGACGGCATCCGCGACATATCCCTTCGCAATACAGGCCAGCGTTCCATTGCCTGCATGCTCCTCATTGACAACGCTCTCCAGGATCACATCCCCCCGAAGCCGGATGCCCAGGCTCTGGAGGCAACGGACCGCCTCGATGGCGGCGATGATCCCCCCCTTGCAATCCGAGGTTCCCCGGCCGTACATGATGCCGTCTCCGCTCTCGGCGCCGAACGGATCGTAACGCCAGTCGGAGGCGGGCTCAATGGTCACGGTATCGATATGGCTGTTCAGGATGAGCGATTTGCCCCCGCCGGATCCCTTCCAGATGCCGACCACATTAGGGCGACCTTTGTAATTCAGAACATCCGTCTTGCCGGATGCCATCCAGGCTTCAAAGGTCGGCAGGTCTTGATAGGGAAGAATCAGATCATGTTCCCAATGGCTCGGGTACTGCGCTACATCAGGATACTTTTTAAACAGTTCTCTGACATCCGGTTCCCAGATATCGAGATCCAGACCCAATCCCCGGTACTGCGCGGCCACATACTCCTGGGCCTTTCCCTCCGAACCGGTGCAGCTCGGTATCCTCACGAGCGTTGCGAGATTTTTTGCGATCGCATCCCTTGCAGCTTCTACAATCACCTTGATTTTATCATCGACCATCGTCTCGCTCCTTATATTGGATAAAAGGGCTCTTTTGCGAGCAGGAAAGGATATGATGAGCGGCCTTGTGAGTCAATGAAATAACGGTCCGCCTTTACCCCCGAAGGGGAGCATTCACACGCGCTCGTTCCAGAAAGTTTACGCCATTTATAGTGCAGTCAATGTATGGGTCAAATTAATAATAATCATATAATCAATAATCAATGGTTATCCTCTTCCGGTACATATACGTTTCAGGCAATGTAAACAAACGGATACAATGCATTTGACCCGTTGGGCAGGGAGGGAAAACCCGGAGAGCCTAGTGTCCTGTAACACTTTTTCTTTCGTATATCCCCCTCCCTTGACGGGAGGGGGGCAGGGGGTGGGCGAAGCAACAACTTAGCGTCTTCGCGAT
>JAPLJX010000169.1 GCA_026388375.1 Deltaproteobacteria bacterium
TCCGCTTTGGCGGCCGTGCTTTTCCCGTAGACCCCTCGTTCCTCCTTCACCGCCGTGAATAGATTGGTGTCGAAGATGTTCACGGGTTCATTCAACTGGATGACTTCGTTGGCCTGGATGTGCGTATCGAGCAGTTTCTTGATCTTCGGCTCATAATCCCGGTAATCGATGGATTCGGCGTAGCGGAGCTTCACGGAGGCCTTCAGGTTCTGGAAACGTTTCAGATCGGCCTTGTAGCGCCGCAGCTTTTCCTCGTCGATCCCCATGATAAACGCTTCCGTCGAAAGCGCGATCCCGAATGTCTTGCAGTATTCGGCCAGTCTTCGGTAGAAATCTTCCCGCAACGCAGCGTCGGCCAGCAGGACCTCGTAAGCCTCTTCATCGCGGCTGTTCTTGATTTCCTTGAAGAGGTCCCAGAGATCGGAGTAATGCTGGGGCAGTTTTTTCACCTCCGCCTGGACCGATGTCAGCGTGTCTGTCAGGTCTTCCTCGTCAAACCCCTCAAAGGCGCTGTACATGGTCAAGGCCCTGTCCAGTTCGCCCAGCAGGCCCACGTAATCGACAACGAATCCGTATTCCTTGTCTTCATGCAGCCGGTTCACGCGGGCGATGGCCTGCAGGAGCGAGTGCTCCCTCAGCTCCTTGCAGAGGTAGATGACGATGTTGCGCGGCGCGTCGAAACCGGTCAGCAGCTTGCTGACCACGATCAGGATTTCCGGTTCCGATCCGAACTTGAACCGGTTGATGATCTGCTTGGTGTATTCTTCCTCTTTCCCAAAGCGTTTCATCATTTTCTGCCAGAATTTGACCACCTCGTCCGTGGGTTCTTCGTCCGTCTCCTCATAGCCTTCGCGGGTATCCGGTGGCGAGATAAGCACTTCCGAGGTCACAAAGCCGACATCGGTCAGATGCTCATGATACTTCAGGGCCGCCGCCTTGCTCGGCGCGACAAGCTGCGCCTTGAATCCGGTCCCCTGCCAGGCGGCGCGGTAATGCTCGCTGATATCGAAGGCGCGCATGTAAATGACCTGATCCGCCTTGTTGAGCATCTCGGCGCGGGCGTATTTCCGCTTCAGATCGGCCTGCTGTTCCCGGGTCAACCCCTGGGTGTGGCGGTCAAACCAGAGGTCGATGGCGGCCTTGTTCTGTTCTATCTCCACATGGCGGCCCTCGTAGAGCAGCGGGACGACCGCCTTGTCTTCCACCGCCTGATGGATTGAGTAGTGCGGTTCAATCAATCCGCCGAACTTGACAAAGCTGTTCTTCTCCTTTTTCAGCAATGGGGTGCCGGTGAAACCAAGATAGCAGGCCTTGGGAAACATCTGGCGCATCCGTGCCGAGAAGGAACCGAAATTAGTCCGGTGGCTTTCATCGATCAGCATGAAGATATCGGCGGAGTCGTCCTGATATTTTTTCTGATTCAACGCCTTGTCGAACTTGTGGATCAGCGTCGTGACAATGCCCGCCTTCTTCTCCGCCACCAATTCCAGCAGGTTCTTTCCCGAAGTGGCCCGGTTCGGGTCCAGCCCGCAGGCGGCAAAGGTGTTTTTCAACTGCTTGTCCAGATCATCGCGGTCCGTCACCAGGACGATGCGCGGATTGGGTATCTCCGGATCGAGGGCCATATTTCTGGTCAGCATAACCATGCTCAGAGATTTACCCGACCCTTGTGTATGCCAGATGATCCCGCCTTTGCGCCGGCCTTCCCCGTCGAATTGCTTGATCCGCTCCAGGGTGGATCGAACGACAAAGTACTGCTGGTAATAGGCGATCTTCTTGATGCCGCCGTCGAAAACCATGAATTTGTAGGCCAGCTCCAGCAGCCTCTCCGGACGGCACAGGCTGTGGATCACCTTGTCCTGCTCTGTGATGAGCCGGTTTCCCTCCGCCTCCTGGGCGTCGAAGAAGGCGCGGCAAACGGAAAACTCGCCCCTGAAGAGCTCCGCCTTCTGTTCGTCGGTAAGGTTTTTCTCGACAAAACCAGCGACGTCCTCCTCCCGGTCCCGCAGCTCCTTCCAGATGCCCCAGAATTTGGCCGAAGAGCCCACGGTCGCGTATCGCGCCGCGTTCTTGCTAACGCCCATCACCAGTTGCACGGAGGCGAAGAGCTTGGGGATGTAATCGTCGCTCTGGTTTCGGATGGACTGGGAGACGGCTTGCGCGATCCCCACCTTGGGGGACTTGCACTCAATAACCGCCAGCGGGATGCCGTTGACGAACAGGACGATGTCCGGGCGGGCCGTTTCCGTGCTGCGGGAACGTTCCACGCTGTATTCGGCAGTCACGTGGAAGACATTCCGCTCCCGGTTTCGCCAGTCGACGTAGTTCAGGTTGAAGCTCTTGGAATCGCCCTCAATCGTTTGCTCCAGGGCTGTTCCCAGAGTGATCAAATCGTAGACCGCCTCGTTGGTCTTGAGCAGGCCGTCGTATTTGACGTTCTTGAGTTTCTGGATGGCCGTCTGGATGTTCTCTTCGCTAAAGAGAAACTCGCGCCCCTTGTAATGGATGCGATTGAGCAGCTTGAGCTGATCGCGGAGAACCCCTTCCAAGAGGATGTTCCCTGTCTTTCCCAGACGGGCGGCCAGTGCCTTCGCGGGGGTCAGGTACTCAAAGCCCAAGTTGATCAATAGTTGTAGCGCCGGGATCTGGGAGAGGTATTTTTCGTTGAAACGGAAACCGTTCACATCATCCATGATTCTTCTCCGTAATATGCCGGGGATTCGCTCACATCATCCGGTCGGAATTATGGGCAGAAACGGGAGCCTGCCCTTACATGGTTTTCACCCGCCACTGATCGGTTAACAATTTCTGCATCAGGCCGCGTTTCTGTTTACGGTAGGCTTCCAACAATTTTTTCAGGAGATCGATTTCCTTCCGAACGGTGTTTAAATCTCTGGTGATTTTCTGCTGCTCATCGGCTGGTGGCAATGGGATAGGAAGCTTGGCGAATTCCTTCCATCTCAAACTTCCCCTTCTATCAACCGATGCACTCGTGCTTACCCGGAAGATATGCTTATAAGTTTTTGTTTTTAAGACTTTATAGAGGTAGCCGTCATCAATGATCGAGTCCGTTTTAAATACCGTGTACATTGGACTGACCAAACCTTTGCTGTAAACGTTCTGGTAACCGATAGAACCTTCTTCAACGTGATTGGTTGCATAGGCGAACTGGCCGCTTGACACCACTTTATAATTGGATGTGTCCTTGCTGAACACCTGCTTGTCAAAGTATGTCAGTGAATCGACCAATCCGTCATATTTGGTGCAGGAAAGGACAGGTATGTTTTCTCCCGCATTATTGGTGTCAGTCACTTCTTTAGCGATACTTCCGATCTTCACAATTTCCCAGTGATCAGGTACTGAAAACCACTTGGTTTTTTTTGACGCTTTTGCATTAGGTCTATTGCCTCCAAAAAGATAACGGCCAGAAAGCCACAAAAACCGTTTCTCCTTGGCCGCAATCAGCCGCTCGGTCTTTTCGATAGCCTGGTCCCAGGTGGAAAGGATGCTAACGATTTGATCTTGTTCATGTCGCGAAGGAACATGGATTAAAAGGCATATAAGTTTCTCCCTCGTGAGATGCGCTATACTTGTTTCCCCCACTAACTTCGGTAATTCGCCTTTGGTGGCAATATGCTGCATGTAGTAATAGACGAATTCGGATGAGATATCGGTTGTTAATGGTCTGAGTCTGTGAAGGGCCTTTTGGTAGTATAAAGTGTTATTTGCCTGCTGCCAGACAGCACATCTTCCAATTTCGCCCCCTTCGCACATGAGCAGATCACCAGGCTTTAACGAAAACTTTTTCCCTTCTGATTCGGAGAAAGACATTTCATTCAATCTGGAAAGGTCAAAAGAACCCCATCTAACATTGAAATTTGCCAGATATGGGAATAATATTCCTAGTTTGGCTTTTTCATTGAGCATCTTGCCCAATTGGACATCGAAAAGATCTCCTATTTTTTTTCGTTTCCAAACAGGATGATTCATCATTCCTTACTCTCCGCATGAACACTCAAAAGTTTCAACCCGTGACAAAATGTCACGGCTTCAGTGCATATAGTGTGCAAAGATTTCGCTTCAAATTGATCAATGGCAGGCGTTTTCACGCGTACGTTCCGTACGATTGTCCGGAAACGTTCATGCGTCGCCCCCTCCCAATTGCTTCGCACTTTTCTTCGGGCATGTCGCCGCCCAGATTCCCGCTGGGCACTGGAACCGATTCGGACCATTTTTACCACTTGGGAAAAATGGTCGGCGGGCCATTTCAATCATACGATTTTACCATTCGGTTGCTTGGAAACGTTCATTCGTCGTTAGCTCCTTTCGGCAGTGCCACATTCTTTATCATCTTTTTCTCGTCCGAAGCTACCCGGCGTTCCAGCTTTTTAAGATCTTCTTCGGAAGGCAGCTCTTCAGGTTTTATGCCGCGGTCAACCAGCAGATTCCGCACACTCTGATTGTTCTGAACATGCTCACCGGTGATAGGGGATTCACCCTGCAAGTCATTCTGCTTCACGTTGTAATTGGTGATTTCCGTGGCAAGGTTTTTGGCGGTAATGGTGATGGTCGGAAGGAAGTCGGCAAGTGGACGTTTTTCAGGAACGCCAAGCTTGTTCTTCATGGTGTTGGTGGTGTTGCCGCCAAACAGCGCTGCATCGCCCTTAGAACGGATTCGTCCGAATCCCTGTTCATCCACGCCTCGTTCATAGATATTTTTGGAAAGCTCTGTTTCCGACTCTCGCAGTTTTTGACGGGCCTGGAGTCGCTCCTGCAGAAGAATGCGTTCTTCGATAATCTCCTGTTTTCGCGTCTGGATGGCAAAATAGCTCTGGGCAAAAGCAATTTGAGCTTTGCGGGAATCGCCATTTTGGGCAATAAGGTAACAGGCATAACGAGTCAGCATGATGTCGTCGATTGGACGTTCCGTCCCGGAGCCTATCGTGACCATTTTCGTGACGTCACGAAAATGGTCTGAGACTTTAACACCCGTTGTTTCACAGGAGGCAACCGCCTTATCGATGACTTTCTTGAAATTTTCCCATCTTTCGTACCCCAAAACACCCTGCAAATCACGAGCGTACCAGAACTCCAGCTGAGAATCCGGCCATAGATTGACGATGCCGTCAAATTGGGAATTTAACCGAATCACCAATTCCTTTTCCATCGATTTACCTCCGGGTTTTTCGACCATTTTCAAGGCAGCCCTCGATATGGCGCCGTCCTTCCGCGTCAGTAGGCGAGGGGGGGTACAATCTGTACATACCCTTTCTTCACAACCCCATTACGAATTTCCTTACTGTCCATTCCCGAACTGTCAAGTATTTCTTGACAGTTGCCCAAGCTTTGGAACTTCATCGCTCGATCTCCTTGAGCATGGCGGCCATTTTCGCCCGGACATCGACGAGCTCGCTTTCGAGCTGGTCGATCTCCTTCTGGGCGGCGTCGATGTCGATCTCCTCTTCCTCTTCGAAGGTATCCACATAGCGGGGGATGTTCAGGTTGAAGTCGTTCTCCTTGATCTCCTCGAAGGTCGCCACATGCGCATACTTTTCGACGGCCTGCCGCGCCCTGACGGCTTCCACGATCTTGCGGATATGGTCGTCGGAGAGGGCGTTCTGGTTTTTGCCCGGCAGGTAGTCGCGGCTGGCGTCGACAAAAATCACGTCTCTGCGGTTCTGGTTGGCCCCGCCTTTCTCCCGGCTGCGGTCGAAGATCAGGATGGCCACGGGAATCGAGGTGGTCGGGAAGAGGTTCCCCGGCAGGCCGATGACCGCATCCAGCAGGTTCTCTTCGATCATTTTCATCCGGATGCGTCCTTCGGCCGCCCCGCGGAACAGGACGCCGTGGGGGACCACCACGGCCACGCGCCCCTCCTGTTCGAGGGCCGCCTCGACCATGTGGCTGATGAAGGCCCAGTCGCCCTTGCTCTTGGGCGGGACGCCCCGCCAGAAGCGGTTGTAGCGGTCGTTCTGGGCCTCTTCGGCGCCCCATTTGTCGAGGGAAAAAGGTGGGTTCGCGACGACGATATCGAATTTCATCAGGCGATCTTTTTCCACCAGCGCCGGGCTGTTAAGCGTGTCGCACCATTCGATGCGGGCGGAGTCGGCCCCGTTCAGAAACATGTTCATCCGGGCCAGCGCCCAGGTGCTGCCGTTGGATTCCATGCCGAAAAGGGCGAAATTGCGATCATTCACTTCTTTCGCGACCTCGATCAGCAGGCCCCCGGAGCCGCAGGCCGGATCGCAGATTCGGTTTCCCGGCTTGGGACCGGCCAGCCTGGCCACCAACTCGGAGACTTTGTGCGGCGTGTAGAATTCCCCCGCCTTTTTGCCGGAGTCGGAGGCGAAGCGTTCGATCAGGTAGATGTAGGTGTTGCCGATCACATCCTCGGAAACCTTGCTGGGGCTCATGTCCAACTGGGGCTTGTTGAAGTCTTCCAGGAGCGTCTTGAGGCGGCGGTTCCGGTCCTTGGTCTTGCCGAGATTCGCTTCGCTGTTGAAGTCGATGTTGCGGAAGACCCCTCCGAGCTTCGCCTTGTTTGTCTCTTCGATAGCGTCCAGCACGATGTTGATCAACTCGCCGATATTGGCTGAAGCGCGTCGTTCATAGAGGCTGTAATAATCGGCGAGGAACCGGTCTTCCACTTCATTGGTTGCGGGGTTCTTCAGCTCCGCATAGGGGAGGACGAAACGTTCACGCTCCACCCTGCGGCGGATACGGGCGTCGTCGTCGCCGTACTGTCGGCGGTACTCCTCATAGTGGTCCTTCCAGACATCGGAGATGTATTTCACGAACAGCATCACCAGGATGTAGTCCTTGTACTGCGCGGGATCGACAACGCCCCGGAAGGTGTCGCAGGCGGCCCATGCCGCGTTGTTAATGTCTTTCTGATCGATTTTTCCGTTCATCGCTTTACGCTCCTTGCGCCAGTCGAATTAAAGTGGTCGAAATAGATTGATGACGCCTTTCGGCGAGCTTTTCCAGGATGTGCCGTTCTTTCTCCGCCAAGGCGGTTATCTCCACAATGGTTCTTTGCCGCTCCAGGGGAGGGAGGAAGACTTCAAGCCCTTCCAACGTCTCTTTGCTGATCATCTTTTGCGCGGTCCCCTTGGCGTGACTCGTTAAAAAAGCCTGCGCCGGCGGCTGACGGATGAACCAGTTCAGATACTCAGGCAGAATGACATGATCGGAGACCCTGATCCTCAAGAGGGGCGCCGCCGCCACGGCGATTCCCGGATCATCCAGAAGGATGGCCGATGTGGATGTCAGCCCCCGAGATCGAAAAATTAGATCGCCTGGTTTTGCCAGATGATGCTCTTTGGGCTTCTCCATGTCAACCCGCGCCAGCGAACTGCAATCGACGCGATTGTCATCCGTCAGGTCTTTCATCTGAATGACGGCCACGTTTCCGGAGTCCATTGATTCGAGCCGCGTTCTAAACGAGTAACCCATCTGAATCGATGCTATGTCCTTTAATGCAGCCTTCACTATCCACCACCTAAAATAATGCTGAAATGTCGTTACGGCACATATATTAGCAAGGAAAAAATTTACTTGTCAAGCATTATTTATACAAAAATATAGTTCCTGCTAATATAATTCCCGTAGAGAGTCGCAATGTGGAACGCGAATTCAAGGACATCACCAACGGCCACAGAGATAGCCGCCTGGAGCGACGTTCCCAGCTTGTGAAGTTTCCGCACCTCTGTTTTTTGAGGTCGGTGTAGAATAGGACTTGCTTTTCATTCATGATTATCATTAAATCAGATAATCATATTTTACAGGAGGAAGTGATGATCCAGACCATCACCGTCACCGACGCGGTCCGTAACTTCTCGGAACTGCTCAACGGCATCCGTTACCGGGGAGAACGGTACACGATCCTGAAGGGGGGAAAGCCGGCGGCGACCATCGGACCGGCGGCGGGTTCCGTGAAAGAACGGAAACTGTCCGACCTCAAAGACATCATGCGCAACCTTCCCCGTCTCGAAGACGATGGAGAGGCCTTCGCGAGAGATATTGCGCAGGCCATCATGGTGCAGCCGCCCGTCGGGGAGGGAAATCCATGGGCATAATCTTCGACACATCGGCGATCATCGGCATCGAACGCGGTCATGAATCTCTTGACGTCCTCATCGCCGGTCGGGAAGAAGAGCCTTTCGGCATCAGCGTCGTCACGGCGGCCGAACTTCTGCACGGCGTCGAGAGGGCTGACACGGAAGAGAGGAAATTCAGGCGGCAGGCCTTTGTGGAGAATGTGATCGAATCCTTTCCAGTTTTCCCCTTCGATCTGATGATCGGCCGGATCTACGCCCGCATCTGGGCCGCCGTCGCCCGAAAGGGGTGGACCGTGGGCGCCCACGACCTCATCATCGCCGCCACCGCCATTTCCCTGGATTACACCGTCGCCACGGCCAACATCCGGGATTTCGAGAAGA
>JAPLJX010000007.1 GCA_026388375.1 Deltaproteobacteria bacterium
CAAGGCCGACAACGAAATCCGTATCATCGGCACCCGGCATGGTGAAAAGCTTTATGAAACACTGCTGACTCGGGAGGAGATGGCCCGTGCGGAAGATATGGGTGATTATTACCGGATACCTGCGGATATCCGTGACCTGAACTATGCCTGCTATTTTACCGAGGGTGAGACGGAGGTTGCTGGCCATGAGGATTACCATTCCCACAATACGCGCCAGTTGGATGAGGACGGGCTGATTGAATTATTGCTCAAGCTGGATTTTGTGAGGTCGTCCCTGGAGACGGGGAAGATCACATTGTAGGGGCTGAGATAGAGGCAGTGCAATGAAGTCTGTTTTGGTAACCGGCGCAAAGGGGTTCATTGGGAAGAACCTGATTGTCTCCCTCAAACGAAAGGGCGATGTTGACGTAATCGAATACGATCTGGACTCCCTCGCTGGTCTCTTGGAGGAAGGGCTGGCCAAGGCTGATGTGATTTATCACCTGGCCGGGGTGAACCGGCCGGAGCGGGTTGAGGAGTTCACGGAAGGCAATTTCGATTTGACACGGCAGGTCTGCGATGCCTTGCGGCAGTTGGGTCGCACGCCCCTGTTGGTGCTGTCCTCGTCCACCCAGGCCGCTTTAGACAATCCATACGGGCTTTCCAAGCGCCAGGCGGAAGAGGCTGTGTTCGACTTTGGTAGGGAAACAGAGGCGTCGGTCTTCGTCTTTCGCCTGCACGGTGTTTTCGGCAAATGGTGCCGACCCAATTACAATTCCGTGGTGGCCACCTTCTGTCACAACATCGCCCGAGATCTGCCCGTCGCCATCTCCGATCCGTCAAGAGAAATCGAACTGGTTTATGTTGATGATGTGGTCCGTGCCTTCATCGGCGTCATGGATGGCCGCCTGCCTGTTTCAGATGGTAAGTATTGCTTGGCGGAACCGACGTATCGAATATCCTTGGGCGCCTTGGCGGAAACGATCCAGGGCTTTCGGGACAGCCGGGTCAGCCTTTCCCTGCCGGACATGAACGACCCTTTTCTCCGCGTCCTCTATGCGACCTATATTTCGTATCTTCCCGTGGATTCCTTCGCCTATGCATTGACCCAGAGAGCCGATCCCCGGGGCGAACTGGCTGAGCTGCTGAAATCGCCGCACATCGGGCAGATTTTTGTATCGCGCACCCGGCCGGGAATCACGAGGGGCCACCATTATCATGATACCAAGGTGGAAAAGTTTGTCGTCCTGGAAGGGGATGCGGTGATCCGCTTTCGCCATATCTTGGGCGGGGATGTCATTGAATATCCCGTTTCCGGACGTGAGTTCCGCGTGGTCGATATCCCGCCGGGATATACCCATTCTATCGAGAACATCGGTCAAAACGATCTGATCGTGCTCTTCTGGGCGGCTGAAATTTTTGATCCGAATATTCCGGATGCCTTTGGGATGCCGTTGTGATGGACTCGGGAGGAACTGCTATGAAAATCATGACCATTGTCGGCACCCGGCCGGAAATCATTCGCCTGAGCCGGGTGATCGCCGCACTGGAACGTCATACCCGGCATATCCTCGTCCATACGGGCCAGAATTATGATTATGAATTAAACCAGGTCTTTTTCGATGATCTGGAGATGCGGGCGCCCGATCACTTTCTGGAGGCTGCGGGGAAGACCCCGGCGGAGACCGTCGGCCTCGTCATTGCGAAGGTAGATATGGTTCTGGCTGTTGAAAAGCCCGATGCGGTCCTGATTCTCGGGGATACAAACAGTTGCCTGGCGGCGTACCCGGCGAAACGACGCAAGATTCCCGTTTTTCACATGGAGGCGGGGAACCGCTGCTTCGATCAGCGTGTGCCGGAGGAGATCAACCGCAAAATCGTGGATCACATCAGCGACATCAATATGCCATACAGCACCATCGGTCGCGAATATCTCCTGCGCGAGGGGTTGCCGCCGGATCGTGTGATCAAGACGGGTAGCCCCATGTTCGAGGTGCTGCATTACTACCTGCCGAAGATCGAACGATCCTCCGTGTTGGAAACATTGCGCCTGAATCATCTGGATTATTTCGTCTTGAGTTGCCACCGGGAAGAGAATGTAGATGATGAGAGCAACTTCCGGGGGCTTATCGAGACATTGCAGGGATTGGTCGCTGCTTACGGCAAGCGCATCATCATGACCACCCATCCCCGCACAAGAAAACGTATCGAGCAGGATGGGATCGAACTACCGAAGCTCGTGGAACTGCACAAACCATTTGGATTGATCGATTATATTAAGCTCCAGATGAATGCACAAGCCGTTCTCTCGGACAGCGGTACGATCACGGAAGAATCGTCGATTCTTAATTTCCCCGCCCTCAATATCCGCCAGGCCCATGAGCGGCCGGAGGGAATGGAGGAAGGGGTCGTGATGATGGTCGGCTTATCCTGGCCGCGGATTCAGGAGGGGCTCGTGATTCTGGAGGGACAACCGCGGGGGAGTGAGCGATCCCTTCACTTGGTCCGGGATTATGATGTACCCAATGTCTCGGAGAAAGTCGTCCGGGTCATCCTGAGCTATACGGATTACGTCAATCGGGTAATCTGGAACAAATCGTGATTACATGCGGATTCTTTTTCTCACGCAATGGTTTCAGCCCGAGCCCTTTTTCAAAGGCCTGCCTTTTGCCAAAGCCCTTAGGGAAAAAAGCCATGACGTTGAAGTCCTGACAGGCTTTCCCAACTACCCCGGCGGCAAGGTCTATCCGGGGTACCGTGTGCGGTTCTATCAGCGCGACACGATGGACGGCATTGCGGTCCATCGTGTCGCGCTCTATCCGAGCCATGACAAGTCGCCGCTTCGCCGCATCCTCAATTACCTCAGTTTTTCGTTATCCGCATTTCTGCTCGGGCCGTGGCTGGTTGGGAAACCGGATGTTATTTATGTTTACAACCTTGTAACGCTTGGGCCGCCCGCCTTCCTGCTTCGTTTCCTATTCGGTGCGAAAGTCATCATCGACGTCCAGGACCTCTGGCCCGAATCCGTGGCCAATTCCAAAATGCTCGGGAATAAGTTCGCAATGACTGTTCTGAATGGAATCTGTGGCTGGATCTATCGCGGGGCCGACCGTTTGACAGTGTTATCGCCGGGATTCAAGCGGGAACTGATCATTCGGGGCGTGGCGCCGGAGAAAATTGAAGTCAGTTACAACTGGTGTGATGAGGCGAGCATCGCGGTGGCTGCATCCCCGGAAGGCGCAGTAAAAAAATCGGAATTTGCAGGAAAATTCGTCGTTCTCTTCGCCGGAGCGATGGGTCTCGCCCAGGGATTGGATACCGTTCTGGATTGTGCAAGGCTTTGCAGAGAACCATTGCCGGCTGTTCAATTTGTCCTGATCGGCGGCGGGGTTGACCGGTCGCGCCTTCAAAAGCGAGCGGAGAAAATGGGATTGGATAACGTCACCTTTTTGCTGCCCCGTTCGATGGACCAGGCGTATCTCTACACGGGAAAGCCCATCATCATGGCCATGCGCGGTGATGCCGCGGACCTTGTCCGTGAGGCGAGCGCAGGTATCGTATGCGAACCGGATGCTCCGCAAGAAATGATGAATGCAATCAAGCTGCTGTACGAAATGCCGGGGATTGAAAGGCACAAGATGGGCGAGGTAGGCCATCGTTATTACATGGATCACCTGTCGTTCAATCAGGGTGTAAACCAATTTGAGCGGATTATGATGTCGCTTTTGAGAAAAGCGGCCTAAACTGAAATGCCACCAATCAAACGGGTCTTTGACCTAATCGTGACGATTCCGGCGCTGATTGTTTTGTCGCTGATCCTTGTCATTCTTGCTATTCTGGTTGCGATTCTGTTGGGATCTCCCGTTTTGTTTCGCCAAGAAAGACCCGGCTGTGGCGGTCAACCCTTTTGGTTGTTGAAGTTCCGCACCATGACCGACAGCCGCGACGATAACGGCGCCCTGCTCCCTGACGTGCTTCGATTGACATCATTTGGCCGCTTTCTCCGTGCCACCAGTCTGGATGAGTTGCCGGAATTGTTCAATGTTTTTAAGGGCGATATGAGCCTAGTTGGGCCGCGGCCGTTACTTATGGAATATCTTAGCTGCTATACCGTTGAGCAGATGAGAAGGCACGAAGTCAAACCAGGGATTACAGGATGGGCACAGGTAAATGGGCGCAATGCCATTAGCTGGGAAGAAAAATTTAAGCTTGATGTGTGGTATGTGGATAATCAGTCACTGTGCCTGGATATCAAGATCCTCTGGATGACTCTTTTTTGTGTCCTCACCAAGAAAGGTATTACACCGAAAACGGAGGCGTTTATGCCTCGTTTTACAGACGGCGGTCAATAATAAAGTTAATGAGAGAGGTTGAACAACGGTTTATTTCAGTGTGATGGGTTTTGCACACAATTTTAAGTATCGTATTTCGATTCCTGATGATGAATTGGTCCCGAATCAGTTGAAAGGGTCATGCTTTGAGTTACGGTGAATTTTTACGGAACTCTATGAGCTCTGAAAATCATAACCAGCTGAGTTGTGCAGGTCACAAAATTCCCGTTCTGAGATGAGCTATCTCCTTAGAATCGTCCCGATCTTTCTGCTGCCCATGGGGCTGACTCTCCTGTTGGTCTTGGCTGGCTTGGTATTGCGCCGTAGGGCACTTTGCTGGATGGGCATCATCGTTCTTTGGCTGGCCAGCATGCCTTTTGTCGCCAATTTCGCCATTCGCACTGCTGAAGGGTGGCAGGTCCGGCAACCGATCGACACGTTTCCGGAGGCCGAAGCCATTGTCGTTTTAAGCGGTGGACGGGTGCTGGCACCCGGTAATCCCCCGGTGAGCGAGTGGGGCGATGCGGATCGTTTTTTCGCCGGTGTTGAGTTGTACAAGGCAGGTAAAGCACCGCTGTTGATTTTTACCGGGGGTTGGGCTCCGTCGCAGCCACAGGCCCAACCCGAGGGCCAAGTGTTAATTCCTTATGCGCTGGAACTGGGAGTTCCGCGTTCTCACCTGTTGACCACAGGAAAGGTGGTTAACACCGCTGAGGAAGCCTATGCCGTCGTCGACCTGTTGGCCAAAGGGGATGCGGCAGGGGCGAAGTCGCGGGTGCTGCTGGTGACATCCGCCTCACATATGCGTCGGGCCAAACTGCTCTTTGAGAGCGCCGGGCTGGAGGCTGTCCCCTTTCCCGTTGACTTTCAGGTGTCAGTAGGAAGAAAACTGACCCTTCTCGATTTTTTGCCCAGCGTCAACAGCCTGCGTCAAACCGAGACCGCCTTGCGAGAGTTTTACGGGATGCTGTTTTACCGGATAAGT
>JAPLJX010000044.1 GCA_026388375.1 Deltaproteobacteria bacterium
GAGGAACTGGTTTTTGGAGAAATATCCACGGGGGCGCAAAATGACTTACAGCGGGCAACCGCCATTGCCCGGTCCATGGTTGCAGAATATGGGATGAGCGACCGCCTGGGACTGGTGACTTATGAGTCCGCTCGTCAGCCCATGTTTCTCCCGGAAAACTATACCCCCAATAAAACCTACAGCGAAACAAAGGCGACCCAGATTGATGAGGAAATCTCCGCCGTGATGGAGCAGACCCATCAAAGGGTGCGCAACATTCTTTCTGAACGCCGGAAAGTCCTGGATAATCTTGCCCATCTTCTGTCAGAGAAGGAAATCGTGCAGGGGGAGGAACTCAGACGGATGTTGTCCGACTCGACCAATGGAGGCATCAGCGCCTGAGCAGCGCCTCTTTACCCTTTAGTTTTTGTCAGGCAGAACCCCGGAGGTTTCAAAAGTGAAGTTCATCCCCAAGGCCATTTTCGAGAACCTGTCTCAGTCGTGGACAAGTCTTCGTAAAAACGGTTTGGCACAAAAGTACGCCTGTTTCGAGCCGCCACTGCGAGCGGAGTTATTCAGCGCCGATCAGATGGAGCAGCATGGCAAGATTCTCGCAGGCTCACACACGTTAAGCCCGGGACAGGCTCCGGATCGGCTTCTGACACGGCTGGCTGAGAATGCAGACCTCCTGATTGGCGTCCAGGATTTGCTGACGGAGGCGGTTAAGGCAAACCGCAGGATTACGCCGGCCGGGGAATGGCTGCTCGACAACTTCTATCTGATTGAAGAGCAGATACGCACCGCCCGGAGGCATTTGCCAAAGGGGTACAGCCGGGAACTCCCTCGCCTGATGAATGGTCCGTCGGCTTCTCTGCCGCGCGTATATGACATTGCGCTGGAGATGATCTCACATGGCGACGGACGGGTCGATCCGGAGATTCTCAGCAGATTTGCAGCAGCCTACCAGACCGTCACCTCTCTGAAGTTAGGAGAATTGTGGGCCATTCCCATCATGCTGCGCCTGGCGCTGATCGAAAATCTCCGACGCATTGCCGCTCGGATCGCCACCGATAGAATCGACCGCAACCTGGCCGATTATTGGGCAGACCAGATGGCGGAGAGCGCTGTGAAGGACCCAAAGAGACTGATTCTGGTGATCGCAGACATGGCGCGATCGAACCCGCCGCTGGTGAGTTCGTTTATCGCGGAAATTACACGCCGCCTGCAGGGACAGGGTCCTTCCCTGTCATTGCCGCTTACGTGGCTTGAGCAGCGGCTCTCCGAGTGCGGCCAGACGATCCGGCAACTGGTGCAGGAGGAGAACCAACAACAGGCTGCCGATCAGGTATCCATGAGCAACAGCATCGGCAGTCTTCGTTTCCTGAGTGCGATGGACTGGCAAGAGTTCGTCGAGTCGATGAGCGTTGTCGACCAAGTGCTGCGCGAGGACCCTGGCGGCGTTTACGGCACAATGGATTTTTCTACCCGCGACCGTTACCGCCATGTCGTGGAAAAGATAGCGAAACACAGCCTGTTTTCCGAGAGCGAGGTGGCGCGTAAAGCGATCGGGCTGGTGCAGGAGAGTGCGAACGGGAACGGCGGCGATGATCGCGCGGCACATGTCGGCTTCTACCTGATCGATAAGGGATTGAGCCAACTCGAGCAGGCGCTGGAGGTACGCCTTTCCCCAGCTGAGTACCTTCAGAGCTGGAGCCGCCGGTTTCCTTTCCTCCTCTATCTGGGTACAATCGCGCTGATAACGGCAATCTTTGCCGGGGGTTTTCTGGCGAAGGCGCATGTCGGTGCGTTAGCGGGATGGGCAATTGTTCTGATTGTACTCCTCTCAGTTTTAAGCGTAAGTCAGCTTGCCGTTGCGCTGGTGAATTGGCTGGCGACGCCGCTGGCGACACCCCGTCCGCTGCCGCGCATGGACTTCTCCAAAGCGATACCGCCGGAATTCCGAACACTGGCCGTGGTTCCGACGATGCTTAAAAGCACGCAGAATATAGAGGATCTGATCGAGGCGCTTGAAGTGCGGTTCCTGGCAAATCGGGACGCTAACCTGCACTTCGGCCTGTTGACCGATTTTCGAGACGCACAGGAGGAAACGCTTCCCGAGGACGAACCGCTGGTGCGGCTTGCCCGGCAAAGGGTCGAAGAGCTGAATACCAAGTACGACCGTCCCAAAGGCAACACCTTCTTTCTTTTCCATCGCCTCCGTCGATGGAATCCTCAAGAGCGGATCTGGATGGGTTACGAGCGCAAACGGGGGAAACTTGCGGAATTGAATGCTCTCCTGCGCGGCGGGGAAAATGCGGGGGATCGCTTTTCGCTTGTCGTCGGCGATAGGGCAGTCTTATCGAGCGTGAAGTATGTGATCACCCTGGACACGGATACGCAACTGCCGCGCGATGCGGCATGGCAGTTTGTGGGCGCCATGGCGCACCCGCTGAATCGTGCGCGGTACGACGAAGACAAGCAGCGTGTCTGTGAGGGTTACGGCATCCTCCAGCCACGGGTCGCCGTGAGCCTGCCCGGCATGAACCGGTCGCGGTATGCGGCCATGTGGGGAAGCGAGCCCGGTATCGATCCCTATACGCGTGCCGTTTCCGATGTTTACCAGGACCTGTTCGGCGAAGGCTCGTTCATCGGCAAGGGCATTTACGAGGTTGATGCCTTCGAGCGAACGCTCAAAGGACGTTTCCCCGAGAACCGGATCCTCAGCCACGATCTTCTGGAAGGGTGTTATGTGCGGGCGGGGTTGTTGAGCGATGTGATGCTCTATGAGGAATATCCGTCTCGCTACAATGCGGACGTGAGCCGCCGGCATCGTTGGATTCGCGGCGATTGGCAGCTCGTGCGATGGTTATTGCCGAGTATTCCCGGCCCCGATGAGAGTCTTCAAAAGAATCCGCTCTCAGAGCTGTCCCAATGGAAGATATTCGACAACCTGCGGCGCAGTCTCGTGCCCGCGGCGTTGACATTCCTTTTGCTGACGGGCTGGACGGTCTTGCCATCGGCCTGGTTCTGGACCCTATCGGTGCTCGGGATCATCCTGCTTCCTTCTCTGATTGCCTCTCTGCTGGAAGTGCTGCAGAAGCCGGGTGACGTGCTTCTGGGCCAGCACCTTGATGCCAACCTGCACTCCGCCGGTCGGCACTTCGCTCAGGCGGCATTTACGCTCACCTGCCTTCCTTACGAGGCGTTTTTCAGTCTCGATGCGATTGTGCGCACGGGCTGGCGGATGCTGGTCACCCATAAGCGGCTTCTCGAATGGAGTACGTCGGACGTACACTATGGCAGCAACCGCACGGACCTCGGGTCTTTTTGCCGATCCATGTGGATCGCCCCGGTTCTTGCCGGTGCCGCAATTATCGATCTGACGCTTTCGAGGCCGGTGACATTGGTGGTGGCCGGGCCCATACTGTGCCTCTGGTTTGTCTCTCCTGTTGTCGCCTGGTGGATCAGCCAGCCGCTTGCTCGTCGCGAAGCAAGGCTGACGGCTGACCAGACCATCTTTCTCCGGAAGCTTTCCCGCAAGACCTGGGCGTTTTTCGAAACCTTCGTCGGCCCGGAAGATCATTGGCTGCCCCCTGACAATTTTCAGGAGCATCCCGTTGCCGTAATTGCGCATCGCACGTCGCCGACCAACATGGGCCTGGCCCTTCTCGCAAATTTGTCCGCCTACGACTTCGGCTACATCCCGGCGGGACAACTCATCGAGCGCACGGCAAATGCACTCCATACGATGGAAGCATTGGAACGTCACCGAGGCCACTTTTACAACTGGTACGACACGCAATCCCTGCAACCGCTGCAACCTGCCTACATCTCGACCGTGGACAGCGGCAACCTTGCCGGCCATCTGTTGACGCTGCGGCAGGGACTGCTCACACTACCCGATGACCGGATTCTGGGATCGCGGGTGTTTGAGGGAATCAGCGACACCATCCGTGTCCTCGAGGACATGGATGGCAAAACCGCTTCGGACCAACTCGTGCAACTGCAAAAAATGCTGAAGTCCGCAATCGATTCCCCGCCCACCACGCTGGCGGCGGCGCGGCTGAGCCTTGATCAGTTGGCAACGTCCGCCGCGGAAGTGGTTACCGGCGTCAAGGTTCTCGATGCGGACCCTGAGAGCCAGGCAAAGGGGTGGGCGCATGCCCTTGCCGGGCAATGCCGGGCCGCCCTCGATGAGCTGACGTTTCTCGCGGCCTGGACATCATTGCCGGCATCGCCGGACAGGCTCCGCGAGATGCCGGATATCGACGAAATCCCGACGCTGCGCCAATTGGCCAACCTTGATGGAGGGATGCACGGTGTGCGCCCTTGGGCGGACGCGGTTCGCCCCTATGTTACAGAGGCAAGCCGGCGCGCCGGAGCGAGGATCAGGGCTATCGAAGGGTTGGCGCGACAAATGGATGAACTCGCTAATAACATGGAATACGACTTCCTTTTCGACGAGGCACGCAATCTCCTGGCTATAGGGTACAACGTCGGGGAACGTCGGCGGGACCCGAGTTACTACGATCTGCTGGCTTCGGAAGCAAGATTTTGCAGTTTCATAGCGATTGCGCAGGGAAAGCTGCCGCAGGAGAACTGGTTCGCTCTGGGACGTTTGCTGACCACTGCCGGTGGAGAGCAGATCCTCCTTTCGTGGAGCGGTTCGATGTTCGAATACCTCATGCCGCTCCTGGTAATGCCGACGTACGAACACACACTGCTCGACCAGACCTGCAAGGCGGCGGTGGCCCGGCAGATCGAGTATGGGAAAAAACGCGGGGTGCCCTGGGGGAGTTCGGAATCCGGCTACAACGCAATCGACGTTCACCTTAACTACCAGTATCGCGCCTTTGGCGTACCCGGCCTGGGTCTCAAACGCGGGCTCGCCGAGGATCTGGTCATTGCGCCCTATGCCACGGCGCTGGCGCTGACGGTGGCGCCCGAAGAGGCATGCCTGAATCTCGAGCGACTCGCGGCTGAGGGCTTTGCCGGAATTTACGGTTTCTATGAAGCAATCGACTACACTCCTTCCCGTCTGCCGCGCGGACAATCCAGCGCCGTGGTCCGCTCCTTCATGGCACATCATCAGGGCATGAGCTTCCTCTCTCTGGCCTATGTGCTCCTGGACCGTCCGATGCAGAAGCGATTTGAGTCGGAACCCATGTTCCAGGCGACCATGCTGTTGCTCCAGGAGCGAATCCCCAAGGCGACGGCGTTCTATGCGCACACCGCCGAGCTCTCCGATCGCCATATAGAATCCATGGGCACGGAGGCGCCGGTGCGTGTGTTCGGCAGCCCGAACACGCCGAAACCGGAAGTGCACTTCTTGTCAAACGGCAGATACCACGTGATGATCACGAACGCAGGCGGCGGGTACAGCCGCTGGAAGGACATGGCCGTCACCCGCTGGCGCGAAGACAGCACCTGTGATCATTGGGGCACGTTCTGTTACCTCCGAGATGTGACGAGCGGGGAATTCTGGTCAACGGCCTATCAGCCGGCGCTCAAACAAGCAGATACGTATGAAACGATCTTCTCGGAGTCGAAAGCGGAGTTCCGTTGCCGCGACCACGACCTCGACACGCATACGGAAATTGCCGTTTCGCCCGAGGATGACATCGAGCTGCGCCGCATCACCATCATCAACCGTTCCGGGAAACGCAGAGCCATTGACGTCACGAGTTATGCGGAGGTCGTCCTCGCCTCGCCGGCCGCGGATGCGCTGCATCCGGCGTTCAGCAATCTCTTTGTTCAGACCGAGATTCTCCGCCGGCAACGGGCGATTCTCTGCACGCGCCGGCCCCGCTCCCAGGGCGAGCACGCCCCCTGGATGTTTCATCTGATGGCCGTGCACGGTGCGGACATCGGAGAAATCTCTTATGAGACCGACCGCCTGCGGTTCATCGGCCGTGGAAATACGGTTGCCGATCCGCAAGCGATGGTTGATGGATCGGCGCTCTCCGGCAGTGAGGGCTCCGTGCTGGATCCGATCGTCTCGATCCGTTATCGAATCACGCTCGATGCGGAAGAAACGGCAACGGTCAATATTGTCTCCGGCATCGGGGAAACTCGCGACGCAGCCTTGAGCCTGGTCGGGAAATACCAGGACCGGCGTCTCGCGGATCGGGTCTTCGACCTGGCGTGGAC
>JAPLJX010000386.1:0-4197 GCA_026388375.1 Deltaproteobacteria bacterium
CTCAACTCTTCTGCTGTCTTGGCCTTCGATAAACACCCTTTGGCCTGCTCCAATAAATCTCTGCCTCTCGCCTTCCTCGCCATAGCCACACCTCCTCATGGATATGCGACTATTATATCATAAATGATTTAGAAATGGAATAAGTTATCCTGGGGTTCGGTCTTACCGGTTAGTTCTAAAGCCAAGGGGTGAACTTCAATCGTTATGTTAGCTATATCACGTGCATTAATGCCGCGGTTCCTCAGTCTTATGGCTGCATCAATGGCAGGGTGAGCGACGATGCCACACGCGTATGGTTTGTAGGTATTCTAAATGATTAGCCATTTGTTTGTCCAGTTCTCTTCAAGAAAAGAAATATCAGGAGATTCGGACACTAGATGTGCATAACCGTTTTTAGCTTCTAACGGATGTGGAGAACTCGTTAAACCTTCCCTTGCCAAGAGTGCGGATAGAATTCCATTGGATGCAGCCTTACCTGCATGTATTGGTTTCGTGAAGGTATCCGAACATGAATACCCGTTCCTGGGAGGAGAAGATCGACGGAATGCTTCTTGTGGAAACGACGGATCTCACCTCTCCTCCGGCCGAGATCATCCAACGGTACAAAGAACTTGCCGGGATCGAGCGGGGATGGCGAGCATTGAAAAGCACCTTGCTGTTGCGGCCTGTCCATCACTGGACGGAGGAGCGGACCCGAAGGCCGCGATCACGCAAAGGATGATGATCGCGGCTGAAAAAACGGAATACGGAAGCCGGTTCAACTCAAGGGAGAGCCGGATCGCCATGATCGTCAGGACCAGCAGGATAATCTACCGGGAAGGGGGAAGAATTTACCGTTCAGAAAAAATCTATTCCCGGAATGGTCAAACTCTGGGCCCCCGGCAGAACCGGGGGGCCCAGGTGGAGAGATTATTTGGCCATTTTATTCCAGATACCAATTATTTCATCGGTATTAGGAGTAAATCCAAAGAAGATTTTATGGTTTTTCAGGGTGGCGTCGTGAAGGGCAGTGTCGTTACTCCCGGCGGCATCAGCAGGAATGATCGAATAATATCCTAGGAACCACCCTTGCATTGCCGTACTTTGAACACATACATTGCTCAAACACCCAATGCTCATGATTGTTTTTATTCCTCTGGCCTTCAGATAGGTATCCAGTTCCGTGTTTGTAAATCCTCCATAGGTATGCTTGATAACCTCAATTTCCCCGTCCAGCCGTTTGATCATTTTGTCGTAGTATTCAGCCCCCGGTGACCCCCCTTGAACCAAAAAGTCTTCTTCTTTGAATTGTTTGCCCTTTACTTTGGCGACATTGCTTGCCAAATAGTTGGGTAAGGAATCTTTCAGCAGGTGTGTTTGTCTAATCCAAATGACCATTGTCCCCGCTTTTCGAGCCGCCTCAATCAACTTGTTCATCGTGGGGACGACGGCCTGGATTTTCTTTACATCCAATCCAAGCTTCCCAACCTTTCCATCATCGGCAACATAGTCATTTTGCATGTCAATGACCAATAATGCCGTTATTTTGGTTCTTGTGCAAAAGCAAATTGGGAAAATACGAACATGGACACCAAACCCAAACATATTACCGAATACAGTTTCTTCATTTTCTCCTCCTTCTCAATTGATGTGATTGTTTATTTCCTCCTGACTGGTGTAACCACCGGATGATCTTGCCAATCCCCATCTCCTCCCAGAGCCGTTCGCAGATAAGGGACGGCCCGATTTTCTTGGCATCCGCCCGGACGTCGCCCTTCCCGGACAGGACCAGAAGAACTTTCTCCGAAAATCGGGAGAGGGAGCGCACCAGATTTTCGATCTCGCCCTTCTCTCGGATCTGATCCATCCATCCGGCCGATGGTGGCAACGATCCGCTGGATGGTTTTGGTTCCTTCCCGGCGGTTCTGGACGATCTGGAGGCATTTATACTGACCAGATTTTTTAACTCTCGCAAACATGGGGTACCCCCCCGAATTAGTCACCCCAATTAAGATAATTTCTCCTGAGTAAATCCCCGGCTCTGCCGGGGGACTCACAGAGGTTGACAGTTCCGGGAATATATCTTTAAAACTTGCTTCAGCCGTTCAGATAGGATGCACTCGTCATGACGAATACCTTCCAAGAACCTATGGGGCTGCTTGCAAGCATTTTCACGCCGGTGAGGGATGAGCCCCGCTATGAACTTAAAATCACCGCGTGACTTTTGACGAGAGCGTCAAATAGACATCCTCCAAAAACCGTTTCCCCCCGCTTTCATGAAACGGGGAGCGTTCGTTTGACCAAATCAGAAGGCCGCCGCAGTTGCACTGCGAGAACCACCCCCATCATGGCGAATCCGATAAAATCGGTGATGGTCTCCGGAACGATCAGTAAAAGCCCCCCCACAATAAGGACGGCCCGCTCCCAGAGTCGGGCTTTGCGGTAAAAGAAACCGATGGTCGCCGCCGCCAGGGCGATCACGCCGATCATGGTTGTGAAGGTTACCCAAATGATATCCCATAGGGATCCTTCCAGGATCAACGCGGGGTTATAAACGATCACGAAGGGAACCAGGAAACTCGGCATAGCAATTTTGAAGGCTTGCAGACCCGTTTTCCAGAGGTCTGATTCGGCCATCCCCGCAGCAACGTAGGAGGCTAGGGCGACCGGAGGCGTGATCATGGAAATGACCGCAAAATAGAAAATGAATATGTGGGCAGCCAGAGGCATCACACCCAGTTTGATCAGCAACGGGGCCAGCAGAATGGCGGCAATGAGGTAAGCCGCACTGGTCGGCATCCCCATACCTAGGATGATGACCGCCACCATTACCAAGATAAGAGCAAGTAAGAGCTTGCCGCCGGATAAAGCAATCAGTATGTCGGTCAGTTTTAATGCCAGTCCGGAATAAATGATGACCCCAATGAGCACTCCGGCCATTGCGCACGGAATGGCGACCGTAACGGCTTCCCGGGCACCCTTTTCCATGGCGTCAAATATCTTTCTCGGCCCCATCCGGGTCTCTCGTCTTAGAAAACTCACGACGATCACGGCAATAATGGCCCGGGCCGCGGCGGTCACAGGGGTCGCGGTAAAGCTGACGATGTAGTAGATCAGGAGCAGCAGCGGAAATATGAGGTGAATCCGTTTGAGAATCCCACTGCGGACGTCGGGAAGTTCATTTTTGGTAAGGCCCACAAGGCCATTCTGCATGCTTTCAAAATCAATGGCGGCGTAGACCGCGATATAATACAGGAGGGCTGGAATCGCTGCGGCCGCGGCCACTTTCCAGTACGATATCCCGAGGATCTGTGCCAGGATGAACGCCGCGGCGCCCATGATCGGAGGCATGATCTGCCCTCCCGTCGAGGCCACAGCCTCGATGGCACCGGCAAAGAAGGGGCGAAACCCCGTTTTTTTCATCAGCGGAATGGTAAACATTCCGACCACGGACACATTGGCCACGGCGCTTCCGGAGATGGTTCCGTATAGAGCACTGGCTACCACGCTCATCTTGGCCGCGCCCCCGCGAAATTTTCCGGTAACCAGAATTGCAAGGTCCGTGAACAGGGCGCCGCCGCCGCTCCTTTCGAGAAACGTCCCGCAAAGGATAAAATAAAAGACCATGGTACGGCGGCAGACCTCCAGCAGCAGCAGGACCAGGATGACCCCGACGGCGTAATCCAGCGGTTCCAGAGCCTGGACAAAGGGGGTACGGGTGGATATCCGTTCGAAGTTGGCAACCATGTATAGGCCGACCCCCCCGATAAGGAAAACCAATACATAATCCAGCCCGCGGAGTATCCGGTTTTTCAATGAAAGGGGCTTGGCCAGAATGCCCACGGCGATTCCGAAAACCGTGTGGACCGGGTAGAGAATCATGGGATCCATGAACCCGGCGAAAATCACGTAGAGCTGGAAACACGACCATAGAAACGCAACGATTGCCACTGGTTTTAGGCGTACGCCCCAACCCCGATCTTCAGCCATACGCTCTCCTCTCATCTCTTATCATCCATCCTTGGATTGAACCGATCTTCATCCGCCGTTTCCGAGGCCTCTTTGGCTTTACTTCATCCAGCCCTTTTCCTTGTAATATTTTTCGGCGCCCGGATGAAGGGGCAACCCGAGGTTCGCCGGCTTCCATGCGACCTGGGGATTGAAGTATTTCAAGCCAGCATGTCCTTGGGCGAGGGTTTTGCTATTTTCACAGATGGA
>JAPLJX010000386.1:4208-6790 GCA_026388375.1 Deltaproteobacteria bacterium
ATCTGTGGTAATGAGGGTGGTAGTGGTGCCAATCGTTGAAATCGGAGTGGTTTGCCCCGCAAAGGTATTCGCTGGAAGAGTGGCAGGGCTCCATCCCAAAGTAGATAGTCTTTTTAGGGCTTCGTCAGGTATGTTTTGGAAAACAACATCTGCCGTGATTGCAATTTCCGACATAGAAGGATGGCCAGCGGTAACCACATGCATGAATAAATCAGCCCTTCCGTCGGTCAGCATATCCACTACCTGGGCATAGGAAGTATGGGTAACCCTGCCGCCGAAGGATTTAATGGCTTCGTATGATGCGTCGACAGCTCCCATGACTTGGCCTGAGACAATTTCTCCTAAGGAGCCTTTGGTCATCGTTACCAGATTAATAGGCATCTTTTTTTTGGAGATTTCGGAAAGGGATGTGATTTTGGATTTCCTGGTGGCAACGATACCTACAAAATACTCGTCTAATCCGCCAACTAGGCCACGCAAGTTTGTCATTTTTTTATCGTATACGATCCCACCTTTTAAGGCCCATACCCCAGTAACAGGAAACCCGAGACCCAATTCAGCTTTACCTTCGGAGACTAGATTCATATTGCCGGCAGCTCCGGCGTATGGGAGAATATCAATTACTGACCCGGGAGGTAAGTCATTTCGAAGCACACTACCCATGACACCGCCGTACACATACCACGAACTTCCGATGGGCATGGTCGCAATTCTGATTTTCTGGACATCCAATGCCCCACAAGGCTGAGAACTAAAGAACAAGAGACCGATCGATAGTAGCAAAAACATCAAGCGTTTCATATGCACCTCCTTATATTTTGTTGATAGCATCTTTGAACAAAAGATATCCAGAACACCGGGAATCCCTCTCAAAGCAATTCTCTGCTTCATCTCTGCCATGGTATAATGCTGTAAGCCTCGTTAAATGACAGTACCGCTCATGATATCGTACACTTTACCCGTCTCAGGGTCTGAACGTTTCACGCCGTAATCCACAACAAGGTCTCGAATGATTGGATAACCTTTCGCGGGCTCAATCAAATATTCCTGACCCGGTTCTAAAACAATATGACATGATTTCTTCGTTTTCCCATCAACCGTCATTATGCAACTGCTGCAAAGTCCTCGCCCACAGAAATAATTCCGAAAGCCCAACGTGGGATCCATGGTTTCGTAGACCTTCCGGACGGCCATCAGCAGCGTGAGGCCCTCTGTCCACGGCAAGGTGTACTTCTGATAGTAGGGGACAGAATCTGTATCCGGATCAAACCGAAATATATTCAGATCAATTGTCATTTCACGTCCTCCCGCTGGTCAATCTTTGTCACGGGCATCACACCGAGCGTGTGCTTACCCTTTTCCCATTGAACGGTCGTATGATACGGTACCGCATCCGTTTGGGGGTAATCCACGCGGAAATGATGTCCACGCGTTTCCTTGCGCGACAGCGCAGACAATATGACCAGTTCTGCCAGATCCAGCATTCCCCGCACTTCGTAGGCCTCTTGGACCTCATAACAATAGCGGCGGTGGGACACAACGAACAGTTTTGGCAATTCCTCGGCTCTCAGTTCCCGAACTTTGGCCAGTCCCGCCAGCAGGCTTTCCCCATCACGTTCGAGACCGACAAATTGGTCCATCGCGCTTTGCAACTTGGCCTTCAGGGCAATGGGGCGAAGGGCATTCGGTTTCTCCTGTTTCCAGGAGGCGATCATGCTGTATTCCTCCTGCACAGGATCACGAAAATCACCTGCAACGAAGGCTTGCTGGTCGGCATACTCGCAGGCCGTCAGGCCCGCGCTTCGGCCAAACACCTGCGTCTCTGAGCGCGCATTGNNNNCATGCGGTTTGCCCCGTGGACGTTGCCGGTGATTTCACCGGCGGCAAAAAGTCCGCCGATATTGGTATGGCCAAGCTCGTCGATCTTGATTCCCCCCAGACAGTAATGGGCGGCAGGGGCCATTTCCACCTTGTCGTCGCGGATGTCGATTCCCACGTTCTTGAGGTTGCTGTACTGATGCAGCCAGGAGCGCAGCCTCTCCGTAATGACCTCCCTGTCGTAGGGTGAGTGGGACAGATCGACGTAAAAACCGCCATTGGGAGTTCCCGTACCGTTCTTGACTTCGTTGCGCACCGCCCGGATGAATTCATCGCGGGCCGGGAAGCCTTTGACAAAGACCTCCCCCTTCCCGTTCAGGACCCTTCCCCCCAGGATATCGGGGTTCAGGATGTATTCGTACTGCACCAGCCATCCCCGGGCCGCAGGAGGGTAGATAACCACGCCGGGGTAGTAGAGCACCATCTCCAGATCGATCAGATGGGCCCCGATCTGATAGACCATCGGCAATGTCTCACCCGTGGTGTCCGGCGGCGTATCGGTAAAGGGCCACAGTTCCTCATAACCACCCGTGGCCAGAATGGTCGCTTTTGCCTGAACCACTTCAACCGTTCCCGTGTTCACATTCAAATAAACCACACCAACCACGCTGTCGCCGTCCTTCAGGAACTGCGTTACAACGGCACTATCGATGATATAGATATTCGGCAACTGCCCGAGACGGTGGAACAAGCTGGCCGCAAGC
>JAPLJX010000386.1:6851-18117 GCA_026388375.1 Deltaproteobacteria bacterium
ATCCTCGGCCAGCGCCATCGCCAAGTCCTCGTCGGCCAGTCCCCGGCCGGAACGGACCGTATCCTGGTAGTGCATCTGGACTGAATCCCCGGGATTCACCGCCGCCTCGACCCCTTCGCCCGCCACCGGCGTAATGCCTGTCCGTGACAGGGGGCCCTTGCTGAGCAGAACGACCGTTTTCCCCAGCTCCGCGGCGGCAATCGCCGCTTTGATGCCGGCCCCTCCTCCACCGATGACCAGGATGTCCGTCTTTCTGACCTCGAACATGACTCCTCCTCTTCTCAACTAGATGGCCATTCAAAGGTTAGGCCAGGGCAATGAACTCCACCTCGACTTCGAAGCCGGGAAAGAGCTTGGCCACCTGCACGCAACATCTCACCGGCCTGGTTTTTTCATCCTCGAAATAACGGTAGAACACCTCGTTGAAGATCGGCGCCTTCAAGAGGTCGTCGATGAACACGGTCACTTTGACGATATTATCGAGCGACGAGCCGTTTTCTTCCAGAACGGCCTTCGCGCTTTCCATGATCCTCTTGGCCTGCGCCTTGATCCCCAGCTCCATTTCGTTCGTTTTCGGGTTTTTCCCAACCTCCGTCAAAAAAATGAACCCGTTGGCCTTGACACCCTGGGCATTAATCGTCGATGGCGCATTCTCGCTGAACAAATTCTGCTTTTTCATAATCGCTCCCTTTCCGGTCAGCCGTCACTTCGGCTCGACCGCTTCTCTGTTGGCGTACCCCCGTCGAAAAGACGAGACCATGATGCTTCAAGGGGGAACAGGAACATCGCCGTCTATTACACCGCTCGCCAGTTTCCAGCCTCCCTAACGGATTCCCTGCACGACCAACGACGAGGGCGTAATGCCCCTCTGGGCGAAAAAGTCATCCACGTTCTGCACCGCCGTGATAAGGCCATTGATGATTGCCTCCGGCGTCATTCCCGCGTTGTGAGGCGTCAGCACCACATTGGTCATCCCGATCAGGGGACTATCCGGGGGGAGTGGTTCCTTATCGAAGCAGTCCAGCGCGGCACCGGCGATCTTGTTTGACTGCAGGGCCTCGTAAAGCGCCCCCTCCTCCACGAGCCCCGCCCGGCCGGTGTTCACGAAGAATGCGGTCTTCTTCATCAGGGAGAAATCGCCCTTCTGGAAGAACCCGCTTGTTTCTTTGTTCAACCGCAGCAGCATGCAGACGGCATCGGAAGCCTTGAGCAACTCCTCCATGGAGACGAAGCGGACACCCGCGGCCTTGGCCCTCTCATCAGATGGGTGGGCCGTCCAGGCAAGCACCTCCATGCCGATGCCTTTGGCCATCCAGGCCAGATGGGTTCCGATGGCCCCCAAACCGATAATGCCCATCACCTTGCCCATCATCTGAACCATCTGCCCCCTCGGCCACTGGCCCAAACGGACCTCCCGATCCATTTTGGGGATCTGGCGGGCGAGGGTGAGAAGGATCGTCAGGGTGTGCTCGGCGACGGAGAGGGCATTGGCGATCGGCGTACTGGACACCGTAATGCCCAGTTCCTTCGCCGCATCGAGATCCACGTTATCCGTCCCCGTCCCCCAGATGGACACCAGCCGAAGCTTGGGGCAGGCGGAAAGGACCTCTCGGGTCAATTTCGTGTAGGCACGAATATTGATGACCGCCTCGGAGTCCTTGATCCTCGCGGTCAGTTCTTCCTGGTTTTCAGACTTCGTGAGGTGAATCTTGACATCACCCAAAGGCAGCAGATTTTTCTCTGCCACCGTGCCGGTAAGAACTTGCGGAAAATCATCGGGAACAGTGATACGTGGTCTCATGGCTAATCCTCCTCATCAATTTGTTGTTGCCTGATTGTCATTTCTCCGTGAATCCATATTTTTTCATTTGATTACACATTCCGATCCATGATCTCGATGATGGCCGTATCCATAGAAGACATCCCATCCTCAACGATTTTTTGGAGGTTTTTGAGCGTATCCAACACTTCTTTGCCCATAATCCCATCGCCGGAAGGGATACGGACATTCTCCATACTCAGATAGGAGCTATCCACGGCCAGTCCGACCGCCATCAGGGCCTTAAACGCACAGCCCGATTTTGCCCCGTCACAGATAATTCCTGCCATGGCGCCGACCATGTTGTTGACTTGCGCTTCGATCTGAGAAACCCCTCCACTAAGAAGAAAGACGATGCCGGAACCCGCCCCGACTGCAGCGGCGACTCCGCATCCGCAAATCGGAGAGAGGATGCCGGTGAACGTCTTGATGTAGATCGTGGTCATGTAGGACAAAACGAGCGCCCTCAGGAGGCTTTCCTCGGAGGATCTTATATTCTTCGCAATCTCTACCACGGGGATGGTGGCCACCAGCCCCTGATTTCCGGAACCCGCACAGGTCATCACCGGAAGATCAAGCCCCTTCATCCTCGCTTCTACCGCTAGTGCTGTTACAAACTGGGCCTTTGCAGATAAATCCACATGGAAATCTTTCTGTTTTGCATACTTTTCAACCACAGACCCGATCTTTTGCGAAGAGGCCCCTTTTTGGGCCTCTTCGCAAAAATGGACGTTCATCTGGAGAGCTTGGCGGATAATGGGAAGCTCCTCAAGATCAACTGTCCTAGCATATTTCACCAGATCTCCATAGCGCAGGCTTTTTATATCGTCGGAAAGCTTGCAGAGATCTTGGCCGGAAATGGGCGCCCCTGGGTAGGGGTTCCCATTTTTTTGGACGCCTACCAGATGGTCATGACTGCCCTGAATCACGGCTGATGCTTCTTCGTTTCCGCTCCGGACCTTGGCTCGGATCAGAATGCCCGGGGTCTTCGACACCCTCTCAATACGAACCCGGTTTTCGACAAGAAGTCTGCGCGCCTTTTCGACCGTCATAGGGTTGGGATTTTCCAGAATCTGCAGCCCGTGACAGACTCCCATCGATGAGAGTGCACCCATGGCAGCGGCAAACCCCAAACCCGTTTCCCCGGTTCCGGGAATTCCCACGCCCATGGCGTTTTTGTACGTGTTGTTATCCACTTCAATCTCGATTGATTCGACGTGATCCATCTGAACATCCAGTGCGCGGACAGCCCATCCGGCGGCAAGGGCCACCGTGCCCACTTCGGTACATCCGGTCGCCGGGATAAGCTCTCGCATCAGAGCCGCCTTTAGGAGGGCATCTTCTTTCATTCGTGATTTCCTTTCATTGAAAATGTTTCAACGGTCATATTTAACCTTCATCTGCCCCGCCTACTGCTTTCGTTTCCGGCAGCACATAGCAATCGCTTCTACTTCCACCTGAGCTCCTTTGGGCAGGGCTGATACAGCCACGCAGGACCGGGCAGGATTGGCATCATGGAAGAGTTCGGCGTATACTTTGTTTATCTTAGGAAAATCCTCCATCCGCACAATAAAAAGAGTTGTCTTCACCGTCGTCTCCAGACCTGCCCCTGCTGCCTCAAGGACAACCTTGAGATTTCCGATGGCCTGGCGGATCTGTTCCTCAATTCCTCCATTGACGAGTTCGCCGGTATTTGGATTTAAGGGAATCTGGCCGGAGGTAAACACAAGCCCCCCAACTTTTACGGCCTGCGAGTAAGGACCTATCGCAGCCGGCATTTCTTTACTCTCCACAATTTCTCGTTTCATTATCTACCCGCCTTCATCTTTAGTTGATTCCACCTCTAAATCTCTTCCAGATATTTATAAATCGTCGGCAAGGACCCCCCCCATTCTCCAGATAACCTCTTGACGGAACCCTTGATCAGAAAAAAACCGCTCTTCTTGAGATCCCGCATCGCTTGCAATTTGTCCTCCTTGGACATCGAAATGACCGGCTTATTGACATGGTTCATCGCCTTCTCAATGAGCTGCCCCATTAATGAGTCCACGTCTGATACAAATTTTTCCGGAGATTCGTTTTCAGCTTGGGCATTGTCAGGGCTGATGGGTTGGCATATCTGATCGATAAGATTTCTTGTGGTGAGATAAGGCGTCAAATCGATGTTTATGCACAAACAACCCACCGCATTACCCTTTATATCCCTAATAAAGATGGTGGTTGACTTTAATTCACGCCCTTCTTTCGTTTTTGTCCGGTAGCCGATTACAGCCGTGCCTTTTTTGTTTATTTTGTCTTCTTCAAATAGGCGCAGCCCCATATCCGTTATTGGCGCGCCTACCTGGCGGCCAGTGATGTGGCCATTGGCTATCTTGACAATCGCTCTGTCGAGATTGCGAAGGTCATGCAGCACAACCTCGCAATTACTTCCAAAAGCTTCCGCAAGGACATCCACCCACGGAATAAATTGCTTTATGGTTTTGTTTTCTGTATCGCTCATAAAGATATGGCCTCTGGGTTCATTCTTGACAGTGTGTATAATAATTTATACTATAGAGAATAATTATAATATTTATAAAATATTGTCAATGATTATTATAATTTTTTTTAGATCGCGGTTCTTCTTTTATTTTATATGCTTATTCAGCATACTGCCTCAAAGAAGGGAGAATACTCAACTTTCGCAC
Source organism: Deltaproteobacteria bacterium (assembly GCA_026388375.1). Classification (GTDB taxonomy): domain Bacteria; phylum Desulfobacterota; class Syntrophia; order Syntrophales; family UBA5619; genus UBA5619. The sequence continues at coordinate 11,358 of JAPLJX010000386.1, forward strand.
ATGTTTAAACGAGTCTATTCTGTTTGTTCTTTAATAATAAGCTGCGTATTTTGCCATGCAAGTAGCCACTTTGCTCCGTAAATTGGCGGTAATTCCCTGAGAAACCGGTCGATCAGGGATCGAAGCAGTTCCCTGGTCATTTCGGTGGCGGCGCGCAGTTCCTGCGTCAGAAGCATCAGCACGAGGGCCAGTGCTTCAGCAAAGGTCGCCTGCTGGAGTTCTTCGCAACAGGCGTGAAACAGTGTCCCAAGAGTTCGGGGAATCCCGCTTGCAACGGCCTCGGCCACCATCTCCACAAGGACATCGGTAGCCTTGCGGATGCCTTCCCGGCGACGTTTTGCCCTATTGGTACGGCGGTCAAGGTCCGTTTGCAATGGAACCAGCCGGTTCTGTTCCTTGCTGGAGGCCAGCATCGCAAAGGAAACGGGCAGAAAGCTGATACCGTCGGACCACCCCAGGGTGAGCATCCTGAAACCCCGGTAATATCGATTGTCGGTATGGTCAAAGACCCGCGACAGCAGCTCGACATGTTTGCCCCGATTGCGGCGGTAGAGCGTATCATCGGCGATCATCACCTTCATGTTGGCGGCGCCGGTCAATGGCTCAAGCTCTTGGCTGATCACCCGGGAACTCAGCAGCAGAAGGAATCTCCGCCAATTGGTATGGACCGAGTTGAGAAACCGATAAACCGTGTCCTTGGCCATGCCACAGCTCCCGCCTGCTTCGAGGGTGCAGTACATGTTCTTTCCGGTAAAGACCAGGGTGACCAGAACCCGGAACACGGCGACTGGAGAAATGCCCTTCTCCTTCTCCTTGTCGATGTTGCTTCGCTTCAACAGGCTGCCGATTTTCTGGTTGAGAAAGAACTGATGAATCTGGTTTTCACAGGAAACGATGTCTGATACAATCTTGCTCATAGCGTCACCTCGTGTGTTGATGGACTTTTGTTGGGGAACAAAACCCATATATCACACTTTGTGGCGATATACTACTAATAATAACAATATATTACACTATTTTTGCTCCTGCGAAAGTTGAGGTGGTAATCTACACCGCATTCCTGAACTGAAAATCGTTGACTCGTGATATACGTAAGAATTGTCTCTGAAATTTCATTGCTGATCCAGGGCAGATTAACCCCCTCAATCCAGGGTTTTTAGCCAACCCCAAAAGCTTCATATCTTTCTGATATTAAAGCTTTTTATATAGAAATCATAGTCTTGGAAGTCGAAAAGTGACGCCTTCGGCAGCAATGTCGGAGACGTTACTTTTTGTGCGATTTCTAGATGTTACGGCCAGAGCACCCGGTGATACAGAATTCTGGCTTTTTCACACCCTTCCATTCAACAACTTCCCCCGAAGACATCCCTTCCGGAACAACCGCTTTTACTAACCACAAACGCGATTTTTATCTTCGGACCAAAACTCCCAGGAGTCCTGGTCAATCACCATTATCAGTATCTACCAAGGTTGAGGTTGGTCGTCAATAGTGGACACCAAACATTTTATGCTGTCAGTCATTTTTCATAGAACCATCATTCAAAAGCGTCGGGAGAAAGAAAGCTGTGTCTATCCTGCCTATTTAAAATGTTGCCGTGCTACAGCTTCCGAAACATTGATAAGCACTACAATTCAACTGGTAATCATCACATCAATTCCTAATCGAAAACCCTTGCTTTGTGGACACAAGGTTCGGCGCATTTCATTTTTCCAATGGTCACTATTGCGCATTTCCAAAAGAAATAAACTCCTCCCCCCTCACCGAACAGGCTCATACCCTCCGGGGACGCCATGCTTCGAGAAGACGATTTGCCAAAGTTGAACGTGCCGGGCGCGAAAGGATCCGGCGCAGTAAAGCAGGTAGTATTTCCATAAGCGGTAGAACCGCTCGCCGTATTTCGCTTTCAATCGATCCCAGCCCGAGTCGAAGTTTTCAAACCAGGCCATGAGCGTCCTGTCGTAATCGGGACCGATCAGGTGCCAGTCCTCCATGACAAAGCTCTTTTCAACGGCGGCGCCGATCTGCGCAATGGACGGCATATTGCCCCCAGGGAAAAGATATTTGGTCATGGAGGTCATATGACAGCCATGAAAAACCATTATGGCTTGACGGGGTGTGCCGGATTGCCTATAGTGCCGTCGTTTCGTTTGGAATCAGCAAGGATCTGTTACAGAAAAGGGGAACTCATGCCGGAAAATCCGCTCCATCTGCTGCTGCACCCTCGATCCGTCGCCACGGCCGGAGCGGGCAACAATCCAATGAAAATGGGAACCCTGCAAGCCCTCTCGCTGATCAAGGACGGTTATCAGGGCAAGTTCTATCCGATCCACCCCACCGACAAGATCGTCCTCGGCCACAGGGCCTACGCTTCGCCGATGGACCTCCCCGAACCCCCGGACCTCGCCCTGATCGTCGTCCCAACCGACCAGGTAATCCCTGTACTCGAAGATTTCGCGAAGATCGGGACGAAGCGGGCGATCATCATCAGCGCCGGCTTCAGGGAGACCGGCGACGTCGGGCGGGTGTTAGAGGGGCGGCTCAAAGAGATTGCCGCCGCATCCGGGATGCGCTTCCTCGGCCCCAACTGCATGGGGGTTATAAATACCGCGACCGCCCTGAACATGACCCTAGGCGAGATTCCCAAAAGACCAGGCGCCCTCGGTTTTGCCTCCCAGAGCGGCACCTATGTTGCTCAAACGCTCCCCTACCTCAACGAGCGGGGAATCCGATTCAGCAAGGCAGTCAGTTGCGGAAACGAGGCGGATATCGACATGATCGACGTCCTCGAATACCTGGGAGAAGACGAACAGACGAAGGCGATCATCCTTTACATCGAGGGACTCCGCGACGGCCGGCAGTTCATCGAGGCCGCCAGGCGGATCACCCCCCACAAGCCGGTGCTGGCCCAGTATGTGGGCGGATCGGCCGCCGGCGCCCAGGCCGGCCAGAGCCACACCGGGGCGCTCACCGGCCCTGATTTACTCTATGAGGGCATCTTCAGGCAGGCCGGGATCATCCGCTGTCACTCCATCGAGGATCTCTATGCCTACGGCTGGGTCCACGCCACCCGGCCGCCGCTGCGCGGCAACCGGCTCGCTGTCGTTACCAACTCCGGAGGGCCGGGAACAGCCATCTCCCATACAGCCGATCAGGGAGGCATGACGGTCCCCCGCTTCTCAGACGCCCTTCAAGCGAAGATCCGGCCGCTGATCCCGCCCCATGCCGCCAGCGCCAATCCGGTGGATCTCACCTTTCACCTCGACACGCAGGTACTGGCCCTGACCATCCCCAAGTTCATCATGGAGAGCGGCGAGGTGGACGGTCTCATCCTCCACGGCGCGGTGAATTCCGGCTTTCTGAAGATGGTCTATTCCCACATCAGCGGACTGATGGCCGATGTTTCGCGTGAAGCCTTTCTTGAAACGATGGCGAAGGACATGGCTGCCGCTGTGGAGCTGCCCGGGAAATACGATCTCCCGCTGGTGATCTCCTCATTCTTCGGGCGGGAGGACAATTTCACTTCCTTATACATGGACCATGACGTCCCGGTCTTCGACTCGCCGGAGAAGGCGGCCCGGGGGATGGCCTCGCTGCTGCGCCACCTTGAGATCCGCCAGCGCAAATCCGTTGTGATGCCCGCGCTGCCACCGGCCAGCCCCGCGGCCGTGGGGATCATCCGGATGGCCCTCGACGCCAGCCAGAAGGCCCTCGACGAGCACCAGGCAAAGCAACTCCTCGCTGTCTACGGCGTTCCGGTCACCCGGGAGGAGATCGCCCGGACCGAAGACGAAGCGGTAAAAATTGCTAACGGAATCGGCTTCCCCGTCGCCGTCAAGGCGTGCGCCTGGGAGATCATGCACAAGTCGGGCCGGGGGCTCATCGCGCTGAACATCCGGACGGAAGAGACCCTTTGCGAAGCCTTCCGGTCGGTCCGCGAGGCCGCCGGGAAGCCGATCCCCGTCCTTATCCAGGAGATGGTCGCGGGCGGCCGCGAGTTCGTCGCCGGAATGACCCGCTTCCCCGGTTTCGGCCCCTGCGTCCTGTTCGGCCTCGGCGGCGTCTTCACGGAGGCGCTCAAGGACACCTCCTTCCGCGCGGCGCCGCTGGGACCGACGGAAGCAGAGGAGATGCTCACCGACATCCGGGCTAAGGTGCTCCTGGGCGAGTTCCCTGGCTGGGATCCTCCAGGCGGTGGGGACGATCGCCCTCCTCCACCCCGAAATCGCCGAGATCGACCTGAATCCCGTGATCATCGCCGGATCGAAGCCCGTCGTCGCCGACGCCCTGTTCGTCCTCCAGGCATGACCTTCCCCTGTCCTTCTTCACAGGGGGGCGCCCTGCGGTGGAGCGGTTTCCAGGGAATATGGATACCATAAGGCATTAATTCAAAAGTATTTCTTGTAAATTCCTCTGGCTGCAATGATCCCTGAAATTCCTGCTCCCACAATACCACGGCTCTTCCCGGTGCCGTCGCCTGCCACAAAGATACCTTTGACATTCGTTTCAAGATTTTCATTCGTTATAAAGTGCGTATCAAAAAACTTAATCTCCGGCGCATACAACAGGGTGGACGGGTGAAGAATCCCGGGCACTATTTTATCAAGCTTTTTTAAGGACTCCCAGAGATTGTCGATGATGCGGGCTGGCAAACCAAGCGTTATATCCCCCGGTGTTGCATGATAGGTTGCCTTACAAAGCCCGAAATGACGAGTCGCACTGTTAAATGTTGAGCTGGAACTTCTTCTCCCTTCCCGGAAGTCCCCCACCCTCTGAACGATCGGCCTGCCTCCCCCCAGCAGAAAGAATTGTTTGGCAATCATGTGCCCGAATTCGGTCGTATCGGAAAAGGGCTCGGTTAAAAAGATCGTATTGATTAAGGCAAAATTCGTGTTTTCTGTTTTCCGGCCGGAGAGTGCGTCACCGTTCACCAGCTTGAAGTTGTCGTAGTTTTCTACCCGTACCCGTCCGCCCGGGTTGGTACAGAAGGTCCTGACTCTATCTCCGTGGCGCGCTGTGCGGAAAATGAATTTTGGGTCGTATACGATATCTGTAACGGCGTCATAATACTTTCTGTTTAACTCAAGGCGGATTCCCACATCGATCGGGCCGAAATTATGGCGAACGTGTAATTTTGTAGCTACGTCACGAAACCAGTAAGCACCACTGCGTCCCGGAGCGGCAAGAACGACTTTCGTGGCATAGCAAACTTTTTTTCGATGATGACTACAGGAGACATGATATGTGTTGTCATCATGTTTCACAATGGAGGTTACTGCCGTTCCCAGCAATAATTCTGTTTTTTTCAGGTGATTTCTCAAATAATCAACGACTGCCTTGCCGTTGTCCGTTCCCCAATGCCATTGCTCCGGCGCGATGAATTGAGCGTCATGCTCTTTGGCAATGTTTCCAAGCGCCTCAATTGTTTTATTCTTATCTACAAAGGTTACCTGCTTACACTTGGGAAAATGGATGAAGACCTGCCTGATTTCTTCCATCAAACGCTGCGCCGAATCACGATCGATTTGAAGTTCATCCAGATCGATTCCGACTCGATAGTCAAAATTCAGTTTGCCATCGTTTAGCAATCCTCCGGCGGGATACGGGTGTCGATCGATGATGGCAATCCTGTCCAAGCCCAGCCGCTCAAGCTGCATAGCTGCAAACAGACCGGCGGGGCCGGAACCTATAATCAATGCATGATAAGCGTCCATAAACCTTTTAAACTCCTGACCGCTCTTGTACCACATTATCTTGAAGTTTAGCTGCTTTAAATCAATGATGCCGTAGTTCACGAAAAAAGTCTTTCTGGAACCGGCATCAACAACTTCCTGAAAGTCACACACTACTCAAAGACGGAAAAGATGATGATTCCAGAGGGTAATCAGCACCTGTCAGCCACTTTTCATTTGACATCCCCATGGATACGCGGCATTATCTCCAATAGTTGAGATACCTCCAATAAGCGCTTCACCTTTCTTTCCATCTGTCATCATTTCTCACGACACGGGGGGACAAGATGAAAGATCCATCCAGGTCAGATCAAAAACTGATCGACGAAATATCCGTCTTAAAGCAGAGAATCCGGGAGCTCGAGCAAACGTCATCTGAAAAGATACGGGAGGAAAACGAGCGTCGCGCCAGACAACTGACCGTGATGCACGAGACAAGCGTCGAGCTCACGGCCGAGCTGAACCTGGATGAATTGCTCCATTCCATCGCCCAGCGTGCATTGAACCTGATCGGCGGTGCAGCGTGCAACTGCTACCTATACAACCCGCAAGCGGATCTGCTGGAGCGGGTTGCAAGTGCCGGCACGGCATTGATTCCCTCCCAAAAAACACGTCACCGCGGTGAGGGTATGGTTGGTCAGGTTTGGGTGAAAGGGACGCCGCTGTTGGTCAATGATTATGCTTCATGGTCCGGGAGAAGCAGGGCGTATGATTCATTCCCGTCCCGCGCGCTGGTGGCGGCTCCCTTTCGTTGGGGAACGGAAATCCTCGGCGTTCTCAATATCATGGCTCCTCTGCCGCACCAATACACCCAGATGGATGTTGAGATGCTGAGCCTGTTTGCCGCGCAGGCCGCGATTGCCATCCGCAACGCCCGGCTCCATGACCGGATGAAAATGGAACTGGCGGAGCGCAAGCGGGCGGAGGAGGGAGAGCGACGGAACCGAGAGGAAGCCGAGCGGCTGGCCGAGGAGCCGGCAGTCATCGCCGAAATCGGCCGGGTGATCGGCTCGACGCTGGACATCGACGA
>JAPLJX010000386.1:18122-22104 GCA_026388375.1 Deltaproteobacteria bacterium
ACGAGCGGTTCGCCGCCGAGGCCAAGAAGCTGATTCCATTCGATAGGCTTGCCGTGAACCTGCATAGCCTTCATGAGGAAAACGTCAGAGTGGCCTACACTTCCGGGGGAGATGTCTCCGGCCGGCGCAAGGGGGATGTGTTTCCTCTGAAGGGCTCGATCAGTGAGGTTCTTATAAGGACCCGGGCCGGCCTATTGAACCATCCAAAAACCGTTGAGGAGATACACCGCAAATTTCACAATCACGATGCCAACGCTCTGACGGCGGGGGTGCGCTCGCTGGCACGCGTTCCCCTGATCTACCGGGACGAGGTGATCGGCATTCTGCACTTCGGGTCGAAAACACCGAACGCCTACACCGAGAAGGATCTCCGCGTGGCGGAAAGGATCGGGTCGCAGATTGCCGGGGCGATCGGTTCGGCTAAACTGTTTTCCGAACGCAAGCAGGTTGAGGAGGCGATGAGGGAGAGTGAGGAGCGGTATCGGACCTTGGTGGAAAATGCGAGCGACATCGTCTTCAGATTGGACGACACCGGACACATAACCTTTGTCAATCCGGCGGCACTCCGCATTATGGGATACGAAGAAAAGGAAATTATCGGTAGGCATTATCCGACATTTATCCGATCAGATATGCAAGAGGAAGCCATGAAGTTCTTTGGCCGTCAGTTCGTGAAGGGGATTCCCAATACCTACTCCGAATATCCCGTTATCGTGAAAGATGGCCACGAGATCTGGCTTGGGCAAAACACCCAGTTGATCTTTCAGGACGGCAAGGTGATTGCTTTTCAGGCAGTAGCCCGCGACATCACCGACCGTAGGCGGATAGAGGAGGCGCTGCGGGATAGTGAAAACAGATACAGGGAACTCAGCATAGTCGATGATCTCACCCAACTTTACAATTCCCGGCATTTTTACTTTCAGCACCCAACTTTACAATTCCCGGCATTTTTACTTTCAGCTTAAAATCGAATTAGACCGGTCGAACCGCTATGGACAGCCTTTAACCCTCCTCCTTCTCGATCTCGACAATTTCAAGGCATTCAACGACGCCTACGGCCATGTCGAGGGAGACCAGGTGTTGTCGCGGCTCGGCCAGGTGGTTAAACGATGCCTGCGCGAGACGGATTTCGCTTATCGTTATGGCGGCGAAGAGTTCACCGTCCTGCTGCCGATGACAACAAGCACGGATGGCGCTGTTACAGCGGAAAGAATCCGGACGGAGTTCAAGAAGGAGACTTTCTCCCCGGCGCCGGGTCAGGACGTCCATGTGACGGTGAGCATCGGTCTTGCGCAGTACAAACCGAAGGAAGAGGTGAAGGCCTTCGTTCACCGGGTTGACCAGCTCATGTACCAGGGGAAAAAGGGCGGGAAAGACAGGGTTTGTTCCGAGTCATAGTTTCAAGAACAGTTCAAGGGGTAATCTTCACTTCAATTCCAAATAGAAATCCGAGGACTTGTAGATACATGAAAAAATATATTCTCATAGCGGCCTTCCTTACTCCTTGCCCTACGGATTGGCATCCAGATTGGACTTAAATCATGGGCTTGTTTAACCGCCACGTGGTCGTCGACGTCGAAACGACGGGGCTTTCCGCCGCCGGCGGCGACCGGGTGATCGAGATCGGCGCCGTGAACATCCAGGACCGTGAGATCGTCTCGGAGTTCGCCACGCTGGTCGACCCGGGGGTCTTCATCCCTTGGGGTGCGCAGCGGATTCACGGCATCACGGACGAAATGCTGGTCGGCCAGCCGACGCCGGAGCAAGTCATCCCGCTCTTCAACGAATTCATCCGGGAGAGCGTCCTCGTCGCGCACAACGCCCCGTTTGATCTTAGCTTTCTCCGCAGTGAGTTCGACAGGTTGCGGATGAGACTCCCCCACCGGCACATCTGCACCCTGGAGATGAGCCGGAGCCGCTTCCCGCGCCTGCGGGACCACAAGCTGGAAACCGTTTACCGGCACCTCTTCGGCGACACCACCGGAAGCGGCCGGCGCCACCGCGCCCTGGACGACGCCCGCATGACGGCGATGATCTGGCTGAGGATGGAGGGGGGATGACGGGGACGCAAGGCATCAAGAAAGAGTGGATGGGGACCTCCCAGACGCGGCTGGTAATTCCAGAACTAAATCCGCAAGATGGAGGACAAACCGCATGCGGGATCACCGCATCATCACGCAGCGCATGTTGAGGCGGGAGGCCACATCCGCCTTCGCCAGCGGAACCCGGAAGATCTCCTTGACCTCACGGCACGGGGCCTCGTCGTTGCGGTAGATAACACCGATCGGGATCTTCTCCCCCCAGAGGTCGGCCGTCTTGATGGCCTCGTAGCGGTCGGTCAGGGGCCTTTCCATCTTGAAAACCCGCTCCCGGTACCAGGCGTAGGTGTTGATCTTGTTGAAGCTGACGCAGGGCTGGAGGATGTCCACGACGGCCGTGCCCTTGAACAGGATCGCCTCCCGGATGAGCACCGCGAGGTGTTCCTTGTCGCCGGCAAAGCCGCGGGCCACGAAGGGGGCGCCCATCGTGACGGCAAGGGCAAGGGGATTGAGCGGGAGGTTCGGGTTGCCGCCGGGGGTCAGGTCGTTTTTCACGGCAAGGGCCGATGTGGGCGAGCTCTGGCCCTTCGTCAGCGCGTAGACCTGATTTTCGGAGACCAGGATCGTGATGTCCAGACGCTTACGGATCGTCTGGATGAAATGGTTCCCCCCCTCCCCATACATGCAGCCGTCGCCGGAATAGGCGATCACGGTCAGGTCGGGCCGAGCGAGTTTGATCCCCACGGCAAGCGGCAGGGAACGGCCATGGAGGCCGTTGAAATAGTTCACGTCCAGATAATGGGGCATCTTCGCGGCCTGGCCGATCCCCGACGTGAGGACGATCCTGTTCTTCGGGATGGGGAGTTCCCGGAGAACCTTCTCCAGCACATCGCGGATGGCAAAATTGCCGCAGCCGGGACACCAGGCGGTAACGATTTTCGGTTCCATTGCTCCCCTCCTTTTATGAAAGCAGGCCTTTCAGGGTCTGATAGAGTTCCTCGACGGTGAAACAGTCGCCGTCGTATTTCAGCACGTTTTGATCGATGGCGATGCCGAGTTCCCGCTTCATCAGTCCGGCGAACTGGCCCGTTGCGTTGTTTTCCACACAGATCCGCTTCTTCGCCTCCAGACGGTAAGGGGCGATCATCGCGGGCGTAAGCGGATAGACCTGCCCGAAGTGGAGGACGCAAACCGAAAGACCGTCGGCGTTGAGCCGCTCCGCGGCCTCCTTCACGATGAGACGATTCGACCCCCAGCAGAGGACGACGACGGCGGCGTCCATCGCGCCGTAGAACGTCGGCGGGATTGCCTCCTTCTTCAGAAGATCGAGCTTGCCCAAGCGCTTGTCCATCATCCGCTTCCGCAGATCCGGATCTTCCGTGATCTTCCCCTCCTCGTCGTGCTCGTCCGAGTCGAGTTTGACCAGCGCGTCGGAGAGCCCCGGAAAGGTCAGCGGAGAGATTCCATCCTCCGTCAGGCGGTACCGTTTGTAGGTTGCGTCGAAGACCGGGCTTTCGCGGGCGATCACCTCCAGCGGGATCTCCTCCTCTTCGACGACCTGGACGGAGTCGGCGAAGTACTGGTCCGTCAGCAGAAAGACGGGGATCTGGAACCGGTCGGCAAGATCGAAGGCCTTTCGGGAAAGTTCGATGGTTTCGACGATGGAACCAGGGGTGAAGAGGACCCGGGGAAATTCCCCATGGCCCGCGTGGAGGACGAAGTTCAGATCCCCCTGTTCGGTCCGGGTGGGAAGACCGGTAGCCGGACCGGGCCGCTGGGCGACGGCAACGACAATCGGCGTCTCCGTCATCCCCGCGAGCGACACCCCTTCCTGCATGAGCGCGAAGCCGCCGCCGGAGGTGGCCGCCATCGATCGGACACCGGCGTAGGAGGCGCCCAGGGCCATGTTGATCGCGGCGATTTCATCCTCGGCCTGCTCGAAA
>JAPLJX010000413.1 GCA_026388375.1 Deltaproteobacteria bacterium
CGGGTTCATCCCGAACTCGATTCTCTTCCGTTTCCCGACCGCACGCTCACCGAAAAATACAGGAATAATTATTTTAACGAGTGGCTGAAACCGCTTGCCTCTATCCGAACCTCCCTCGGTTGCACGTCACGGTGCAACTTCTGCGCCCTCTGGGCCATAACCGACGGGAAGTATCTGCGCAGAAGTCCGGAGTCGGTGGTGGAGGAACTAAAAACTATCAGGGAAACAAAAGTTTTTTTCTGCGACGACGAGTCGATGTGCGATGTCCACAGAATAAAGCGGCTGGGCGACTTGATACGCGAGGCCGGGATACAAAAGAAGTTTTTTCTTTATGCCAGGGTGGATACTATTGTCAGACACCCTGAATTGTTCATGCAGTGGCGGGATATAGGGCTGACGCAGGTGTTCGTCGGCATGGAGAGTTTCTCCGACCGGCGTCTTGAAGGCTTGAACAAGGGCATTACTACGAAACAGCAGGCGCAGGCGGTTGAAATTTTGGATGCGTTAGGCATTCTCTTGTACGCGAATTTTATTGTTGATCCGGCATTCAGCCGCGAAGATTTCAGAGAGCTTGTCCGGTATGTACGAATGCTGGATCTCAAATACGCTTCATTCAGCGTATTGACCCCACTTCCGGGCACAGATTTGTATAACGAGCGGGAGTCCGAACTGTTGACAAAAAGACATGAGATGTTTGATTTCATGCACACAGTTTTACCCACAACCCTGCCTTTAAAGGAGTTTTACGCCGAGCTGGCATGGCTGTACGGAAACGCTCTGCCGGTCCGTCATACGTTCGGCATTCTCAGAAAGTACGGAGGGATGCGCGCGCTGAAGCTGCTGATAAAATATCCATATTTCATTGCAAAGATCAAAAAGGGATATATGGACCATGGCAGGGATAAAATTTTTCTCACCTCTGGTGGAGAAGCTCTATCTCGAACGAGGGTTTAAGACAATCTGGAACTTTGGGTGGCGACCCGCTGCTGTCCGCCTTGTCGATCCCGGCCAGGAGGTTCAGGAGGGTCGTTTTCCCGGAACCGGACGGCCCCATCAGCGCCAGGAACGCACCTTCGGCGATGTCAAAGGTGATATCGTGCAGGACCGGGATGGCGAGGTTTTCCCAGTGATAGGACTTGAAGATATTCCTGATTTCTACAATGGGCGGTTTCGTTTCGGCCAAATCAACTCCCTTTGCGCTCGTAATAATTTTTCGGGTTCACCTGGTTCTTGTGTATGTACTGGATTGAAAAGGGAAGCTTCTTCTGCCCATGGTTTCATTCATCATCTGATATTCCGTAAATAGCCTCATGTTTTTCTTCTTTCCGGGCTTTTTCCTGTTCGTGTGCAAAAATCTCTTTACCTATTCGTCCCACTTCCTGAAGACGAGGGTCGCTCGTATTGATAAGTGTGTTGTACTCGTCAACCCATTTTTGCCAGAAAGCCGTAGCGCTACCCGACAAGATCAAATGATTGCCGATAGCCGCACGAGCCACGTCGCGTGGCTGATAACCTTTATCTAATGCCAGCAGCGCCTTGCCTTGCCAGGAGAGTTCAGATGGTTTCCCCTTCAAAAGAAGCAAATGGTGGGAACGCAATTTGTCATTTTCCAGGAGTGCGCGGTAAATCGCCAGATCATCGCCGACCAACCACGCTGTAAAGTCGGTCGGATATATACTCTCAAGAAGCGGCAGCAGCCGAATCTTTTCATCTATTTCCATGGTGGCGAAAAGGCTTATGTAAAGCTTATCATGAGCCCATGATATGTATTTTTCATCTGTTAGCAATGATGCAGCAATATCATAGCGGATTTCAGGAACGTGCCTTACAAGTTTCTCGATGTCATAGAAGTAATGGGGGTCCAATTCCTTAAGACCGATAATGGCCTTTCGGAACATTTTTAACCAAATGGCCCGGTTGCTACGCAAGAAAGGTTGTTTATCGGAATGAAAGTCACCAATGGAAATTTCTAATAGAAGCTCCCTATTATCATGTTTAGAGAGTGCCTCTAAACGTCTGGGTGCGATATCGCCGCGCAAAGCCATAACTCCGATGAACTTCGAGCACTCACCAAGATATGGCCATGCTTTGAGAAACAGCTTTTCGGATAGCTCGTCATTTGCCACGATTTCGCTTACGGCATGGAAACGATACATTTCATCGGATAGAGCAAAGGAAAGCCATTCCTCTATTTGTTGGTTTTTTTGAGCAATGCCTTTTTTCACGAGAGGGAAAAGATAGTCTGATTCAACACGATATTTGATGAGGGTATTTACCCACGATGGTAAGTCATTTACATGAGCTGCAAGGGAGGCACATATGTGAGATCCCATCAGAGGCCAGTCGATACCGAAAAGACGACGTTCTTTTTCAAATGAAACGAGCTTCTCCGCTACCGATTCTGGTGACTGCGTTGCCCATTTTTGCCCAAGCGCTGTTGCATCTTCACTGTACTTTTTTTGAGCCGTGCGCCAATCTCCCCCGCGGGAACGCGCGCGATCAGGGGGACAGAATACAAGAAATTCAGAATCAGCGACGATATCGGGGGCTATCTCATGTTCAATCATCCAGCGGGCCAATCCATTTTTGGGAAGTTTTGGCTGGCGGATCAATTGCTGAAGAACTTCTGTGGCCTTTGCCCTTGCGAATTCATCGAAACCAGCCTGCAGTATGACATTCGGAACGTATGGATGCAGCCAATCATTTAATGCTTCTTTTAATCCTCCCCAGACTGGAGGGGGAAGAGATTTCGCGAATTCCACAATTAAATCCCAGCACTCTGCAATCTTCTTTAAATCTGAAAGAGATACTGAACCGCTAGCTATTGTAAATGATCTGCCATCACCTGGATCGGTTTCAATGTTTTGGTATTGGAAATCGACGCATTTAGGAAGGATTTTCCACGCTACGCTTCCGTCACCACCTTGCTGCAACCACTGGATTGTAGAGTCAAGAAGCAAGAGGCGTTTTTTTATGGCATCGTTGGCTTGCCGAGAAAAGTGTGTTACCCAGTCACCTAACTTCCTGATTGGAGCCTCCGGGTGGGCATTTTCAGGGCGTTTGTCACCAATGGCCGAAGTCAGAAGCAATGGAATTGCCCTTTCGGGAATATGATGAAGGACCGGGCCTGCAAGCGACGCGATATCACCTTGACGCGCCTCTATGATTTTTTCGCACCAGCGAGGACTAATCCATGCTAATCTTTCCCAGGTCTTCATTGAGTCTATTGCCCGAAGCTCTGCGAACAATCTGTTCTCGTCCACAATGGCGCCCTTTGCCATAGCGCCAAGCAGCGTCATCAACGCAGCTTCTTTATTGGGTGCAAGTTTGTAAAGATCCCAGAAAAGATCGACAAGAGCCAATGCATCTCCGCTCAAGAATATGTCTTTCAGTAAGGCATGACGAAATGCACTAGGAATGGTAGCCAGCGTTTCCTTACCGGTCTCCTGAATTATACCACCTGTGGCCAAGGCGCGTAGGACTCTAGTTGTCTGGTAAACAGGAATGCCTAAGACCGACGATACATCGCCTTTGTTCATTCCTGTCTTGCCGCCAGCTGCAAAAGCTGCCAGCGTCTGGCGGGTATCAACACCTTCGATGTGCCGATACGCACGATCGATAAGCTCGAAATGCGCCTGCCCGTCTTGGAGGGATTTCAACGATCCAGCCTCCAGGAGCAAATCGACCAGACGTAACGCCAGACCCGGTCGGCCAGCGGCTTGCTCACGAATGTCTCGAATAAGCCATGTTTCCATATGATATCCCGCCGCTTCAAAGCGACTTTTGACTAATTGGGCAATGGTTTTTGCGGGCAGCAATGATAACTTGTGGAGGCTTTTGGTACTTAAGCGCATGACACGCATGAGGTCGGATTCTTCAAACGGCCAACATACGGCAATAATCCTGAAGCTTTTCCCGGCCTCCATGCGGAGATGGATAAGTCTCGGAAAGATTTCCAGCCAGTCGTATGCATCGTCAATGATTATTACAGGAGGGGATGAAAACTGTAGGCGAGCTAAAATAGCTCCTTCGTCACGCGATACCAAAAACTTCGCGTTCCATTCTTTAGCCAAATGGTACAGCAGGAAGGTTTTCCCGGAACCAGGTTGACCTGAGACGATGAGATCCCCGTTGGTTTGCCGAAGCGTTACCAACTCCTCTTCCCGTGACAAAAGAGGAACATCGGCCAAGTCGCGACAGTTGAGAGGTGTCGACGATAAAACAGGACGTTGAATAGTTTTATCTAAAGCCTTCACTTGGGCTTTTAGATCACTGAAATCAGAATTGAGTATCAGCTGTGTTTTTTGAAGGATCTCTTTGAGTGCGGATACCTCTCCTGAAAGGTAGGCTACAAGTTCATCATACCTTACTTCGATCGTTTCTAAAAGCCGGGCATGATCCTGCTCCCGCAACCACTCCAGGTATGCGCGAATCGTTTCATCGTCTATCTTTCTTCTCACAGACGTTCGGTCCTTTGCTGCTTGGATGATCCGTTCGCCTATGAATATGGCGAAAGTCAGCAGTGTACCGCCATTTGCCACGAGCAGTTCCTCTAAGCCGCTCATTTACAGTCTGCCTTTCATCTATCTATCTGTTCTTTGGTTGGTCATTGAATCCTTGTCACGCTGGAGGATTGGTCGGGAGGAAAATACCCGCCAGTCTTCCGGGGTCCCATGAAAGCGATCATTCCCTGCCCCCTTTGCCCCTTTACTGCCCCTTTGGCATCGTTGCGTCATTGCCCCTTTTGCCCCTTTGTTGCCCCTTTGGCCAATCGGTAATAAACGCCTTTGCCGGTGCTCCCCGCTTTTTCAATGAGCCCGACAGCAACCAACTCAGCGAGATCAAGCGATGCTGTTCTCTTTGCGACCAGAAACTCCTTCTGATACTGAGAGTTTGTGATTGTCTCATGGATTTTCAAGAATTTAACAGCCTTGCGTTCACGGTCATTAATGCTGTATCCCGTCAACACTGCATCTGTCAGCCAATCGCGCCAGAGGGTAATGGTGAATTCCCCGCCGCGCTGCGCAAAGTCGGGCTCGGGCAGGTTGTGGGCGAGGCTTTCGCGGATCATCAAAAGGGTGCCGGTGCCGTATTTTTCGATGTAACGGGCCAGGAAGAGCGCCTCGCAAAGCCGCGGGTTCCGGGCAATGGACCCGTGAGGGTGGCGAAGGCTTTCCGTGGTCAGAGGCGCGGGCAGAATACCCGGATTCCATACTTCGACGCGATCGGCGAAAACGGAGACCTGCACGGCGCCTGCTGAGGCATAGTCGCGGTGGGCAACGGCATTGACGATGGCCTCGCGGATCACATCCGGCAGAATTTCATAGCGGACAGGCGCCTGGGCGCTCTCGGCGCGGGTACCGATACTGCGATTAAGCTTGGACATGACGAAGTCCGTGGCCATATCCACCTGCTCGAAGACGTTGCCCTTGAAGATGCGGTAGAAAGGCACCGGCCGCTGAATTTCCGTACCGTGGAAATGCATGCACCGCACCTCAGCGCTGGACAAAAAACGCTGGGGATCGCGTCCGAACAGCAGCAGGGCGGCGTTCGTGGGCTGCCCTTCACAGAGCAAGTGCAAGTGGGTGAGAACGGTGGCCATGGGAGACTTTTCCGGCAGCGGAAACTGTCGTTCGGAACGGGCGAGGCGCACGAAGTTCGCCACCGCCTGGTCGTCCAGATCATCGAGCGTCGCCTCCAGGACTGCCCTTTCTTCAAACGGACGGTCTTGAATGACGCCGCAGGTTTCGAGGTAATCAACCAGACTTGCGTAGAGCGCGGCCTTCAATTCGTCGATATCCCTGTATCGCCGACGGATGAGTTGGCCTCCCGCCTTTTGAATGAGCGTCTTCATCTTGGAGTGTCGCTGCCGATCCTCCATCCCTTTGATAAAAATGAGACGGAGTTTTTCCTGGCCGGTGGCGCGGTCGAATTCCCGTTCCGTGGGCGACAGTCCTTCGGTATCTTCAAATCCGTAGTCCTTGCCGAAGAGCCCCACGTATATGGCCGAGCGATCCACTTCCGCCAGATAAACGGCATCCGCACGTCGATCGCCGGCCGGCAGGTCTTCGAAAAGAAAGACCGTGAAGAAACGGCGCAACAAGGGGTCCTTCTCGATGAACGTCTTTACCGCACGGCGATCTTCCGCCAGTTCCTTCTGGACGCTGCTGACGAAGATTTGCAGACGGGTAGTGGACATATTCTATACCGTATCGGTATGGCGGATAACATCCGCAATCCAGGCGTTCACACTCTTTCCCGACGCCTTGGCCAAAGTTGCCGCCTTGTCGTACAACTCCTGGGAAAGGCGAAGGTTTAATCTGCCGGATGTTTTCCGGTAGGGGGAAACCCCTTCCTCGGCGCACATATCAAGAAAGACCTTCAAGGAAGTTTCCCCTTCGCGGCGCAATCCGTCGATGTCGGTTGAGTAAAAATCGGCGCCGCCGTTCAACCCCACAAACTCACCCCGGAACATATTGATCTCGGGGTCGAAGGCGATCACAGCCTTTACACCGTTGATCTCCATAACGTTCTTCATGGCTTCACTCCGTTCTTTTCAAACCATTTGCGAATACTCACCGTTCGGCGACTTTGATCCGCGATCCATCCTTCAATCCCTTCGGGGGGGTTACGACGACGCGGTCTCCCGCTTTAAGCCCCGACAGAATCTCCACCATATCGCCAAATGTTGCCCCAACCCGGACCGGCGTCTCCCGGACCCGGTTCCCCTCCAGGAGATACGCGAATGTCCTGCCGTTCCGGTCGATTAGGGCAGACCGGGCGGCGGCGAGACGCGGCTTTATCTCCTCGGGTGCGAGCTTGCGCGGAAGAAAGGAAACCTTGGCGCTCATGTCCGGCAGCATCCGGCGGTCCTTGTCCAGAAAGCGAACTTTGACCAGAACGGTGGCCTTGCTGCGATCCACGGTCGGCACAATGGCATAGACCTCCCCGCGGAACCGCGTATCCGGGAGGGCGTCCAACTGGATGTCGCAGGGCTGGCCGACCCGGATGGTGGTGATGCTCGTTTCCGAGACATCCACCTCCACCTGCAGGGAGTTCATGTCGGCGATCGACACGACGGCGGCCTTGGCGTTGGCGGCGGCCCCGATGGGGGTGACGATGTCGCCGATGTCCGCGTTCTTGGTCAAAACGACGGCATCGAAGGGGGCCCGGATCAGGGTGTAGTCAAGACTCGCCTCGGCGTTTTTCAGAGCGGCTTCTCCGGCATGAACGACGGCTTCCGACGCCTTCACCCCTTCGACGGCCCGCCGGTAGCGCGTCTCCACCACCTCATAATCGGACCTGGACACGTACTCTTTGGCAACCAGTTGTTTGTAGCGTTCATACTCCTTCTGGGCGTTGTCCCTGTCCGCCCTGGTCTGTTCAAGGGTGGCGCGGGCTGTGTTTAGATTGGCCGCGACCTGGTCTCTGACAGCGGATACGTCGATATTCTCCATGCGGGCGATCACGTCTCCCTGCTTGATCTTGCTCCCTTCCTCCACCATCAGCGCCACCAGACGGCCCGTCACCTTGGAGGCCACCGAGGCTTTCCGCTGGGCGACGATGTAGCCGCTTGCATTCAGCAGGGACATCGACTGGGAAGGATAAAATTGGGAAATGGTCGTCACATCGATGGAGATGGCCGGGACGAGGATGCCGCCAAAGTAAAGGCCGCCGGCGGTCAGAATGAGCAGGATGACAGCCGCGATGACGAGCGGCTTCTTTCTGCGCCGGCCGGGCTTGATGATCTTCTCCGATTTTTCAATCTTCAGCTTTGCAATGTCTTCCGCAGGCATGACAGGCTCTCCAGAACAGGGGCAGGCTTTTCCACAGTCTCTCTATTTTTGGAATTCCAGCGTATCTATAACAGAACCTCGATGACTTTACCACACGGATATGAACACCACCGCTTCGGCATTCCGGCAAACC
>JAPLJX010000495.1 GCA_026388375.1 Deltaproteobacteria bacterium
AGCATCGGCGAATACTTCCGGGACCGCGCCCAGGACGCCCTGATCATCTATGACGACCTCTCCAAGCAGGCCGTCGCCTACCGCCAGATTTCGCTGTTGTTGCGACGCCCACCGGGACGAGAGGCCTTTCCCGGCGACATCTTCTACAACCACTCCCGGCTCCTGGAGCGGGCCTGCCGGGTCAGCAAGGAACTCGGCGGCGGATCACTGACGGCGCTCCCCATTATCGAAACGCAGGCCGGCGACGTCTCCGCCTACATCCCGACAAACGTGATCTCGATTACCGACGGCCAGGTCTACCTTGAGCCCTCTCTCTTTTTCTCCGGGATCCGCCCGGCGATCAATGTGGGGCTTTCCGTCTCCCGTGTCGGCGGCGCAGCCCAGGTGAAGGCGATGAAACAGGTCGCCGGCACCCTGAAACTCGACCTTGCCCAGTACCGGGAACTGGCCGCCTTCGCCCAGTTCGGCTCCGATCTGGACAAGGCCACCCAGGCCCAGCTCGAACGCGGCGTCCGACTCGTGGAGATCCTGAATCAGCCGCAGTTTTCGCCCATGTCGCTCGCGAAAGAGGTCTCGATCCTCTATGCGGGTACCCGAGGATTTCTCGACAAGTACCCCGTGGAAAAACTGAAAAGCTATGAATTGCAGCTCCTCTCCTTCCTGGAAGGTAAGTATCCGGATATCCTTAAAGAGATCGACGAAAAGAAGATCATCGGCCCGGAACTCGACAAAAAGATGCGAGAGGTGCTTGCAGAGTTCGATTCGGTCTACGTCGCCGAATAGGATTATCTATGAAAAAAACGAAAACCCCAAAAAGGGAGCAGGTTTGAATGGCCGCACTCAAGGACATTAAACGGAAGATCACCGCCGTTCAGAAAACCAGGCAGATCACCCGGGCGATGAACATGGTGGCCGCCTCGAAGTTCAAGGCCGCCCAAACGCGGATGGAGAACTTCCGGCCCTACGCAGCCAAGTTCATGGAAGTTCTAAACAATCTCGCGCTCCGGGTGGACTCCGAATCCCACCCCCTGCTGGCGGTGCGGGAACCGAAACGGATTTGGGTGATCTGCATGACTTCCGACCGGGGGCTCTGCGGAGGCTTCAACAACAACCTGATCAAGGCAACCGAACGGTTTCTCCGGGAGAAAACGCGCGAAGGCCGGGAGGTTGAGCTCATCACGATCGGCCGGAAGGGGCGGGACTTCTTCCGGAAGAAGGCGAAAATCATCAACGCACGGCCCGATGTTTTCGGAAAATTCGACATGAGCCTTGCCGTCCTGATCTCCGGAGACGTCATTCCCCCCTTCGTTGAAGAAGAGTACGACGAGCTCTACCTTCTCTACAACGAGTTCGTCAATGTCGCCACCCAGCGACCCACCGTGGTCCGGCTTTTCCCCCTCCCCGCCTTCGATCTCAAGGAGAAGGACGAACCGGAAAATCTGCTCGATTGCATCTACGAGCCCTCCGCGCAGGCCCTGCTGGAAAAACTGCTCCCGATGTACGTTCATGTCCTGGTCTACCGCGCGCTGGTCGATACCTC
>JAPLJX010000272.1 GCA_026388375.1 Deltaproteobacteria bacterium
CCGGAAAGACTGGAGGCTATGAAAACGCTTAGAGTCTCCAGAGACTTCTCACAGTTTCAATTCATTTTGATTTTGGTAGATTACAATCCGAACAGTGCCAAACTGGACACAGACACCATCGCGCGATTGCCGTTTGCTAATCAGGTCAAAGTATTCCGTGCCGGATTAGCCATGTGGCAACAGAATGTGAAACAAATAGCTGGTCATGGGTTGTAAGCTATAACGCCCCCAACTCCGCCGTTACTCACAAATACAAGTGTTGAGTCTGGCTAACCCGAGCATTCTGCTGAATACGGAGTGAAAGCTTCTACACAAGCGCATCAGCCTCAGTCGTTGACTACAATAAATAAGGATTTGTCAAAATGATAGAGAGATCTGATATCGACTATTCCCTCCTGGACCGTCCTGAAATCCTTATGGGGCTTTTCCATCCAAGGCCTGAATATGGGTCGATTGCAAGAGCTGCGAACACAATCGACGTGTTGATCCCGCTGGAGAGCAATATTCTGGTGGGCGGACGTTTCCATGTGACAGAGAAATCGGCCCCGAATATCCTTATTCTTTCACGGAAATGGTGAAATCGCCGGCGACTATGATGAATTTGGGCCTGTTTACACTCGGATGGGCATGAATTTCCTGGTGGTGGATTACAGGGGCTATGGCAGATCGTCCGGCAGGCCCACGGTCACAGCCATGATGAGGGACTGCCATGCCATCTTTGAGTTCACAAAAGGATGGCTGGGAGAGAACGGATACGGAGGGGCTTTTATTGTGATGGGCCGATCCCTGGGCAGCGCCTCGGCGCTGAATGTAAATGGGGACGGTTCTAATTTTTTGACGAAGTGACTAAATTATGGTAAATTACTTGCCATGCCAAGATCAGCGAGAATAGCACCTGGGGATTATATCTATCACATATTGACAAGGGGAAATAATCGCCAGGATATTTTTCAAGAAGACGAAGACTTCGAAAAGTATCTGGAGTTGCTTTCGCGGTACAAAGCAAAATACACATTTAAGCTTTATCACTACGTCCTGATGACAAATCATGTTCATCTTGTGCTTGAACCCACTGAAATGGGCGGCGGTCTTGCAGAGATCATGAAGGGAATAAACCTGTCCTACGCTCAACACTACAAGAAAAAATACAAGCACATTGGCCATTTCTGGCAGGACAGATATAAGAGCATCATAATATCGAAAGATGATTATTTACTGGCCTGTGGAAGCTATGTGGAATTAAACTCTGTGAGGGCGAGGATTGTAACCGATCCAAAAGATTACCGATGGAGCAGTTACAACACCTATGCGTATGGGAAGAACAATCCTTTGGTAGATGAACATCCAATATACAGAGTGCTGTCTGAGGATGAATCGGAAAGAAGCAAGAAATACAGGGAATTAGTGAAAGGCATGCTTTTGGAAAAAGATGCCATGACCGGGGAAATGAAGGGGCGGGTGGTATATGGCGGCGATGCTTTTACACAAGAAGTGACGTCTAAGTATAGAATTAGCGCAGTCATAAACCCAGTGGGACGGCCTAAAACGACCAAGAATGGTTAAAAAATAGAACCGTCCCCATTTATTCCCTTGACAGGGTGCCGGGATCGGGGCAGGATGCCGCAAATTTTATTTATTGCATGAGGAGAACCATGGAGGAAAACATTCAGAGGATGGAAGAAGAGGGAGGCGAGAAGAGTTTCGCCGAACTGCTGGACGAAAGCGGGATGGAGCAGGGATGGCTGAAGCCGGGCCAGCGCGTGGAGGCGATGATCGTGAAGATCACCCCGGAATGGGTCTTCATCGACGTGGGCGGGAAACACGAGGGGTATCTGGACCGGCGTGAGTTTCTCGACGCGGAGGGGAACGTGACGGTCAAGGAAGGTGAGACCATCCGGGCCTATTTCCTCTCATCCCAGCACAACGAAAAACTGTTTTCGACGAAAATCAGCAGCGGCGAAGCGAGCCGGACCTTTCTTGCGGATGCGGCGCACAGCGGGATTCCCGTGGAGGGGCTGGTCGAGAAGGAGGTC
>JAPLJX010000122.1 GCA_026388375.1 Deltaproteobacteria bacterium
GAAAGGAGATTCCAATGACTTGTCATCCCTATTCAGAACGCGTTGCACGTTGCGCCGGGCTGATGAAGGCGGCCAAACTCGACGTCCTGCTCCTCGCCAAGCCGGCGAACATGGCCTATCTGACGGGCGACGGGCGGTTGTGCGCCCCTGCCGCCCGGCCACGCCTTTTTAGGCGCCGCCGCCGCTGGCGACCAATGTGGTCATCGCCGTCGGGAACTGCGGCCTCTACACCGGCCCTTGGGGGGTGCGCGTCGAGGATACGGTGGTCGTGAAACCTGAAGGACCGCAGATCCTGACGGATTATGTCCGTAAACTGGAAATGTAAAAGAGGAGAAAAAAATGGAAAGGATCAATCTGAAGGAGAAAGAGGTATTCAAAAAGGAAGGGCGGGGCATGGCCAACGTGATCGATGAACCGTATCTGCTGATCAACCAGGTCTGTCTGGAACCAGGGCAGAACGTCCCGGAGCATCAGGCCAATTCCAATGTAACCCTTCAGGTGGTCTCCGGCGAAGGTACGGTTTCCATTGGAAAGGAAAAGGTCAAAGCCGGGCCGGGAAACCTCCTGCGGGTTCCTCTGAACTCCCCCATGAGCATTCAAAATGAATCCCCGGAACGCATGGTCTTTCTGGTCATCAAAACCCCCCATCCGGATGCCGTGAAAAAGGATTCGCCGGAGGATAAAAACAGGGAAGGGCGTTTCGTGAACCTGATCAACTTCCCGGAGCTGAAACCCGGAAAAGACAGGGAGTTCAAGGAATGGTTCAGACACTCCAGCGAGCTTTTCGCCAAACACCAGGGCTTCATCTCCCGGACGCTCCTGAAATCGACGGAAGGGATGGACCGGTATGCCGCCGTCGTCGAACACGAATCGAAGGAGACCTTCATGGCCATGCATCTGAGCGATGAACGGCAGATGCTCTTCAAGAAGGTAGAGACGCTGATCGAGGGGATGCCGGAACCCGATTTCTACGAAGTGGTGGCTTCGTACCGAAAATAGCCTGATTTATATGACCATGATGTTCTGGTTCAAGGTTGTGCTCTTTTTCGGGGTGATTTTCCTGTGCGATGCGCTGCTGAAGGTTTACCACTTGTTTACCTTAAAGAAGGCGTCGGAGTGATGGGTAAATGAGACGTTGAATAAACCCTCAAAAGATCGAAGATAACGAAGGAGGATCTATGAAACCGAAAATCATTTCCTGGGCTGTTGGCGTGTTATTTTGCATCGCATTTACAATGTCTGCCGTACCGGGTGTCGCCGCAAAACAAAAGACTATGATTTCAAAGGAAGGGCGGGAATGCATCGGATGCCACGAGGCACAGTCGCCTGCATTCGTCAAAGAATGGAGGATAAGCGCACATGCAGCAAGAGGAGTGGACTGCTATTCCTGTCACAAGGCGGAAAAAACGGATCCCGATGCCATAGACCACAACGGGTTTACCGTATCGATCCTCGTCACCCCCAAAGACTGTTCCCGCTGTCACCCCCAGCAGGTGAAAGAGATGACCTCAAGCCATCACGCAAAAGCCGGCAATATCCTAGACTCTCTTGACAATTATCTCGGCGAGGTGGTGGGCGGCCCGGAGGCTGCGGCCGTGGGCTGCATTCAGTGTCACGGCTCCAAGGTCAAGGTATTGCCCGGAGGTAATCTCGACATCAGCACCTGGCCCAATACGGGTATCGGCAGAATCAATCCCGACGGGTCACTGGGATCGTGCACCGCCTGCCATGCCCGTCATGCCTTCTCGAAGGCCCAGGCGCGGGAGCCGGAGGCCTGCGGGAAGTGCCATCTCGGTCCCGACCATCCTCAGACCGAAGTCTACCAGGAATCGAAGCACGGGATTCTCTATGCGGCGAACAAGGGCAGACTGAATATGCACAAAGACAAGTGGGTCGTGGGGAAAGATTACAGCGCCGCACCGACCTGCGTGACCTGTCACATGGGCGCTACCGCGAACCAGCGGGCAACGCATGATGTAGGTACACGGATCAGCTGGACGCTCCGGCCACCGGTTTCGATGAAACTCGAAAACGCAGACAAGCGACGTGATAGCATGAAAGACGTTTGCGGCAGTTGTCACGCCGCCCCTTTTGTGGAGGGCTTCTACCAGCAGTTTGACAACCTCGTGGTATTCTACAACGAAAAATTCGGCATGCCTGCGACGGCGATCAGGAAAGAGCTCATGGAGAGAGGCAAACTCACGCCTGCTGATTTTGACGACAAACTCGATTGGATTTACTATGAACTATGGCACCACGAAGGGAGACGCGCGCGTCATGGCGCCTCCATGTCAGGCCCGGACTATGCATGGTGGCACGGCATCTATGAGGTTGCCAAGAATTTCTATACGGAGTTTCTTCCGGAGGTAAAAGCGGTGGCCGGCCCCGAACTCTATACCGAGCTGACAAAAAAGTATCTTGAACCTGACATCCGCCATCAATGGTATCTCAAAGGAATGAGCAAGGAACAACTCGAAAAGATCAGAAAATATTCTGAAGAACGATACGGAAAGGGCGGAGGAGCTGCAAAATAGCGTCATCACGACAAGGGAAGCGCCTGACCCTTCCGATTGCGGCGATATCCTTCCCCATCGCGAGATCACCATACCGATTGAACGTTGGGTATGACCTGAAATCGATAATGATGCAACCAGGTGGCCCGCAATGTGGGACTGAACTGCCTGTCTACCGTCAAAGCCGAGATGGGGGACCTGGACAAGGTCAAGCGGGTGGTGAAGCTGCTGGGAATGATCCACTGCACAGAGGATTTCAAAGACCAGCCCAAGGTGATCAACGGGTGTTCGGATCTCCTGGTGGAAGTCTTTGGGGAGATCGGGAAGTACGCCCGTTCGGCGGTGGGGATGCAGGCGCTTCCCAATGGGATTCCCGTAGAGATAGAAATGATCCTGGAAGTTGCTTGAATCCGTGTCAGTGATTGGATTTTTCCTTTGCTTCCTGAAGTCAGTAAAATGTCGCACTTGAAGAAAATGCTTGACTCCAAACAGAAATCAATGAAGCTTCCTATTAAAGAAAGCCATGGCCGGCAAGTTGCGCGCAATACAATAATAGAAAAGGATGGAGTGATTCGGAGTTGATGTTGAATCCAAGAGAAATGCTCCGGCATTTTGCCGAAGACTGCACGGCCTGCGGTCTCTGCGTGGAAGCCTGTCCCATTGTCGCAAACACGGTACTCCGGGACGTTGATTCGGGAAAGATTATGGAAGAGATCCTTGA
>JAPLJX010000268.1 GCA_026388375.1 Deltaproteobacteria bacterium
ACCTTCTGGCTCCACTCCTGCTTCCCCTTCATGTACTCCCGCAACCAGTACCATTTGCCGCGGGGGCTCTGGCTCTCCCAGCCTCTGCCGTAGAACTGATCGCACTCGTCCACGCAGTAGCCGCACTGGGAGCAACTGTGAGCATACCAAGCCACGTCCGCGGGGATGTCCCGCGAATCCGTCGTCGGCCTCTCTCCCACCTTGGTGAAAACCGCGTTGCCGAAGGGCCTGATGAGCGGTTCGAACAGGCTGCCGAGCATTACGGCCATCCCGATGAGCTTCCCGCCGAGCACCTTTCCGGGATTCAGGATGCCCTTGGGGTCCACCTGTTTTTTGAATGTCGTGAGCCTGGCAAGGCGGTCCTTCCCGAGCACGTCCCTGGCCTTGGTTGAGAAGTAGAGTCCCGTGGCATAGGCCCGGCCGCCGTGCTTCTCCGCCAGTCTCATCATGGAGAGAGACAGGCCGCGAAGACGAAGTTGTAGTTGAAGGCCCGCTCGTCGCCGGGAATGAATCCGAGGATCACCACCTCCGGCTTTCCGGAGGGCGAATTCCGGATCATCACGCCTTCCTTGACGACCGGCTGCCGGATGGTCTTCTCCACCTTGGTCATGAAGTCGCCGAAAGAGGAAAGCGGTATGACCACCTCGGCGGGCACAAGGCTGGGTCCGAGGCGCTTGACCACCACTGTGCAGGCCGTCAATGACTTTCTCACGATCTTTTGCACGGAAAGTGAGTGTGGTGATATAGGATGCGGGGAGAAGCACCCGTTCCTCTGCGGGGTGGCCCATGTGCTCCATGAGCGGGGCCTGGTTCTTCATTTCCGCCATCCTCGGGTTGATGAAGACGAGCGACCAGATGGGGAGGTTTTCCTTATGCATCGCCTCCATCATCTTCTGCAAATCATGGGCATTCGAGCAGCCGATGGAGACCAGGTCCATCGCCTCATCCGACTGAACGCGGATGGTGATCTCGCTGATAAGGCCGGTGATCCCTTCCGCCTCGCTGATCATGTCGAGATCCTTGCCCTCGAAAACCTGTACGGCGCCGTCCGGCAGGACGACACGCGCGGAAACGACCGTATCCCGGAACCAGCCAGCTTCATAGGATCCGAAGCCCGCTCCTCCCTGGGCGAGCCAGCCGCCCACGGTAGAGCCCGGATAGCTCGAGGGGTATGTAAGCAGCGTCAGGCCCTGCTTCTTCAGCTCGTGGTCGAGCCTCTCCCATACAATGCCGGGCTGGACTGTTGCGATCAGTTTCTCTTTGTCCATGGAGAGAATCTTCTTCAGACGGTAGAAATCCACCACAATTCCCTGCTCCACCGGCAGGACCCCGCCGTAACCCGAAGAGGCCTTGCCTCGCGGTGTGAGCGGAATCCCGTTCCCGGCAGCCCAGGATGCCAGCGTCTGTAACTCCCCTTCGCTAACCGGCTGCACCACGGCATCCGGGATGGTATTCCCCATGAGGGGCTTGATCAGACTCGGCATGGCGGCAATATCGTGGCTGTAGAGCATCCGCTCCACATCATCGAACGTCACACGGTCCTGAAATGTATTTTTAAGGTACTCGATCAGCGCATTGTTCAGTTTCGTCATGAAGATTCCTCCTTATTTTCAGCTCGGGCGGGGCTTTTGTTCGGAGCGCCGATGATAATGGAGACAATCCGCCCTTTTTCCTGGATTTGCTCCGCGAGAACTTCCCTCATCAAATTGCATGCCTGGATAATCTTGGGATTGGTGATACGGTAATACATGTTGACGCCTTCCCGCCTGGTCAAGATAACCCCTTTTGCTTTCAGGATCGACATGTGCTGGGAGAGGTTGGCTTTGCTCAGACCTGTCCTTTCAATCAACCCGTTTGCCGATGCTTCCCCGTCCTTCAGGATATTGATAATTTCCATTCGTTTGGCATTGGAAAAAACCTTACAGACATCGGCCTGGAGTTCATATATTTCTTTCATTCATTCCCCTCC
Organism: Deltaproteobacteria bacterium; assembly: GCA_026388375.1. GTDB lineage: Bacteria > Desulfobacterota > Syntrophia > Syntrophales > UBA5619 > UBA5619. The sequence continues at coordinate 1,970 of JAPLJX010000268.1, forward strand.
CCGTTTCTTTAGAGTTTCAATATTACTAAACTCTAATAGTTTGAAACAATGTTGTCAAGATTTTTTTGCGCGTTGGATAAGGAGAGATGGTTTTGGACGATAAAGCTTGCGGTGGTTGTCGAAGAGAAATTGCGGCGATGATCTTCAAAAAAGCCTTTTAAAAGCAATCTCTT
>JAPLJX010000084.1 GCA_026388375.1 Deltaproteobacteria bacterium
GAAGACGATCTGATCCTTGCGGATCCATTTGTACTCGGAAGGCATCGGTTCTTTCACATGCATGACCATGTCGGAACGGCCGTAGATCTCCTTTGCGGTCTTGACGATCTCGGCGCCGGCGGCGACGTAGGCCTTGTCCTCGAAACCGCTGCCCGAACCCGCGCCCTTTTCAACGAGGAGCGTGTGGCCATGGTCCTTCAGGATCTCGACGCCGGCCGGCGTCATGGACACGCGGTTTTCCTCAATCTTGATCTCTTTCAAAATCCCTGCAATCATCTCATCCTCCCGCTATACAACCCTTTTTCACCCCTATCCTAGCCCTCCCCATCGAGAAGGAGGGTGGTGTGTGATTTTTTACGAGATCGTCATTTTTTACCCTTGCCAGAACATCGATGCCGCAATGGTTTTGACGAGCCTCTCCATGTCGGCCGGGTATACGTCGCCGATGTTGCCGATCCTGAATGCGCTGGCCTTGGAAACCTTGCCCGGATAGATCACGAATCCCCTGGTCTTCAGTCTGTCGTAGAACGTTCGGAAGTCATACCTTTCGCTTTCCGGACTGTAGAAGGAGGTGATGAAGTGCCCCTGGAAGGCGTCCGGGAGGAGGGTGCGGAAGCCGAGCCCTCTCATGCCGTCCACCAAGGTCCGGTGGTTGGCCCGGTAGCGCTCCGCCCGTTTCGCGACGCCGCCCTCCTCGTCCAGTTCCTTCAGCGCCTGATGGAAGGCCCGGACGACGTGGGTCGGCGAGGTGTAGCGCCACTTCCCTTTGTCGTTCTCCATCGTGTTCCACTGATCGTAGAGATCCAGGGAGAGCGAGCGGGCCCGGCCCTTGCAGGTCATCAGCAGTTCCTTGTCGGCAATGATGAAACCGAACCCGGGGACCCCCTGGATGCACTTGTTCGCGCTGCTGACGATGAAGTCGATGCCGAGCGCCTCGATGTCCATCGGGATGCCGCCGAAGCTGCTCATCGCGTCCACGATGAAGATCTTGCCGTGTCTCTTCACGATCTTCCCGATCTCGGCGATGGGGTTCAGCATGCCGGTGGTCGTTTCGGAATGAACGACGGCGACATGGGTGATCGCGCGGTCCGCCTTCAACGTTGCCTCCAGCTTCGCAAGGTCGGGCGGATCCAGCTCCCCGCTGTCGTTGAAGACCACCGGGATCTTCAGGGTCTTTGCGATCTGCACGATCCGGTCCCCGTAGGCGCCGTTCGGAAGGACCAGCAACTTGCCGTTTTCGGGAATGGCCGTGCCGATGATCGATTCCACCGAAAAGGTGCCGCTGCCCTGCATCAGGACGCAGGTGTATCGGTCCGTCTTGTTCGTCGCCAGCCGAACCAGCGTGTCCCGCACCTCCTGGACGATCGTTTTGTAATCGTCATCCCAGGTGCACCAGTCCCGGAGCATCGCGGCCTTCACGGTTTTTGTCGTCGAGAGGGGCCCCGGCGTCAACAGCAAATACGGATTGTCCGGCAAATTATTAATGCCCATATGAGCCTCCTTCTGGAATCGGTTGATTCATTATAAAATTTCAATGAAATCATCCCTGTAATGATCACGAGTGCACATCTATACCTTTCGTAATATAAGTCAAACGAATAATAATCATATAATTGATTACAATAGGTTATTTAGTCGACAGGGCGGGATCTGGTTTCTGCCGAGGCTGGACATCCCTCTGGCCCCTTTTCTGTCGACCTGCTTCGGGATCGCGCAACTTGGGGAAAGCCACTGGCGGCAGAAACAAATTGGAGTGATTCTCATCACTCGGGGGCGCCGTTGGCTTGGACCGGCAGGTCATACCGGAGAGAGGTCTGTAAACGATATAATCATTTGTTATCGAAATTATAATTATTATTAAATTGACTTATATTAAGAATATTTCCTACACTGCCAAGCATTGTTATCCTGCCATGAAGATGAACGGACAGGATCCAAGCGGCGCACGGAAAGGGCGTTTCGGAGTAGGACCGGAGAAAGGCGGACCGGCGCCGGAGAGGGCTGATTATTTGAGGTTTAGGGATTCATCCAAAGCAAAAAAATTGTTGGAGGGAAAATTCAATGGATAGACAACCGTTATTTAAGAGAAAGACAGCCATTTCCTACAAGACGGAAGAGAAGACCGTCGTGCGCGGCTACAACGTGAGCGACCTGGCGGAGGCGGGGTACACGTTTTACGACATGCTCTTCATCCTCTTCCAGAACCGGATCCCCGCGGAGAACGAGGCGGACATGCTGCGGTATGAGACGGGTGAGTTTCTGGAGCACTCCATGTCGCCGTCGGCGGCGTCGGCGATCGCCGTGATCGGCGGCCGGCCCAACCTCCCCGCCGCAATCTCCGCGGCGGTCATGACCTTCGGGTCGGCCCACGGTCCC
>JAPLJX010000036.1 GCA_026388375.1 Deltaproteobacteria bacterium
ACCGCGAACCCCTTCGTCTACCAAGGCCAGGTAGTGGCAATCTATGGCCACTTTGTACAGATGAATTCCGCGACTCAGGCTCTTTTCTCTTTTGATAATAGCCCCTTTGTGGTCTCGGCTATTCCTAAGGCGAGGTTTACGCAACGGAGGAGCACTGTCGTGATGACCGGCCGTGTGTTGGGCAATGTCGAAATAAAACTTCCGGGACTAGGACCTACGCTGGTGCCTCATCTGTCTTTTGTGGGAAGTGCCTTTTGCCAACAATCGTTTTGCAACGACTATGCCATCCATCTGAAATGAGGAGATCAAACATGCGAGTCCGAATTGCATGTCGAATATGTAATGAAAGCGGCGTACAAATCGGGTAAGGGACGGCGTTTAACCGTCCCTCCCCACACCACCCATCGTACGGGTCCGCAATGGGCGGTTCGCAGAAATTATCGGGCCTTGGCCGGATAGTGGCTCCCAATCCACAATGTGCGTATAGAAGAGTGTCCCTGCTTATCAAGGTGTTTATTCAATAGTCCGCAGTTTGTTGACAGTGAGAAAAAGATAATGGGGGCAGCCCTTGACAAGGGACAAGGATGCCTGACCCAACGAGCAGGTCAAGCGGTCAAGCCGCTTACCTGCTCGTTGGGCGGCGTAGACGGTTCACCCGGCTTCGATCAGGTGGATGGAATCGCCTGGGTTCAGCCGGAATCAAACAAGGAGGCAGTTATGAGAGTTAGTTTAGCAACGGCCTGGCCAGTCATGTTTGTTTGCTCAATCCTATGTTATCCCGCACTTGCACAAGAAGCGCGGGTCGTGCAGGAACCCGAGTACCTAAGCACCTTCTTCGTGCTTGATTCGAATACGGGTCACTTACGACCGCTGGAGCGGCAATCAGCAACGCGCAAGATTCAAGTGAAAGCATTCGGTTTTGCCGGGGCTGAGGGATGGTATGAACTCAACGGCGCCAGGTCATCTGTTCGATTTCCAGAAAGACAGGCACTTGAGTTTGTTGTTCTCGTCACGTCACAAAAGACTGATCCGCAGACCGTGCTCCGGTTCTTCTCGTTGAATACAACGGATGACACGCGACGCTTGCCGATAGATAAGGCCGGACCTATGGGTCTCGGTAGTACGTCTCTTTCTCAGCCACACTTTGTTTCCTACAACGCCTCGAAGTATGGAGCATCGTCATTCAAGCTTACATCGTTAGCGCAGCTGCCTCCCGGCGAATACGCGTTAAGAGTGGTCGGCCCTGGCGACATACCCTGGTTCTGTTTTGGAGTCGACCCACCTACACCTGTTGCTACAACAGCGCCGCCGCAATGAGACTCACGACACTCGCGTTGTCCTCGAAATGTTGGCTGTTCGTTTGACTCCTTCTGTAGTTTCTGTCGAGTACATAAATGTACATAAATGGGGACGGTTCTAATATATTCGTTGGCTTTAAGAAGTAAAAAAGGAATATCAAAAGACAACATAGACCTCCTAATCGGGTAGCCGGGGGTTTTTCTCCCCCAGCCCCCACACCACCCGGCATGCGGGTCCGCACCGGGCGGTTCACAGAGATTACCGGGCCGTAGCCGGGTAGTGAATGTGAACCCACAGCTCTTTGACAGACAGCAGCCCTTGATCCTTGAGCCAATCGTTGGTCATGCCCGTTTGCGTTGCCAGCGTCCGGGAAAGTCGCCACGGCCCTTTGCGGCTTATGGCCACAGAGATGGCCGCATGGAGCGACGTTCCCAGCTTGCGAAGCTCCCGCACTTTGGTTCTTGCCTTGCGCCACTGTTTGAAGTAGCACATGCGCAAGCGCCGTCTCAGCCACTGGTCTATTTCGGGAATCGGTCTGTAATATTCCGATATCCCGAAATAGTTCATCCAGCCGCGGAGGTATTCGGGGAGGGGATGATGTTGGCAAGCAGGGGTGACAGGGGACCGCCTTGGGGAACTCCCAAGCGGGTTTCCTGAAGGCGACCCTGAACCATCACCCCGGCGCGCAGGTATTTTCCGATGAGGCGAAGAACCCGTTTGTCGCGAACCTTTCGCGTCACACGGTGCATGAGCGCGTCATGGTTGACCGTGTCGAAGAACTTCGACAGGTCCATATCGACGGCGATGCGATAGCCTTCGCGGATATACTCACGGGCCTTGTAAACCGCATGATGGGCGGACCGTCCAGGTCGGAATCCGAAACTTGAATCCGAGAACGTCGGGTCAAAGATCGGAGACAGAACCTGGGCGATGGCCTGTTGGATCAGCCGATCGAGAACGGTCGGGATACCCAGGGGACGAGTTCCCCCTGTTGGTTTTGGAATCTCTACCCGCCTTACCGGCGAGGGTTGATACGTACCTGCAAGGAGAGATTTTCGGATTCCGGCCCAAAGAGGTCTGGTATGGTCGGGAAACTGTTCGATGGCGATGCCATCGACGCCGGGTGCGCCGTGATTGGCCTTCACCCGTTTCCAAGCCGTTCCCAGATTCTCTTTGGATAGAATCCGCTCCAGCAGGCGCTCATTTGGGTTGAACGGTTCCACGATGCGCCCCATGTGCACTCCTCCGTACGGATTCATTATGTCATGGGAGCTCATAGAGGTTCTTCCCTTCTCTGTGTTCGGCCCTTCGGCGGGGTAAGTCTTTCCCGGCTTTTCTCTTTTCGCCGGGCTTGTTTCCTCGCGCCTACTATGGCCTCTGCTGACTCCTGTCCGGTCCCACAGCATGTTGCCATGACGGGCGCCACTCCCGAAGGAGGTGCAAACCGGGCAGGTCTCCCCGGATAAGGACGTGAACTGTGACTATGCAACCACAGCATTTACCGTATCTCCCGAATCCAGGGCTTTGTCATGTTGTGCTGACTTGCCCGGAGACTCAGCCTTGTATGCTGTTTCTGTTCGTCGGCTCATAGCTTTGCACTCCGGCTTCCTCCGGACGGTCCCTCGCGGTTCCGCCCTTGCCTTCGGCTAGTACTTGTGCCAATGTCTATGACATTGACAGGATTCAGATACAGGGGACTTTCACCCCATAAGTTCACGCCCGTGCCGGGCGTACACAATTTAATCCAGCCCACCGGGAATAAACTGGCACAGTTTCTAATTCAGCCCGTGGCCCGGCGGCTGATTATGCCGTTAATGGAGAATGGAGGGTATAAAAATGGAATGTCCGCATTGTCACCATAAGTGCAAGGTAGTCTACGAATGTCGTGAGTGCGCTGCACAATATTGCAGGAGATGCAGCAGTGCCGTCGAGAGCATAGCCGCGGAGCTTATCGCCGTACCGATAATTGAGGGTCCCCTTTGTCCTCTCTGTGAGAAGGGCAGAGGTAGTATCATAGCTGAAGAAGGCAGCTTGAAGGATACTGAAAGCAGAGGTTCAGGCAATTCAGAAAGAATAGAGACCAATGCTGATAGTGCATCTTCATCTTCGAGTGAAAGCGAAAGTGGTTTTGCGAAAATAATTGGTTGGGTGATCGGGGTGGTTATTATCATTTTGGTTGTTGTTTGGTTAGCTGTTAATATTGTTCTTCCAATTGTTCTTTTGAATTCTGCTCTAGCATTAACAATCCTCGCTGTATTCATTAAACAGAGAAAGACACTATTTGCCACTTTTGCATTAATAGGCGGTTGCTATATGATATTGGATGTTGTCAATGGATGGTTTTCGGCCAACTTTGTTAATAATGTCGTAAAGAATCCACAGTGGCTTACCGGTTTCGTCTACCTTAACGCCGCTGCTGTTGGACTAAGTACGTGGCTTTTGATCGAGCCCCAATGGGCGAAGGCCAAGGCCGCCGAGCCATATAGTAAGCAGCGCGACAATCTCTGGTTAGGCGCTGTGGTCGCCCTAGTGGCCGTTGCGGGAGCGTCGCTGCCCCTTGTTTACCATAACGTAAGAAATCCCTTTAGTGTCGCAGCCGCCGAGACGATCACGCGTCCAGATAATGGGGTGACGGGACAAACGACGACCCCACAACCAACATCACCCAACACCACGAACGAAGGCCACGAGTTCGTTGGAACATGGAGTGTCCATAAGGTGATTTCCCGACCAGTTGTCGATACCCGAACCAATTTGACCACCGGAAAATGGACCGAGACGGTAGAACCAACGCCGCTCGAATGGAGCATGAAGATTGAGCGGGTAGGTCGTGCGTTTAGAATCAGCGGAGGCGGCAGAGAAGTTGTTGCTCGCTATGACGGTGGCCGTCTCGTTGTCGATCGAACGGACGGGCTTACGGCTGCGGTCACGATGATCGATAAGTCCTCGCTTCGCTGGGACTTTCCTGACGATTTGATAGTGTTGCGACGACGTCCATAGTGTGAGACTATGCAAGTACGGGACGTTGCCAATTTAGACAACTTATTAAGCGATGGCGAATCTGAAAATAAAGTTCCAACCAGGCGCACAAGCCGTCAAGCGGCTTAGCTTGTTGTTAGCGTTATAAGATGAGAGCGTTGAGACTACGCAAGAATAGGGGGTAACATGATCTGGTTGTTCATAATTATAGGATTAACAATTATATTCTTTGCAATATCGCTTCGCCACATTCCTGCGCAGCCGCCGCATATTGCCGTCGTCACAATTCTCGGTCGTAGAATACAAAAAATTAAGAGAGAGGGGTATCGACTATTTCCATTCTATCCTTTTATTTACAATGCGATATTAATTGATATGACTAAGAAGAATCAGGATATATTACCCCAAACAGTGCGAACGCGTGATTTGGCTGAGGTTCAAATCACCGTGAGTTTAACGTGGACACCGAATGAAGCGCACGCTATAGAATACCTTAACCAAGGCGGTGAAAGCGGAATAAGAAACATTCTTTCGGATATGGTTAGGGAAAGATTAAGACAGTGGGCAATTGCTGCAAATAGAGGTCCTCAGACGTGGGAAGAACTTCTTAACGCACAGGAGGAGGCTACCGCTATGCTTATCAGAGAAATAGCTGGGTTATCTGTGAGTCTTACGCAAGATGCACATGATAAAATAATTCACCGAATCCGTGTGGGTAACGGTGTTCAACCGATAGAGCAAATGGGCATAACCTTGAATCGTTTAAATATCACAGAAATTAAACCTCTTGGCGAGCTTGCACTAGCCGCCGAGCGCCTAGTCAAAGAGCAGCAGGACATAAAAGGCGTTCACTATGTCGTAGATCAAATAGACCAAATATCGAAAAAAGTCGGTTGTTCCTCAGCACAAGCTCTTGAAATACTTCAGACGGAAAGAAGCAAGGTTACTAAGAAGATTCAGGAAATCAAAGGCAATGTTTCTGATGATGTAGTAAAGGCAGTTGAGAAAATAATCTTTGCTTGGCAAAAGAGGAAAGACTAATGGCACTGCAAAAAATGCGACCCATTGTTGGACATAGCTTGCTATGGGCTGCAGGCATTGCAATAATAATAGTTGGTATAATTTTTTATACACGCCAAAGGTTGGAAATGGAAAAAATAGCATCCGCGCAACGGTTTGCAAATGCTATTGCGTCCATTTCATATGAATTGCCAGGTAGGTGGCAAGGGTCCATTTCATATTATTCTCCAGGTCCGTGGAATCGTAGAGTCTTAAATAGTGAAGCCTCACTTCTAATAACTAAGTCTAACAGTCAGCTTAGTGGTAAACTGGTTTATCACGGGGTTGAGGAAAAGCTATCAATCGGTTTTCGTAAGGGCGAAAAAGATTCTATTACTATAGTGATGCAGGGTATTGATTATAAAAGATTGGAAGGCAACGGAGGATTCAGCTTGGACACCTTCTATGGTATTATCAAGTCAGGTGGCCTAGTAGAAGGCAATTATAGAGATGCGGCAGGCCACAGTGGTAGTTGGTCATTCAAGAAAATAGAAACAGACAAACAAGTGAAAACAGTAACAAACCCGGCCACCTTTAAAAGTGATTGGAATAAGACCGAATCGCCGGCAACAAAGCCCGCACCGGAGCCAGCGCCAGTTCCGCAAATATATGTTGATAATATAACTGCTAAAGATGCATCAAAAGCGTCACACAGCAAGT
>JAPLJX010000287.1 GCA_026388375.1 Deltaproteobacteria bacterium
GAAAGCCGCAGGTAGTGGAACGGCTCCGCGCCGATCCGGCCGAACGATTTCCGGTCCAGCGTCGCCACGCCGTGCACAAACAGCAGGAACATCTGCAGCAGGGTCGAGGGACTCGTCTTTAGCCGGATCTCCTCCGGAAGGGTTTCAAAAGCCTCCATAATGCCGAGGTTGCGGCAGACCCCTCCCACATTGGGAAAGACGTAGAAAGTCCCCTTCGGCTTCAGACAGCGGATCCCCGGAACGGCGTTCAGCCCCTCCACGACCAGGTCGCGGCGCATCTGGAAGGTGTCCACCATTTTTCGGATCGCGACCGGACCCTCCGGAGATTCCAGCCCCAGACGCACCCCCTCCTGATTGTAGGCGGCGGTGCAGGAGAAGTAGTTGATGTTGAGGTTCTTGAAGACCTCCGCCTCCTCCAGCGTGGGAAAGAGCGCCCAACCGATCCGGCCGCCCGTCCAGGCAAAGCTCTTGGAGGCGCCGCTCACCAGGATCGTGTTTCTTTCCATGCCGGGACAGGAGAGGATGCTGTGATGGCGGTGGGAGTCGAACAGGATATGCTCGTAGATCTCGTCGGAGTAGATGCGGACATCCTCGCAGCATCGGCTTCGGATGACCGAGGCGATCTCCCGGAGCTGCTCCGTGGATGCAACCCCTCCCGTCGGGTTGGAGGGAAAATTGAGGAAGATCAGCTTGGTTTTTGCGGTTAGGACCGACGCCAGCTCTTCACCGGAGAGGGAAAACGCGTTCTCCTCTTTCAGATGGAGAGGGACCGGCGTGGCGCCGACATAGGGGATAAAGGATTCGTAGATCGGGAAACCGGGACTGGGGTAGACCACCTCGTCCCCCGGACCGCAGTAGGTCTGCTGGCACAGGCCGATGGGGGGCTTTCCTCCCGGAAAGACAACGACGCGTTCCGCCTCCGCGCGGATCCCCCGTGTTTCCGAAAGCTGCCTTGCGATGGCCGCCCGGAGGGAGGGGATCCCCTGCGGGTCGCAGTAATGGGTGTTGTCCAGGTCGATCTGGCGTTTGACCTCCTCCTTGATGAAGGCGGGCACCGGAAAATCGGGTTCTCCGATGTTGCACCGGACCACATCCCGTCCCTGCTCCTCGAGGAGGCGGATCAAAGGTCCCATCTTGAACGCGTTCTCGCTGTCGATCCGTCCCGCCCTGTCTGAATAAAGTCCCATCGTCATCCTCTTTTCTTAGGGTCCGCCGAAAAGATATCGCGCATGAAAACAGGGCGTTCGGCCTTTGCCGAACGCCCTGCCCATCTGGCGGAGAGAGGGGGATTCGAACCCCCGTGAGGGCTTTTGGCCCCCAAATCGATTTCGAGTCGATCCCGTTACGACCACTTCGGTATCTCTCCGGATCTTGAAACCTTCTCATCTCCGGCGGAAGCCGCTTCTTTCCCTGACGCGTCCCTCCGAAAGCCTTTACCCCTTTCCTTCTCCTTAGTGCCTGTAAAAAAACTGGTAGAACAATTGGCCGTTCGTGGTGAGCTCGTCGAACCATGAATGGCTGCCCTTCGACTGCTCGACAGACTCGCAGCTCAGGGCGAGTGGAAGCGCCCCCCAATGCTGCGGTCACATCACGGGGGCGATGCTAGCCTCTTTTCGCGAAAAAATCCACTCAAAATTTCGCCGCATGCATCCCGGAGGACCCCCTCCGTGACGGAGACGGCGTGGTTGAACCGCCGGTCATCGAACAGGCGATAGAAGCTGACCACGGCGCCGTTCTTCGGATCGGCGGTGCCGAA
>JAPLJX010000218.1 GCA_026388375.1 Deltaproteobacteria bacterium
CAAACGGTTACAATGGGTAGTTAGAAAGATGCGTTGTTGAAAGTTATTTCAAATCTGACTTTCGTTACGAGAGAGGAAAAGCGTTAACAGTTTAGCTGGCTTGAGTTTGGGTGATGTGAAGCCCGGCTCAAGTCAGCTAAAAACGGGGAGGAATCCTGATGAAGCATGTTCTCAATTACTGCAGCGACTGATAACGGCGTTATGAAAAAAGGAAGTAAAGCCATGGAATGGAAAAAAATTGTTACCATCATTCGAAGGGATAAGCTGCGAGACGTGGAAGAGTGCCTGAAAGATCTTCGGGTAAACGGAATCAGCGTGACGCGTGGGAAAGGCTACGGGGAGTATGCAAACTTTTTTTCATCGGACTGGTGCGTAATGCATGCCCGGATCGAGATATACTGTGAGCCCTCACGAGCGGACGGGATCATCCATGCCATTATGAATGTAGCCCATACCGGGTCGGCGGGCGATGGTATCGTGGCCCTGATTCCAGTGGAAAAGCTTTACAGGATTAGAAGCAAGACGGAAGCGAAATATGAGGAAGCATAGGGAATTAAGCTTTTCCCGCGGATCAGCTAAAATATACCGTCGGGCGACCTGATCGCTTTTCTTAAGGCACAGCTTTGGCGCTTCGGCTACAGGACCCATAGCGCTCGGCAAGTTTTAAAAGATATCAAGAGAAACCGGTCAAATCGACCAAAATCTTTTTAGGCGGGAGCAAGAGACTCCCGGATGGCAAGGAGAAAGGGAACTGATTCCGATCACAAGAACAGGAGGACGATCAATGAAGAGATTTGCTTTGTTCACGATAGCGATCGGACTGACGCTGCTGGTTTCCGCGTGCGGCCGTTTCGATTGCGGCTTCGGGGAGGGATGGGGACCGATGATGAATTTCGGATACGGAGGAATGTATATGGGGATGATTTTTCTGATCGTTCTAATTGCGGCGGCGGTCTGGTGGTTCACCAAGGGCGCGGGATCCAAGGATTATGGTCGGTTGCCGAGGGAAACCCCTCTCGACATCCTGAAAAAACGCTATGCCAAGGGGGAGATTACGAAGGACGAGTTTGAAAAAATGAAAAAGGATTTGGATGCGTGAAGCGCCGTGCTGATGATGGCTGAGCCACGCAGACGGTGCGGACAGAGATGAGAGGGGGTTCTTATAAATTCAATTCAATCATTGAGTAGACAAATGATATCAAAGATTTCCTGGAAATCATGGTTCACAAGTGTCGCGGCATTGTTTCTATTGCCGGTGGCGCTGGGGTTTTCTCAGCCGATATCCGGCGGCATCAGCGTTACCGTGTTCGAGAGCCCTACGTGAGGGTGCTGCTCCAAGTGGGTAGGTTACCTACAAGAGAATGGCTTCAAGATCGAGAAAAGAGATGTGTCGGAATCTCAGATGGACGCGATAAACTTGAAGCACGGCGTGCCGCCTCAGCTCAGGGAATGTCACTTAGCACTAGTGGAAGGCTATGTAATCGCAGGGCATGTACCGGTGGACGAGATACGACGTTTGCTGAAGGAAAAGCCTTCGATCGTCGGGTTGGCCGTGCGGGGAATGCCGATCGGATCACCTGGAATGAAGGGCCCCAATCCTGAGCCGTACGACGTGCTCGCTTTCGACCGGCAGGGCCAGGTGTCCATCTACGCCCGAAAATAATTTGTGTTAGTTGCGTCAAGAGCGTGCGGGCTAGGCACCAGCCGGGTAATTGGAATTTCGAATTTTAGGTGCATTCAGGCGGTGTTACTTTGGCGGGCAGGAACTACATCCCCAGTTGCCCGTGCCGAAGGTACACTTAAGAGTACACTCACAATCAACGTGCGCCGAGGCGACCACTCAGGACACTGGCCTGATCGAAGCCGCCCCATAATCGTAGATGGCAACAAAAAGCGGCACATTTTTTTCTTTGATATCATCTACCTTGCCCTTAGAAGCGGTCACAACTACACGGTTCCTGACACGGAAGCCCACGCCACGGACTACGCAGGGGTCATCGGCGAAGGCCATGGGGGTATGACGGGTTTTTTGTGGATAACTTTTCTCGCCATCGGTGCATGGACCGTCCTGTACCTAGTGGAGCACTGGTTCGAATTCTCCGTGCTTTTCGAAAAATGAACTTTTCTCAACCCCTCAGGTTGATCAGGGATTCTGCGGAGACAGGCGGCTCTTACTTCCCCAAGGAGATTCCCAAAACTTACAGGTAGCGACCCCAATAGTTCTGTAATGGGTAATGATATCTTCTAACTTCCAATGGTCGCAATGGCCCGCGTTCTAAACTTAGGGCAGTGTTTTGAGAAAAGCAATCAGGTCAGCCAGATCCTCGTTGCTGATATTCCAGCGCGGCATGTCCGGTTTCAACTGTGTGCCATCGGGATCTTGACCTTTTACAACCGCCAGTCGAAATTTTTCGGTATTGAATTCGGGGTTCAAAACTGACCAGCGTATGTCTTTGGAATCCATCACCTGCATCATTCCCATGTTGTGTTTACCACCCCGCCCATTCGGGCCGTGGCATGAAACGCATGCCAGTTGCCCTCCCGTCATCATCCAACCACTCGATGCCGGACCACCTTTATAGGTGATTGCCGTGCCGCGCTCACTCGTAGAGGTAAAATAGATGCGTTCTCCATTTGAATTAAAGACTCCCGTTCCCCACGCCGTTCCACCGTTCATCATACCCTGTCCTGTGCCATTGCCTTGTCTAGATCCCCTTTGAGTGTTTGTATCACAGGAAATTGGGGTAATACCCAGAACGATAGTCAAAATTAATGCCGCTATTGATTTTTTCATGCGTCATTCCTCCTTTAAACTAATTGAACGAAACCCTTTTCACTCATCCGTCACATCCCTTCTAATTGTCATCCTGTTCCCTTCCGTCGCCTGACCCCATTCGACCAGCGTAGAATGCGAGCCGTCCGGAATTCCCCTTTGGGAGAGAAGCAAAGGGCGTGCCAGCCATTTTTTGTTTATTTTTTTAAACAATGTAAAAGCCTTGCTCGGCGCCGCTTCGTTCTCTGCCGCCGGCTTTCGATACACCAAAGAAACCTGTATCTGACAATCAGCTTGCATTACTGAACACTCGCTGTCTGGTTCTCCTCAACGTACTCCCTCAATGTATTGAGGTTCCACCAAATATTGAGGCCACACAAATCATTTCATACTTTTCTGCTGTCCTCTCCGGTTAGTCTAATCCCCTGTTATTAAAGGATGAATAAAAATTTCTGCTTTTCCTTGGGCTATTGGCAGACCATTTGCTTTTACATTTCATGATCCTCATAATCACACGAGTGAAGGTTCTTTCTGAGAAGCGCATGGAGTTGTTCCAGGGCAAGCACGTTGCAGAAATCGCGGCCAAACTGTTCCGGTGAGGGCAAAGGCCCGGATATACCGGGAACGTCGTTTCGTCTTAAAATGTCCATCATCTTCGTTTAAGAAAGGGAGGGGATTACCATGAATCAGCAGACATCGGATCAGGAATGGCAGCAGCTTCAGGCTCGCATAGAGGGCTTTGTTGGCCAGGTTCTCAGGAATGATGTGCAGAGAATCGAATACAGGCCGCGATTTATCGCCCAGATGCTGGAGATGCCGTCCGAACGTCGGCAAAACGAATTCCCGGAAATGAGCAAGTGAAGGGGTCTATCTTTTTAAAAATGGAGGCAGGAAAATGTATAAAAAGGTCTTGGTTCCGATGGATGGTTCAGATTTGGCCGAGTGCACGTTATCACATATCAAATCCCTCTTCAAGGATGGATCTGTGGGAGAGGTGACCCTCTTGAATATCGTCACGATCGATATCCCTATCCCTTGGGGGGAATTGGAGAGAGGGCACTTTAACCTCGATGCACTCAGAGAACAGGTGTTCGCTTCATCCAGGAAATATCTTGCAGGGCTGGAATCCCGACTGAGTTCTCAGGGGATCAAGGTAAAAACAGAGTCCGTGGAGGCCAACAGGGCTGCCGATACGATCACGGATTATGCCCAGAAAAACGGTATGGAACTGATTATCATGGCGACCCATGGTTATACCGGGTTCAAGAAGCTGATGCTGGGGAGCGTGGCGTCCGGTGTCCTGAATCAATCCCCTGTTCCCGTTCTCTTAATCAGACCGGAAGCCTGCCGCCTATAGTCAATAGCCCGCGTGTGAACCCTCCGGCTCCAACGGAGGGTTCACACGCGGGCAAGTTCGGGAGGTGGAGCCGCGAATAACCTTCCCCGAAATTGTTTAACGGATGCGGTGACAGCATCTGACTTTAAGAAGATGTGAAAAAAGACTGATATCCGGAGAAAGGATTGGGAGAGAAGGCCCCATTGAAGGTGACTTATGAATGAGAGGATCGAAAAAAGAAGGATCAACTTCAGCGGTATTTTTGTCCGGAAGTTTCAATGGATGGAATACTGAGGCAAATCCCATGAAGAAAAATAGAGAAGGCGTCTGGTCGGCTGTTGTGAACCTCTTCCCCGGGATCTACGAATACCGGTTCATCGTTGATGGGCTATGGAAAAACGATCCGGCTTGCGATCAATATTATCTGAACCGATATGGCGACTATAACTGCGTACTAATGGTCCCCTGATAATGAAGGCCTCGATTCCCAAAGCCTGCGGTTTCTAATAGAGAAAAGGGAATGGATAGGATTGCAATAAGCGACAACCTCTGCCCAAAGGAGGATGAACATGAATGAAGATATTCTGAAAGGGAAATGGCTGGAGATCAAAGGGAGGGTTAAAGAAAAGTGGGGCAAACTCACTGATAACGATCTTGGCGCGATCGAAGGAAAAGGCGAGAAACTTTTGGGGCTTTTACAGAAGAGATATGGATATATCAGGGACAAAGCCGAGCCGGAATATAAAGATACTGTCGAATTGGCAGTAATTGTCAGTAGCATACGCGAAATAAGGACAAAAAAGAGCGATATTGTGGCAATTGCATTTATTGCTCGTTACGGGCGGCCTTTGTTAGCCAAGAACCAAGAGAGTCAAATAGCAAGAAAGGCGGAAAAACATGGGAACGATACTGATCGTTATTTTGATACTCGTCTTAGTCGGCGTAATACCCACTTGGCCCCACAGTAAAAGCTGGGGATACTATCCCAGCGGCGGAATCGGATTGGTTCTTCTGATTGTGCTCATCCTGCTGCTGATGGGGCGGATCTGAAGTGAGTTTAGTGTACGAGAAAACACCATGAATTCGTTTACATCAAACGGGGAAGCAAGAATATGAAAAACAATCCTTTGAAACAATTGGGAGCGCTCGGCCAATCCATCTGGCTGGACTACATCCGGCGCGATCTGATCGCCGGCGGCGGGCTCCGGCGTCTGATCGAGGAGGATGGACTGCGGGGGATGACCTC
>JAPLJX010000124.1 GCA_026388375.1 Deltaproteobacteria bacterium
ACAGATCGCCGGCATTACCTCGGAGGAGGCGAAAAACTTCCTTATTCAGTCGATGGAAGCGGCGGCGAAGCGGGATGCCGCTCTGATGATCCGAAAGATCGAAGAGGAAGCCCGGCGGACGGCCGACAATACGGCGCGGGAGGTCATCGCCTATGCGGTTCAGCGCTACGCGGGTGATTATGTGGCCGAAAACACGGTTTCGGTAGTCAACCTTCCCAACGATGAGATGAAAGGGAGGATCATAGGACGGGAGGGGAGGAACATCCGGGCGATCGAGGCGGCGACCGGTATCGACCTGATCGTCGACGATACGCCGGAGGCGGTTGTGCTCTCCAGCTTCGATCCGGTCCGACGCGAAGTGGCACGCCTTTCCTTGGAGAGATTGATCACCGACGGTAGGATCCATCCGGGCCGGAGCGAGGAGATTGTCAAAAAGGTAAGGTCGGAGGGGGATGCGATCATCAAGGAGACGGGGGAGAGAATCTCCTTCGATGTCGGTGTCCATGATCTGCATCCCGAGATCATCACACTGCTCGGCAGCCTCAAGTTCCGGACGAGTTATTCCCAGAACGTCCTGCAGCATTCCATCGATGTGGCCCATCTAACAGGGATGATGGCGGCCGAGTTGAAGATGAACATCAAGGAGGCGAAGCGGGCGGGGCTTCTCCATGATATCGGAAAGGCGGTCGACCACAAGGTGGAGGGGACCCATGCCGGCATCGGTGCCGATTATGCAAAGCGGTTCGGTGAATCCCCGCGGATCGTCCAGGCGATCGCCACCCACCATGACGACGGTAGGACCAACACCTTGCTCGGCGTTCTGGTCCAGGCGGCGGACACGCTGTCGGCCGCGCGGCCGGGAGCACGGCGGGAGATGTTGGAGAGCTACGTCAAACCTCTAGAAGAACTTGAAAATATTGCGAAATCATTCAATGGTGTCGACAAGTGTTTTGCGATCCAGGCCGGAAGGGAAATCCGGATTATGGTGGAGAATGAGAAGATCTCCGATAACGACACGGTAATGCTCTGCAAGGACATCATCAAGAAGATCGAGGCGGAGCTGGCCTATCCCGGGCAGATCAAAGTGACCGTCATCCGGGAGACGCGTGTCTCCGATTTCGCACGATAGGATCTCTTCATGAAGATACTCTTTATAGGTGATATTGTTGGAAAACCTGGAAGAATGGCCGTCCGCGAACTTCTTCCGGGGATCATCGAGGAACACCGGATCGATTTCGTCGTAGCCAACTGCGAAAATGCCGCTGCGGGGTTCGGCGTGACCGCGGAGATCGTCGAAGAACTGTATGCGTCCCATATCGATGTCCTGACCTCCGGAAACCATATCTGGGATAAAAAAGAGGTCATGGCATTTGTGGATGATTACGAAACATTGCTTCGACCTGCCAATTATCCCGAGGGAGCGCCCGGACGGGGGAGTGTGGTGATTCCCACCTTGGGCGGGTTTCCTATCGGAGTGATCAACCTGGCCGGTCGCGTCTTCATGCATCCGCTCGACTGTCCCTTTCGGACAGCCGAGCGGGAGATCGAGAAATTGAAGAAAAAAACCCGGATGATCATCGTGGATATGCACGCGGAGGCTACTTCAGAAAAAATCGCCATGGGCTGGTATCTTGACGGTCGTGTCACTGCCGTTTTGGGAACCCATACCCATGTTCAGACAGCCGATGAACGGATTCTTCCCGAAGGCACCGGCTACATCACAGATGTCGGCATGACCGGTCCGTTTGATTCCGTCATCGGGATCAGAAAAGAGAGCATCCTGCAGCGATTCCTCCTGCAGATTCCCAACAAGTTCGATGTCGCCAAAGGGGACGTCCGCCTTCAAGGAGTGATGGTGGACGTGGCCTCGGACGGCCGGGCCGTTCGGGTGGAAAGACTGAGCGTATCCCTGGAGGAACCGAGGAGCTTTCTTTGAATCCTGAGGCCTTTTGCGGGAAGAATGGAAGGGCTGTCGATGTTGTTCATGGCGGTGGAGGTAAAGCGTTGAAGAGCGTATACGATGTATTCAGGGAGAGGGGCTTTATCGAACAGATCACGGATGAGTCTCAGATCAGGGACCTGCTGGAACAAAAATCCGTCACCTGTTACATCGGTTTTGACCCAACGGCGGCCAGCCTGCATATCGGATCTCTGGTTCCGATCATGTCGCTGGCCCATCTGCAAAGACATGGCCATCGGCCGATTGCCCTCGTCGGCGGCGGGACAGGCCTGATCGGCGATCCCTCCGGCAAGACGGAGATGCGGCAGATTCTCACGCGGGAACAGATCGATCACAACGCGGGATGCCTGAAGAAGCAGCTCTCCCGATATATCGATTTCAATGAAGGCGGGGCCGTCCTGCTCAACAATGCCGACTGGCTTACACGGCTCAATTATATCGAGTTTCTCCGGGATATCGGACGACACTTCAGCGTGAACCGAATGCTTGCCGCGGAGAGCTATCGCGTCCGCTTGGAAAAAGGACTCAATTTCATCGAATTCAATTACATGCTCCTGCAGGCTTACGATTTCCTCCATCTTTTCAGGCATTACCATTGTCTGATGCAGATGGGGGGAAACGATCAGTGGGGCAACATGGTGGCCGGCATCGACCTGATCCGCCGAATGGAGGAAAAGACGACATACAGCTTGACCTTTCCGCTGATCACCACATCGCAGGGAAACAAGATGGGAAAGACCGAAAAGGGGACCATCTGGCTCGACGCAGAACTGACGTCGCCCTATGAATATTACCAGTACTGGATCAACACGGAAGACGGGGATGTGGCTCGTTTCCTCGCTCTCTTCACCTTCTTGCCGATGGAGGAGATCGTTGAGGTGAAAGCCCTGACCGACGCCCGTCTCAATATGGCCAAGGCCGTTCTGGCCTTTGAAGCGACAAAGATTACCCATGGCGAGGAGGCCGCTTTTGAGGCTTTTGAGAAGACCGCACAGCTTTTTGGCTGCCGATCGGTCGAAACGGGGCTGTTTCCGTCCAGTACGATTCCAAGACCTGATGTGATAGGGGAAACTCATATAGTACTCCTACCCCTATCGCTTTCAGCCTTAGGAACATCTTCGCTGCCGATAGAACGTAGAAGATTAGAGGAGGGCATCCCTGCTTTCGAGTTGTTCCACGAGACGAACCTGTGCGCTTCCCGAGGGGAGGCGAGGCGGTTGATCGCCCAAGGGGGCGGCTATGTCAACGACCGTCAGTTTGCAGCCTTCGACGAGCGAATCGGCCTTGGGGATGTCGATGAGCGGGGTGAAATCCGTCTGCGGAAGGGGAAAAAGCGGTATGTGATTCTCTCCGTGAGGTGATGAAATGTTCGTTTCGCAGACCGGTAGGTTGAAATCATATCGTTTTATTCCGGTTGCATAGAATCGGTTGAAAGAAAATTGAAATTAATGCTTGACTCTTGGAGATGGGTGGGGTAGAAACCGCGCCTGTTCGTTGACAGAGCGGTTGGGGGTAATAAAATTTTGAATTTCCGCTTGACATCTCCATTGAAATCGATTTATAAATACCATCTATCCTGAATCGGATGGATTGTGGGACGGAAAGATTTTTAGAAATTGTTCTTGACAGAAATTTAGAATTGGTTTATTTCTACCGGCTCGTTACTAACTGGCTCTTTGGAAATTGAATAGTGGGATAATTGATTTGTGGGTCCTTTTATACATGTCACAAATGGGAGAGCAATCTCCTTGAACAGGATTAAAACTGGAGAGTTTGATCCTGGCTCAGAACAAACGCTGGCGGCGTGCCTAACACATGCAAGTCGTACGAGAAAGGGTCCTTCGGGACCTGAGTAAAGTGGCGCACGGGTGAGTAACGCGTGGATAATCTGCCCCTCAGTTGGGAATAACTCATCGAAAGGTGGGCTAATACCGAATAATACTGTGAGACTTTGGTCGATCAGTCAAAGAGAGCCTCTGCTTGCAAGCCCTCGCTGAAGGATGAGTCCGCGTACCATTAGCTTGTTGGTAGGGTAATGGCCTACCAAGGCGACGATGGTTAGCTGGTCTGAGAGGATGATCAGCCACACTGGAACTGAGACACGGTCCAGACTCCTACGGGAGGCAGCAGT
>JAPLJX010000388.1 GCA_026388375.1 Deltaproteobacteria bacterium
CGCCCCCTCGTCGGCAAGCTCGATCGGCGGCTCCGGTACGGCCCTGTCGTAGAGGACGAAACCGATCTTCGCCTTGTCCAGAAGGCCGGAAAGCCTCTCGCCGAAGCCCGTTCCGGCCAGGTTCCCGTCAAGAACGACGAGCGGCCGGCTCACCTTCAGCTCCGCCAGGTGCTCCGCCAGGCCGGCGAAACTCCCGTTTCCGAAAACGATCTTTTTGGCGCCCGTAAACGAAAATGTCTTCATGGCCTTGTCTCCATTGTCTGAGACCTGAAAAACAGAGGTCTCGTCATTGCACGGTCTTTATGGTCATTGCGAGCAAAGCGAAAAATCCCGGAAGCATTCGTCGGTCCCATGCTAACGCTTGGGAACGATAACGATTGCCACGGCGCAGACTCGCAAAGGCAGGGCTTCGTGCGTCATTCGAACCCCTTCATGCGGTATTCAGTTTTTTACGAGCACGACGGCGGAAAGTCAAGAAGATTTGCGCTCCTTGTTGTCCCCGTACCACTCGATCTGACGGCAGATCCCGCGGAGGATCTTGACCTCCCGGGCCAGCAGGGTCGTCCGGGAAAACAGGCGGCGAAGATGCATCATCCAGTAGTCGGGGTTGTCCGGCAGCAGAAACCCGATCGCCAGCAGGATCTCCTTGAGCTTTACGTACATCCCCTCCAACTCCTTCGCACTGGCCAGCTTCGGCGCGAATTCGCTATCATTTTCCATCCGGGCGATGAGCAGTTCGTAGCAGATGACCATCACCGCGTGGGAGAGGTTCAGCGACTTGAACCCCACGGTGGGGATCGTGACCAGGGTCTGGCAGAAGCGGAGGTCGTCGTTCGTGAGCCCCGTGTCCTCCGGGCCGAAGAGCAGGGCGACCCCGTTTTGCTGCGACAGGCCAACCACGATCTCGGCCATCCGGCGGGGGGAGACGACGGGCCCCCGCCCCGACCCGTGCCGCGCCGTCGTTCCGACGACCCAGGAGAAGCCCGCGAGCGCCTCATCGAGTGTGTCGCAGTGGCGGATCCCGTCGACAATCTCCTTCGCCACGTGGGTCGCCATCTGCCGGACCGCCTCGTCGTCCAGGTCGCGGTTCCCGACGACAATCATCTTTTCGATCCCCATGTTCATCGCGCAACGCGCCGCGGAACCGACATTCCCGGGAAACTTCGGTCCTTTCAGAACAATCGTGATGTTATCAAAATTCGCCTTCACCATAGACCGGTTCCATCCCTCGAGGCTCTCGTAAAAAGTCGGTTATAGCCTGTTTTGTCATTCCGTGCTTGACACGGAATCCAGCGTATTCAAGTAGTTTTTGACTCCTGCTTTCGCAGGAGTGACAGGTTTGGAGACTTTTTCAAAAGTGTCAGAGTTGATGGACAGGCCCCCATCCGCAGCCATCAGGTTTTAACCCAGCGAGCCGCGACAAACGCCCCCGTGTCGCTCCCCTCTCCCTGTCGCTCGCTCCGGTCGAACGTTGCCGGATCGTCCTCCTTGCCGAAATGGACCGCCGTCCGGACCATGCCGGGAACGGACGTCGCCGCGAGGAGCTGCGCGGGCGACCGGAAGAAGACCCGGTTGAAGATCGATTCCGGATCCCGCCTGGCGTTCACGCTGCGTCTTGCGGCCCAGGGGCTCAGGCTGTTGAGCGTCGCCACAACGACCACCCCTCCGGGCTTCGTCACGCGGAACAGCTCCGCGACGGCCCGCTTTTCGTCCGCAACGAACTCCAGCGCCGCAACGGAGACGCTCTTGTCGAAAGTGCGATCGGCAAACGGAAGCGCCGTCATGTCGGCCGTCACCCCGCTATAGTACAATGCCTGTCCCTTCTCTCCCAAGCACAGGGGCATGGGGCCCTTGTCGCCCGGACCTTGTCGAGGGACGGCCAGCCCCGCGCGTATCGGCATGGGATACTTGACCCCCGGAGCCCGTCGAAGGGCGGCTTTCTTCTCAGCGTACACAAGCATGGCCAGCGAGATGTCGAGGCCGACGACCGCCGCCCCAAGGGCGATGAATTCCCGGGTGAAGATCCCCGTCCCGCTGCCGGCATCCAGGATGCGTTCCCCCCGGCCCGGCCGAAGCAGTTCCAGAATGAGTTCTTTTTCATATTTCAGGACCGCCTTCCCCACCGGGGTCTCGAACCAGCGGTCGTACCGCTCAGGCCAGTCGTCGAACCGTTGTTTCCCGGACATGGCTACTCTCCCCACCGACTTTCTTCCCCCGTCCTCTGCCCGGAACCGATCCGCGGCCATCCGCATCCCAAGGTTCGCCTGGGGCAGCATGTTGAAAATGCTTGCAAATCTGACCCTCCTGCCGCGAAGGACGGACCACGACGTTTTATAGATGGTTCGCTGTTACGATGCAACGAGAAATTGGAAGGCGCCATTTGTATATTGTTCTCCTTCTTTCCTCTTCACAAATAAGTATATCGGTGGTATTAAAAGGCAAGCAGCGTCAATGGAGGGCTCTATTATGATTGGCTTTGATCGGATTACCTTTGATTCACAGATCATGGGAGGGCGCGCCTGCGTCCGGGGCATGCGTGTAACCGTGTCATTGATCCTGAACTTGGTAGCCAATGGAATGAGCACAGAAGAAATCCTTGACGCCTATCCCTATATCGAACACGACGACATCCGGCAAGCACTTCATTACGCTGCATGGCTGGCCGAAGATGCGCTATATCCAATGGCGATAAAAACGGCATAAATTCAAGAAATTCCGGATTCAGCAGGCCAAGATTGGCGATCTGGATTTTTCTTCCTTCTCCACGAAGGAGTAAATGATGATCTCTAAGCTGACGATTCTTTTATGCAGCAACTTGCTCGTTTTATTGGGCTGCGCCACCCGACCAATATCCAACGCCTCCGCCATTCCGGCACCAATACATAGAATGCTTGATAGGCAATTCCTGCAACCAGCACCGGGAACAGGTGAAGTTACAATCAAGAGAGAGTGGTTTTGGTGGATCCGCCTGTTCATCGCGTATTTTTGTTGACGGTCGTCCAGTCGCAGACATTGAGGTTTCGGAAAAGGTCGTTTTGTATCTACCTGAAGGAGATCATATCTTGAGTGCTTGGCCGAACGGTATCTGTGGTGGTGGGATGACAGAGGTAAAGGCAATAATCAAAGCAGGGGCGCAATCGAGTTTCAGGATCGGTTATGGGAGTAATGGCGATTTCTCTATCAACCCCACAGCATTTTAGGCTAACCACGGCATGCACCGGATCGCCCAAATACTCCGGCTCCAGGTGATGCCGATCGTTAGACAAAAGGAGAAAATTATATGAGAAGCACCACTTCATTCTTCATTATCATAATGAGTCTGTTGCTTGCATCCTGTTCAGCAACACTGCCAATAGCATATACGCCATCCAATTTGGTCACTGGTACTGGCTCAGTCTCCGTGGAACATTTTTCCTATACTGCTGCTCGTAAGGGCAACGTCGCTCCTAACCAACCGGAGAAGAATCCTTCTGGCATTGGGGATATTTACCTTTCAGATGAAATTGAAACGCTATTTACAGATGCAGTTCGGAAGGAATTGCGCTTTTCCGGATACAAATTGACTGAGGGTGTTCCCATTTCCATTTCCGGCACTATTGATCGCTTCTATTTTGACTGGGTTGGCTTCTCGACGCAAAGCATAGACATAGTGGTTACTTTTAGAGTGGGGCAGGATGGCATAAACATTTTTTCACAGACGATTACTTCACATAAAGAAGCACCGAAAGCTCCAGGTTACGAAACCGAGGCCATTAAATCGGCGATATCAGAATGTATACAACGTTTCCTTCAAGAAGCGCAGGGTAAAGGCACGCTATGACTTCGTTTTATCCCTACAACGATAATGAACCTCCCCGCAGCAAGTTGCGGGGTATCTAAGACATCAAGGAACGAAGCAAGCTTCGGGAATATAACCCGAAGAGATTTAACCCTGTGAGGTGATGTATGATGGCATTGATCACAGACCCCGTTTCTTGCGAGAGAGCGGGTTTTATTGTTTTTAAAAGAATTATATTGGTTATTATATTTTGTTTGTTTATCCAAAGTTGTGCTTCATCAAGAATAGTTTATCAACATCCAATCGATAATAAAGATTACATATCTCACATCATTATTTTTCGTGAGTATATGTTAATGGGAAGTGCCCTCCTCACGGAAGCCACAATTGATGGAATACCTACAGCTCATTTCTACGGCAATGAGTTTGTAAAGATACCAGTTCAACCAGGCAATCGCAACGTTTACACTATAAATGCACAGAACGTAAGTAAAGCTAAAAGAGAATTATTTGAGGCAAATAAAATTTATTATTTTAATGCGACTTACGAGCGACGAACAACTCATGGGGTCCTTCCAGAAGTTTCTGAAGAAGAAGCTATACCACTGATGAAAAAAATGGAGAAAATCGAGTACAAATGAAATTTACATATGATAACGTTCATAAATAAGGGGGGATAAATGAAAAGACTTTTGATAGCAGTCATCGGTTTTGCTATTATACCATTTACATTAACTTCTTGTACCTTGCATTGGACAAAAGACGTTGCCAAAGAACTTCAGCCTAACGTATTATATGAATCGTTCAAAACAAAACACATAAATCTAAAAGCCCGATCAAAATGCTCACAATCTCCGTCAGTAAATATTGTCAACACAGAAATAAGGGATGAAAATTATCTTGTAGGGGAAATGGGGGCAAACAAGATTTACATTAACCCAAAAGAAATGATGAACCATATAGTTGATTACATGAAGGATGCATTCGAAAAGTGTAGGATTTCAGTTGATAATAATTCTACAAATATTCTTAACGTCTCCATGAAAGGGGCTGAGTTTAAACGTGGTTTTTGGGCTGTCGGTGCCAATATTCAGTTGAAAATCGACATCCCCGAAAGGCAGTATACAGATGTTTATGAAGCTGAGGAATGGACCTCAACATACCATAAAAATGCAATGGCCTATGCCATTCACGTTGATACATGGAAGATCATAAACGACCCCGTAATTCAAGATTACATCTTGTGCAGATAACTGGAGTCTATGTCGGAATTCCAAAAAGATTGATTTCATTCATCGTCGCAAGCGACGGGGAATTCAACCCTAAGAGATTGAAACGGACAGATCGACCAAAACTGGTGAGTTTATGACGTACTCCATCATTCACGATGAAATCCTGCATATCAGTAATGAATATCAAGGCGTAAAACGACTTATCGACGAAAGAATACCCGACTGGCAAGAAGTCATATCCTTCAATGATCAAAACCTGGATATCCACTTCAAAACGGAAGGGCCTCTCATTCCAGAAGACAATGGGAAAATTCCCGTTCTGATCCTTTTAAGCAATCCGCATCCCCATTCTGTCAAGCAGGGTATGTTTCTCTCGCCGAATCGGATCGGACGTTTCAATCCTTTTTGGTCCACTTTACGTGAATCAGGGTATTTCAGAGCGCTTTCAGACATTTCCGCTAAAACAATGATCACGAATCAATATGATAGTCCCTTCCGAATTTTTATGGCAGTTCTAATTGCTTTTCCAAGCAATGATCCAAAGGATCTCTCCTATATTTTCGGCCGTTCAATCAGCTGTGAAATGGTAAAAGCAGGCTGCCGGTCTCTGGAAGCATTGGTTACCGGAAACAGCATCAAGCACATAATTTGTTTTGGAAGATTGCAGTATGATGCCATAGCTCAATGTCCTGCTTCAGATGGCTATACTTCTGTCCTCGAGCGCGGAGGCTTGATCCGCAGCAAGGTGCGGTTTGCATTGGATGCTGATGTTTATCTAACTTTTCCGACAGGATGGCGCTTTCTGAAAGAAAACAAGTTCTCAAAAACGGAACAGCTGAGGGGAATTTTCAACCAAATAAGAACCTTAACGAAAAAGGAGACATCTATGGAAAACAAAGAGGGGAAAATCTTTCAGAAGACATGGTTCGTGTTGCACCAGCAAAACCTCTGTCTCCAAAACCCGAATTTGATCGGATTCAGGGACCCCGACGAATGGAGCAAAATAAAGAAAGGAGATCTTGTTGTCTATTATCAGGCTGGTCAACGAAAATTACGTGGATTGTTTGAAGTGATCGAAAGCGGAACCAGTCTTGATCCATCCTTCGGAAAAGGGGACTTCTCGCCGAACGAACTGAAACATCAGCATAAATTAAAACAAATTCATTCATGGAATGTTGGTTTTCAGCAGGATAGGGCAAGACAATTGTCTTTCCACAAATTTCTGAAAGTTCCTAACAGATGGGATCACAAGCGCGTTTTTCCGTTAACTGCTGCTGATATGAAATTCATATTGTCCTGTTGTGGATAACGGATCCTGCATGACATCCCCCATGTTGCCATCCAAGATAATTTTGTTGACATGAAATCCATAACGGGGAAGGATCTGCCATGCATGATGCATCGCAAAGGCACGCGGCCACCCTTTGTCACAGAGGGGGAATAGTACGGTTGCATTCTGTCGGTTAGGTTCGCCCAAAAGGCACATGATGGAACAACTTTCAAATACCCTCGATCACGTCCGCCGGACCGTGAACGGCCGCACGCAGCGGGCTGAACGCTCGGACATCGGGCAGTTTCTGACACCGGCCGCGATTGCCCGCTTCATGGCATCGATGTTTACGCCGAATCGGCTGGATCATGTGAGGATTCTCGATGCCGGAGCAGGGGCGGGCGTCCTCTTTTCGGCCTATGTGGAGACGTTGGTTTCGGAAGGAAGACGACCTCTTTCCATTGAGGTCGTCGCCTATGAAAACGACCAGAGCATTCTGTCGGAATTGGCCCAAACGATGGCCCGTTGTGAAGCCGCCTGCGGGAAGACCGGGACCGCCTTTCACGGGGAGGTACGCGGGGAAGATTTTGTCGCCGCCGCCATCGCCCAAACGGAAGAGGGGCTATTTGCCGGGCCGGGCGAGCGCTTCACCCATGCCATCCTCAATCCCCCCTACAAGAAGATCAACGGCCAATCGGCCACACGCAAACGACTGGATGCCGCAGGGATGGAGGTATCGAACCTTTACGCCGCCTTCGTCTGGCTGGCGGCGCGCATGCTTACGCCTGGCGGGGAACTGACGGCCATCACCCCGCGGAGTTTTTGCAACGGCCCTTATTTTCGCCGGTTCCGTTTTGCCTTCCTGGAAATGATGAGCCTGCGGCGCATCCATGTCTTCGATTCCCGCAAGAAGGCCTTCGGCGATGACGATGTTCTTCAGGAAAACGTCATCTATCATGCCGTCCGGGAAGAAAAGAACTCGGAACGGGTCATCATTTCATCCTCCGAGGGTCTCGATTTCGAAAGGGCAACGATCCGCTCTGTTCCCTATGATCAAGTAATTCGGCCGAAAGACCGGGATGCCTTCATTCACCTGGTGCTGAATCAGGCCGACGACCGGGTCGTGGAAAGGATGCGGCGTTTTAAGGCGACGCTCCATGATCTCGGCCTGGACGTTTCCACGGGCCGTGTCGTCGATTTTCGTGCGCGGGAGCATCTGCGCCCGCAGCCGGAAAAGGGAACCGCGCCCCTCGTCTACCCTTGCCATTTCCGGGATGGCTTCGTGAATTGGCCCGCACCTTCCGGGAAAAAGGCGAACGCCATCGCATTATCGGCACAAACTCAGGATTTGCTGGTGGCGACGGACTATTATGTGCTTACGAAACGGTTCTCGTCGAAGGAAGAGCGGCGGCGCGTCGTGGCGGCTGTATACGATCCCCATAGGATCGCTTCGCCTCTTGTCGGTTTTGAAAACCACCTGAATTACTTTCATGCCGGGGGAAAGGGCATGCCGGAGCAGATGGCAAAGGGATTGGCCCTGTATCTCAATGCCTCGCTCTTCGACTGCCATTTCCGTCTGTTTAGCGGGCATACGCAGGTCAATGCCACGGATCTCAGGAAAATGACCTACCCTTCGCGCGATCAATTGATGAGGCTCGGCCTCCATGTTCAAGACCGGATGCCGGATCAGGAGACGATCGATAAGATTCTGGAGAGGGAGTGCGAAAAACCATGATCAAGAAAACGGATCAAGAAAGTGGCGAACAAAAAATCCGGGAAGCCAGAGAAATCATTGAGGCCCTGGGCTTACCCCGGCAGCAGCAGAATGAGCGCTCCGCCCTGACGCTCCTTTCCCTGCTTAACCTAAAACCGGCGGACCGCTGGCAGGATGCGGAGAATCCGTTGATCGGCATCACCCCGATGATGGGATTTTTCGAAGCATACTACGGCAAACGCTATGCGCCGAACACGCGGGAAACGGTGCGCCGGCAGACGGTCCATCAATTCATGCAAGCGGCGCTGATCGTGCCCAATCCGGACAAGCCTTCCCGACCGACGAATAGCCCCTGGGCGGTGTATCAGATCGAGCCGTCAGCGCTAAAACTGCTGCGGGGGTATGGAAAGCGCGGCTGGAAGAAGAGTCTCCGGGAATATTTGCACACGGTAGAGTCCTTGAATAAGCTGTATGCAGGGGAACGGGACATGGAACGCATTCCCGTGACCTTGGCAAATGGGAAGGCGCTCAGGCTTTCGCCCGGGGGACACAATGCCCTGGTCAAGAAGATTCTTGACGAATTCTGCCCGATTTTCACTCCCGGGGGCCGTATTGTGTACGTCGGCGATACCGGGGAAAAGTGGGCATACTTCGATGCCGTCATTCTGCAAAAGTTGGGCGTTAAGATCGAAGAACACGGCAAGATGCCCGATGTCGTGGTGCATCATGTGGCAAAGAACTGGCTGGTCCTGATCGAGGCGGTCACAAGCCACGGACCGGTCAACCCCAAGCGGCGGCAGGAACTGAAGGCGTTGTTTGCCGGATCGAAGGCCGGTCTCGTTTTCGTCACGGCATTCCATGATCGGCATAAGATGATGAAATATCTCGACGAAATCTCTTGGGAGACGGAGGCGTGGGTGGCCGAGTCGCCCACACACCTCATCCATTTCAACGGCGAACGCTTTCTCGGTCCCTATGAGGATGGGGATTAGACGGAGGATTCCGAAGCGACGGAAGCGAGCCCTTTGATGATTCACTTATGGAGGGAATATGACTGAGAAAATATCAAACATGGAGGATCTGGTCGCCTATCAGGATGGTTCCATCGTCAGCAAGGAAATCATCAAGAAACCGACCGGGACAACAACCATTTTCGCCTTTGACCGGGATCAGGGATTGAGCGAACATACGGCGCCCTTCGACGCTTTGGTCTACATTCTCGATGGTGAGGCCGAGATCATCATATCGGGGGAGTCTCATCAACTGAAAACAGGCGACATGATCATCATGCCCGGTGGAAAATCGCACGCATTGAAAGCGGTGAAGAGATTCAAGATGATGCTCGTCATGATTCGATCCTAATGAAGGTGGGAGGTGCAAGATGAAAAAGATCCTGGTTGCAGGCGTTGTTATCATTGCTTTATTTGTCTTTCTGCTCACGGGAATTTATTTCCTGTTTCCGGAAACGTTGTTCAAGCTGGCGGTGAAAGCGGAAAGACGTTCTGCCGGTTTGATCAAGAAGGAAATCCAGGTTGACGATCATAAAATCGTCTATCTGGAGGGGGGAAAAGGGCCAACGATATTGATGATTCATGGCTTTGGCGGCAGCAAAGACAACTGGACGCGATTCGCAAAGTACCTGACAAGCGAATACCACGTGGTGATTCCTGATCTTGCCGGTTTTGGTGAAAGCTCTCAAATACCAGCAGAAAGTTATGATGCGGAAAAACAGCTGAAGCGCATCGACCGGTTTACGGAGGCGCTGAAACTTGAAAAATTTCATCTGGCGGGAAATTCGATGGGAGGGATGTTTGCCGCAATGTATGGCGCAAAATATCCCCAAAAGGTGTTAACCGTGGCGCTGTTGGCGCCGGGCGGCGTCGGATCTCCAAACCCAAGTGAGGTGGCGATCCTTATAAAAAACGGCAAGAATCCTTTACTGACCGGCAGTCCCGAAGATTTTGATAAATTGCTAAATCTCTGTTTTGTAAAACCTCCATCGATGCCTTCCCGAATTAAAAAAGTGTTGGCTGCCGATGCTGTCGCACATAGGGATTTTAATAAAAAGATATGGGATGATATGTATGGGAACCTCACAAAAGAGGCGTTATCTGTCAGGGAAAACTTACTGGTTCCCTATTTGCCTCAAATTCAGGCGCCGGTTATCATCATCTGGGGCGATAGCGACAAGATTCTGGATGTTGGAGGCGTTTCGGTTTTGGAGAAAAATCTGAAAAATTACAAAACCGTAATCCTGAAAGATACTGGGCATATCCCCATGTTGGAACACCCCCGGGAAACAGCGTCACACTATATCGGCTATTTGAAGGGAAAAAATTAGGCTTTGATCAGACTTTACGGAACCGATGGAGCGACGGAATGGACCAGGAACTCACTAAAAAATACCGAGCGTTTTTAAAAGACAGCATCCGCAAGGGCATCGATTTTTCTAAAACGGATCAGCACAGAGGAGTTGCGCCTCCACCGATTGAAAAGCCTTACCCGAAAGCAGCCAGACGCATTGATCTTCCCCCCTATGACCAATTCAAGGAGATAGGCAATATTGATCTCAAATCCGCGATCCGAAACCGGGAAAGCCGCAGATCCTATCGTGCAGAGCCGATGACTGTTGAAGAACTCTCTTTCCTTTTGTGGGCTACCCAAGGCATAAGGCAGAACATGGATCCCGGTCATGTGTTGAGAACGGTTCCTTCTGCCGGCTGCCGCCATGCGCTTGAAACTTATCTCTGTGTTTTGAATATCCGGGGGCTGGATCAGGGAATCTATCGTTACCTCCCTATTGAGCATCAACTGCTTTTTGAATTTACCGAGGAGAACTTGAATAGAAAGATTGTGCAGGCTGTTCTGGGTCAACCCTATCCGGGAGAAGCCGCCGTTACCTTTATCTGGACGGCAATCCCATATCGAATGGAATGGCGTTACGGAATTGCCGCCCATAAGGTCATTGCGATTGACGCCGGTCATGTCTGCCAAAATCTTTATCTTGCCTGTGAAGCAATCGGTGCAGGAACTTGTGCGATTGCCGCTTATGATCAGGAAGGGATAGACGAACTCCTCCGAATTGACGGACAAGAGGAATCAACCATTTACCTTGCCTCTGTGGGCAGGAAACGGTAATAACCGAACACCGGCGCCATTATGCAGGAGATCGTCATCCGCCACTTTCTCGATTCGCTGACGCCGGCGCCGTTTCTGGATCGTCCGGACGGCGCCCTGATCGATCTCGGAAGCGGAGGGGGCTTCCCCGGCATCCCGTTGCGGATCGCGGTGCCCGGTCTACAACTGACGCTCGTCGAGGCCTCCCGAAAAAAGAGCTCCTTCCTCTCCCATGTCGTCCGGACGCTCCGCCTCGACGGGGTTCAGGTGATCCGGGAGCGCGTCGAAGAGCTGACCGCCGGGAAGGCTCTTGCCGGCCGCTTCGATACGCTCATCTCCCGAGCCGCCTTCAAACTCCCGGATCTGATCCGGACGGCCTCCTTTTTTCTCAAACCGGGAGGGCAACTCATCGCGATGAAGGGACCCGATCCGCAGGAAGAGATGGAAGAAACGGAGCGAATTTTGGTGGCGGCCGGGATGCTCTTCACGGCCTGCCGGGCCGTCCGTACGTCGGGAGTTGATTCATTAAGAAAAATAATAATTTACAATCGCGTTTTCCGCTGAGATTTTCTTGAAAAAACCTTTACAATAAATCGCGTTTTGTGCTACCGTCTGCGCCGGTTCGACAAACACCAACTCGCGGGGCTTATTCTATTAAATGATGCGTAAAATCATAAGCATGGCCAACCAAAAAGGTGGGGTCGGAAAAACCACGACGGCCATCAACCTCTCGGCCTCGCTGGCGGCGGCGGAGAAGCGAACCCTTCTGATCGATTGTGATTCCCAGGGAA
Organism: Deltaproteobacteria bacterium; assembly: GCA_026388375.1. Taxonomy (GTDB): domain Bacteria; phylum Desulfobacterota; class Syntrophia; order Syntrophales; family UBA5619; genus UBA5619. The sequence continues at coordinate 11,903 of JAPLJX010000388.1, forward strand.
ACGCAACGAGCGGCATGGGGATCGACGGTGAAGCAATTCGGGAAAAGAACCTTTATCACTGTCTGATCGAAAATCGCCCGCTGCGAGAGGTGATCGTCGGGACGCAGCTCCCCCATCTGGATCTGGTCCCCGCAAACCAGGACCTGGTCGGGATCGAGGTGGAATTCATCTCCCTTGAAGACCGGGAGAAAAGACTTCGGAATCTGATCCGGTCGCTGGAGACGGCCTATGAATATATCATTATCGACTGTCCGCCGTCCCTCGGGTTTCTCACGGTCAACGCGCTGGTAGCTTCGGACTGTCTGATCGTACCCCTTCAGTGCGAGTATTTTGCAATGGAGGGGTTGGGCCACCTGCTCAACACGATGGGGCTCATCAAGGCCCGGCTGAACCCCACGCTGACGCTGGGAGGGATTCTGCTCACCATGTCCGACACGCGGAATCTGCTTTCGCGTCGGGTCAGCGAGGATGTGCGAAGCAATTTCGGAGATCTGGTCTTTCAGACGGTCATCCCGCGGAACGTTCGGCTCTCGGAGAGCCCGAGCCACGGGCTGCCTATCATTCTTTATGATATCCGATCGCGCGGCGCGGTCTCCTACATGGAACTGGCCAAGGAAATCCTGAGCAACGGGAGGATATGATGCCGCCAAAGAATTCCCTCGGCAGGGGCCTGGGGGCGATGTTCCCCGATCTTCTGGACAATATCGGCGACCGGCCTTCTTTCGTCCAGTGCGGGATCGAGGAGCTCACCCCGAACCGGTATCAGCCCCGGCGGGACTTCAACGACGAGGACCAGAAAGAACTGGTCGCATCCGTGAGGAAGAACGGGATCATCCAGCCAATCATCGTCCGGAAGGCGGACAGCGGCTACGAGATCATCGCCGGAGAGAGACGCTGGAGGGCGGCGCAGGCAGCCGGTCTCAAAGAGGTGCCCATCGTCATTCGCAAAGCGGAGGATCGGGAACTGGCGGAGCTTTCACTGATCGAAAACATCCAGCGCGAGGCCCTGAACCCGATCGAAGAGGCGGACGCCTATCAGACCCTGTTGACCCGTTTTTCCCTGACGCAGGAGGAGATCTCCATCCGCGTCGGGAAGGACCGCTCCACGATCGCCAATACGGTCCGGCTGCTGAAGCTTCCCGAGGCGGCCAGGAAGGCCCTGATCGGCAAGCAGATCACGGCCGGACATGCCCGGGCGCTCCTTGCGCTGGAGCTTCCGGGTGAGCAGATCAGCGCGCTGAAGACCATTCAGCAGAAGGAGCTGAACGTCCGGGAGACGGAGCGTCTGATCCGGAATCTGAAAACGGCGCCGGAGAAGAAGAAAACCGGGCGTAAGGATCCGTACTTGACCGACCTGGAGCGCGAGCTCTCCTCGCAACTGCTCGCGGCCGTTCAGATCCGCGCCGGGAAACGATCGGGAACCATCGAGATCCGCTACACGAACGGGGAGGAGTTGAACCGCCTGGTGCGGTTGTTTCTCGACAGGACATAGGTGATGGGTTGGATGAACATTGTCCACAGGTGTGGATAAAACTGTGCATAAGGTTGTGAACATTGGACATACTCTGGGACAAAACGGTCAAGATCATTAAGGAAACGGTAAGCCAGCAGAACTTTGAGACCTGGATTCGCCCGATCCGCATCACCCTCATGGAGGGGGACCAGGTCCATCTGAGCGTACCCAACCGCTTCTTCCGCGACTGGCTGGTGGAAAATTATCTTTCCCTGATCCGGGATTCGATGAAGTCGGCGGCTGGCGTCCAGTTTCAGATCGAATGCGTGATCGAACAGGAAAATAACCAAAATCAAGTTGTTGCAGAGACGGGAGACGCCCCGGCCGCAACAAAAAAGGCACCCCAAAAACCTTCCCGTGCCCGGATTCACTCCACCCTGAATGTAAACTACAGCTTTGACCGCTTCGTCGTTGGGTCCTGCAACCAATTCGCCCATGCCGCCTCCGCGGCCGTCGCCGAGCAGCCGGCGAAAAATTACAATCCGCTGTTCATCTACGGCGGCGTGGGGCTGGGAAAGACCCACCTGCTAAATGCCATCGGCTTAAAGACCTTGAAACTTTTTCCGGACCTGAACGTGGTCTATGTTTCGGCGGAGGTCTTCATGAATGAATTAATTAATTCGATCCGCTACGACAAGATGCCAAAATTCAGGGAAAAGTTCAGGAACATCGACTGTCTGTTGATCGACGACATCCAGTTTATCGCCGGGAAGGAGAGGACCCAGGAGGAATTTTTTCATACCTTCAACACCCTCCATGACGCCGGTAAGCAAATCGTTGTGACAAGCGATAAATTCCCAAAGGACATCCCGCATTTGGAGGAAAGATTGCGATCGCGGTTCGAGTGGGGGCTGATTGCCGACATCCAGCCGCCGGAGATCGAGACGAAGATCGCCATTCTGGAGAAGAAGGCGCAGGAAAACAAGATCGCGCTGCCTGGAAACCCAGGCGGAGTCCAATATCCGGGAACTGGAGGGATACCTGGTGCGGATTGCCGCCTACTCCTCCCTGACCAGGCGTCAGATCGACCTGGATCTGGTCAAGAGCGTGCTGAAACAGCTCCTCCGGAAGGAGGAAAAAAAGGAGATTACGATCGAGGAGATTGTGAAAGTGGTCGGCGCCAAATTCAACATCAAGATCTCCGAGATCAAATCGCAGAAAAAAAACAAGAATCTCGTTTTGGCGCGACAGGTTTCCATGTTTCTCGCACGCGAGATGACCAGCGCCTCCTTCCCGGATATTGGGGCGAAAATCGGCGGCCGGGATCATTCAACGGTTATTTATGCACACAACAAGATGAAAAAAATCTTAGCGGTGGATAAAACCCTTCGGGATACAGCGGAGGAAATCCAGGATGTCCTTCTACACAAAGACTGACTTTATGAAGCGACTCTATCCACAGAAGATGAGAGAAAATAGGCCGTAAAATGAGACCAAAAAGGGGTTATGAACACCATTCACAGGTACTATTACTACTACTATTTTTTTATTAAAGAGAAGTTTTTAAAACTATATAACCTGTTAGCCAAGTGGAAAGGATGGGGAAGCTATGGAATTTAACATCAAAAGAGATCTGTTTTTATTGGGGATTCAGAAGACGCTGGGGATTGTGGAGAAGAAAACCACAATGCCGATTCTGAGCAACTTATTGCTCAGAGCGGGGCAGAATCGGCTCACGATCATCGCGACGGATCGAGAGATCGGTATTGTGGCGGACTATGAAGCGGAGGTCCTCGGGGAAGGGGAGATCACCCTTTCGGCGAAAAAGCTCCATGAAATGGTTCGTGAGATTCAGGGAGATACGATCCATGTTGTTAAAAATGAAAGGGATGTTGTTATTCTGACCTGCAAAAAGGTCATATACCGCATTCCCGGAATTCCGGCGGATGACTATCCGTTGGTGGCGGATCAGGGGGATCTTCCCTTCTATAAGGTCAAGGGGGGAATCCTGAAAGAGTTGATCCGCAAGACCGCGTTTGCGATTTCGACCGATGAAATGCGGAAGAATCTGTGCGGCGTTTTTATGGAGACGGAAAAAACAGGAGAATCCTTTTGGATCCGTATGGTGGCGACGGATGGACATCGTCTTGCCATGATGAAGATGGATACGGGTGAGAAGGATTTTCTGACGATGGAGAAAGGGGTGATTATCCCCCGGAAAGGTCTCGTGGAGATCCGGAGGCTTGTCGAGGATGAATCCGGGGATGTTCTTCTGGGGATCCGGCAGGGGATGTGTATCGTGAAGACCAGTCATACCCTGCTGAATGTCAGCTTGGTCGATGGGGAGTACCCGGATTACCGCCGGGTGATACCTGCGGAAAAGGGAGTGCTCTTAAGTATGGAGAAGGACAAGTTTCTTCATGCCCTCCGCCGGATGAGCGTGATATCCTCAGAACGGTACAATGGCGTGATCATGACCCTTTCCCCGGAAAAACTGATCTTGAATTCAAACAACCCCGATGTTGGAGAGGCCAATGATGAGATCGACGTCGTCTATGCGGGCGAAGGGAAAAGCGTCGGCTACAATGTGACCTATCTGACCGATGCCCTCGATGTGATTGACGAGGGGCAGGTGGAGTTCGAGATCGGAGAGGGGATGAAACCCGGTATTGTCCGGGCCATCGGCAATGAGAACTACTTTTGTATTGTTATGCCTTTAAAATTGTAGGGGTGTTGGATAGGAACCGTGTCGTTTTTTAAACCAAGAATCCGGAGTGAAGAGAGAACAGGAAGAGGTTTGATGGAAGAGATCAGGCAGGAAGAGGCAAAAGAGGTCAGCGGAGATTACGGCGCCGACAGCATCCGGGTGCTGGAAGGGCTGGAAGCAGTCCGAAAGCGCCCGGCGATGTATATCGGCAGCACCGGAAAGGATGGTCTCCACCACCTTGTTTATGAGGTTGTGGACAACAGCATTGACGAGGCATCTGCAGGATTCTGCGACACCATCCTGGTGAAGATCCGGATGGACAACAGCATCCTCGTGGACGACAATGGTAGGGGCATTCCGGTTGACATCCATCGGACGGAAGGGGTTTCAGCCGCCGAGGTGGCATTGACAAGGCTCCATGCCGGCGCCAAGTTCTCGAACGACAGCTACAAGATATCCGGAGGTCTCCATGGCGTCGGCGTTTCCGTCGTCAATGCCCTCTCTGTTTATCTCGATCTGGAGGTGAGACGAGACGGCGGCGTCTATAGCCAGTCTTATGTCCGCGGCGTTCCGAACGCCCCGCTGGAACAGGTCGGAAAAACAAAAAGTCGGGGAACCAAAGTCACCTTCAAACCGGATGACACGATCTTCGAGGAGACGGAATTCAGTTATGATATCATCTCCAACAGGTTAAGAGAACTGGCGTTTCTAAATTCCGGGGTGAAGATCACGTTGATTGATGAGCGGGACGACCGCCAGAGTGAATTTTTCTACGAAGGTGGAATCGTCTCCTTTGTGGAATACATCAACCGGAACAAAAAGGTTCTTCACAAAAGCCCGATCTTCATCACGGGTTCCAAAGAGGACTGCCTGGTTGATGTGGCGCTTCAATACAATGATACCTATGCGGAAAACGTCTTTTCTTTTGCCAACAGCATCAACACGACGGAGGGGGGAACGCACCTGATCGGCTTCCGTTCAGCCCTGACACGTGCGTTCAACAACTACGCCACCAGTAGCAACCTCTTGAAAAACGGCAAGGAATCCCTGAAGGGTGAGGACCTGCGCGAAGGTCTGGCCTGCGTGATCAGCGTCAAGATCCGGAACCCGCAGTTCGAAGGTCAGACGAAAACGAAACTCGGGAACAGCGAGGTCAAGGGGCTTGTCGAGGGGATCGTCTACGACAAGATCAGCAACTATCTGGAGGAAAACCCTTCCGTCGCCAAGCAACTGCTGGGCAAATGTCTGGATGCGGCCCGGGCGCGCGAAGCGGCCCGGCACGCCCGCGAACTGACACGACGCAAGACCGCCCTCGAGGTCGGCGCCCTCCCCGGAAAACTGGCGGACTGCCAGGAGCGCGATCCCAGTCGGAGCGAGATCTACCTCGTTGAGGGGGACTCTGCCGGCGGCTCCGCCAAACAGGGCAGGGACCGTCGGAACCAGGCGATCCTGCCGCTCAGAGGCAAGGTGCTCAACGTCGAAAAGGCGCGCTTCGACAAGATGCTCCAGAACGAAGAACTCAAGGTGATCATCACCGCCCTCGGCATAGGGATTGGTCAGGAAGACCAGGACATCAGCCGGCTCCGCTATCAGAAGGTGATCATCATGACCGATGCGGACGTGGACGGCCTCCATATCCGGACACTTCTACTGACCTTCTTTTTCCGTCAGATGAAACAGATCATCGAACGGGGCTACCTCTATATCGCCCAGCCGCCGCTCTTCAAGGTGAGCGATCGCAAGCAGGAGATCTACATCCACAACGAAGAGACGATGCAGAACCACGTCCTCGACAGCGGCGTGAGCCGCGTCCGGCTGCTGGCCGTGAACGGCGTAGGGGACACCTTGCGGCAAGGTGTCCCCGCGATCACCGGCAAACGCCTTCTCGACAACATCCGCAAGGCAATGCGGATCGAGACGATCCTCGACAGGTTTGAAAAGGAGGATAAGAACCGAGATATCATCCGGATTTTGGCCGGCGATCCCGCCCTGGTGGACGAGGATTTTCGGACCGAAGAGGCGCTGGCGAGGGTGGCAAAAAGGACCGGAATGCCTCTGGGTAAAGAGCTCGAAGGGGTCGATATCGAAATGGACCAGGAACACGGGCGCTGGAGGATGGCCTTCCGCATCCGGCGAAGCGGTCGGCTGGCGGTCACCATGATTGACCGGGACATCCTGAAACTTCCGAAGTTTGCGGAGACACGGGCTCTTCTCGGCCAGATCACCGTTCTTGGAGAAGCACCCTACCGTGTAAGCGCGGTGGACGAGGCGGAAGGGACGCCGGCCAAGGAGCAAGAGACCGTCGGAACCATGGCGGCCCTGATCGACTACATCATCGCCGCCGGGAAAAAGGGATACAACGTCCAGCGTTACAAGGGTCTCGGTGAGATGAACCCGGAGCAGCTCTGGGAGACGACCATGAACCCGGAGAAGCGGACGCTCCTCCAGGTGCGGATCGAGGACGCCGTGGCGGCGGATGAGATCTTCACCACCCTGATGGGGGATCAGGTGGAGCCCCGCCGCGACTTCATCTACAAAAACGCGCTGTACGCATCGAATCTGGATGTATAAGGAAAGAAGGAGAAAAACCGTTTGATGGAAAACCTGTTCGAAAAGACGATTGCGATCAACATCGAAGACGAAATGAAAAAGTCCTACATGGACTATGCGATGAGCGTTATCATCGGCCGGGCCATTCCCGACGTCCGGGACGGCCTGAAGCCCGTCCACCGCCGGGTCCTCTTCGCGATGAGCGAGATGGGCAACCGCTGGAACAAGCCGTACAAGAAATCGGCGAGAATCGTCGGGGATATCATCGGCAAGTACCATCCCCACGGGGATACGGCGGCCTATGACACCATGGTGCGGATGGCGCAGGAGTTCTCGATGCGCTACCTCCTCGTCGACGGCCAGGGGAACTTCGGTTCGATCGACGGGGATCCCCCCGCCGCCATGCGGTACACGGAGGTCCGGATGGCCCGGATCGCCGAGGAACTGCTAACGGATCTCGAGAAGAATACGGTCAATTTCGTTCCCAACTACGACGAATCGCTGGAGGAGCCGACTGTCCTGCCGGCGAAGATCCCGCTGCTGCTCCTGAACGGCACCGCCGGCATCGCCGTCGGCGTGGCGACGAACATTCCGCCCCACAATCTCCGGGAGGTGATCGATGGGACGATCGCGATGATTCGCGACCCCGAAATCACCATCGACGGGCTCATGCACTACATCCAGGGGCCGGACTTCCCGACGGCCGGCTTCATCAACGGCCGCGAGGGGATCCTCTCCGCCTACCGGACGGGCCGCGGGATCATCCGGGTGAGGGCGCGCGCGCTGATCGAGAAAAATGCACGCAACGACCGGGAGAGCATCGTCGTCACCGAGCTCCCCTACCAGGTCAACAAGGCGAACCTGATCGAGAAGATCGCCGACCTCGTCAAGGAGAAGAAGATCGGCGGGATCGCCGACCTTAGGGACGAGTCGGACCGCGAGGGAATCCGCGTCGTCCTCGACCTGAAGCGGGACGAGGCCTCCGCCATCGTGCTGAACCAGCTCTACAAGCACACCCAGATGGAGTCCACCTTCGGGATCATCATGCTCGCGATCGACCGGGGGCAGCCCCGGGTCTTCAACCTGAAGGACATTCTCCAGAGCTTCCTGGAGTTCCGCAAGCAGGTGGTCGTCCGCCGGACGGCCTTCGAACTTGCGAGGGCGCGGGAACGGGCACACATCCTGGAGGGGCTGATCATCGCCCTTGACCGGATCGACGAGGTGATCGCCGTGATCAAGGCCTCCGGGAGCCCCGCGGAGGCGGCCGCCGCCCTCTGCAGCCGGTTCGGCTTGAGCGATCTTCAGGCGAAGGCGATCCTCGAAATGCGTCTCCAGCGCCTGACCGGTCTCGAACGGGACAAGATCGACGCGGAATACGCCGAGATCTCCTCGCTGATCCATAAGCTCCAGGGGATCCTCGACGACCCGCAGAAGGTTCTCGACGTGATCATCGAGGAGCTTACCGAGATCCGGGCGCGCTACGGCGACGAGCGGCGCACCGAGATCGTCTTCAGTTCCGAGGACATCAACATCGAGGACCTGATCGT
>JAPLJX010000347.1:0-1681 GCA_026388375.1 Deltaproteobacteria bacterium
CTGTCCCAGAAGATATTCAAGAACATAGGTCGGGACGATTGCGTTCTGCTTGAGCCCCTTGGTCAGGTCTTTGCGAACCACCAGCCCTGGGAAATACTCAAGGATCTTCCGATCAAGGTCGCTGAGCCTGGCAGGTGTCAGATCCAGAGGTTCCGGTATCTCGTCCGGATTGGGTAAAGGTTCATCATTCATCGAAATCGCTCCCAAATGGTTTCTGCAATCTGAGTGTATAGCTCCTATAAACGATCGACTGACTGGTCCCTGGCAATGTCTCTTCCATGCGCAGTTCGATCTCTTGGTTGTTGAAAGCGTCTGCGTTCCGGGAGAGCGCGAGAACTATATTCGTTTCTCTCCGTCGGGCCTCGCTGTCGCCAGAGTCAAAGGAAACGGTACGGACCTCAGACAGGGGCGCGCCCTCTTTGGAGAACAACCCTATCCGAAGTTGCCGGGCAAGAATCTTGTCATCAACCGGTTGCTCCTGATAAAGAGCAAAACTGGCCTGGCCGGTCGTAATTTTCGACGGCATCCGGAGCACATCCACCTCAACTCGGCTGGTGTCACTGGCACGTGCCTTGTGGATGCGCAGTACGGGAACAACGACCTCCTGGGGTGTTACCCCGCCGTGAACATATCGTTTTCCCGATCCCTGCAACGGGAAGCGTCCAAGGGACAGGGGAAAGGCAGCCGTCCATTCCCCTGCGAAGCCGAGATCGGCGGCCTGGAAGAGTTTCACTCCTGGACCGTTTTGCACTTTCGTACCGATAGCAAAACGCCGGTTTCGGTAGGTCCATTCCGCCGCCTGCGGCAGGGTGGCCATATCGCCTTCAGCCAAAGCCTCCTGCTGGAAGAGAAAACCGTGATCCGTAGTCAAGATCATATTCGAGGCGTTGATGTTAGCAATTTTCTTGAGAATCCTCATCAATTCGCCAAAGGCACGCTCGACGGCCTCCACGGTTTGGGCTTCCGTAGAGACGGAATCACCCACGGCGTCAATAGCATTGTGATAGATGTAAACCACGTCATGATCGCGCATCAGGGCGCGGCCCTCGGTCTTGGTGTTCAGTTCCAGAAACTGCTCCGCCTGTAGGGCGGTTCCTCTTCCATTTACCTTGGCTTTGACGATCTCGCTGCGGTTTTGTGTTCCGATGGTGCTGCGACTGTCCAGGATCACGTTGCCGGTGGCCCCGTCTATTTCACGGATCTTGCCGGGAAGGAGTGCCGCCATCCCAAGCTGTGTGCAGGAAGGCAGCGCACCGAGCATAGCCTCCACTTCGCATGTCCACCGATCCTCATTCCTTAGAGAGGCAGCAAATTCACAGGCCGCCTCGTAGCGCAGGGCGTCGGAGATCACCACAAAGACCTTCTGCCCTCTTTCCAGGAAAGGCTGCACGTAGCAATCAAAGAACGCCGTTTGTGGGGGGAGCACCTCCGACGACCACCGTGTCAGCTCCCGGATTCGGTCGCTCCAACGGTCGGTCAGAGGAAGAAGAAAGTTGTTCACATAGGTCTTCTCCACCCAGGCGGCTATCTGCTCCATCAAATTAGGCTGCGCGTAGCGGCGCAGGTGATACCAGAACCGACGGTAGGCCATGTCGATCCGCCACCAGCTTTGGGTGTAACGGGTAAGACCTTCATCTAAGGCGCCCACATTCAGCTCTGCCCCCGCGACCAGCTCCCGTAA
>JAPLJX010000347.1:1690-8404 GCA_026388375.1 Deltaproteobacteria bacterium
GCTCCCGTAATTCCACCGCCTGCTCCAAGGCTCTATAACCGTGCTCATGGGTCGGATACCAGAAGGAACGGCGACGGCGCTGAATGATCGGCAGGATCGCTTCCTTGCCTGCACCCACCTCGAATGAACGGCATAGCGAATGGATGACCTTCTTCTCGAAAACTGGGAACTCATCTGCATCCAGGATGAGGGCAATGTCTGTTAGCGAATCCAACCGGGCTTCGACGTGCAGATCCGCCTCCAGACGAGCAGACCAATGCCGGAACGTATCTGCGTGACTCTGGCTGTCCTTCCATCTCTGAAGAAAAACCCGTCCGTGGGGGTTCAACGATGCCGACGTCTCCAATGGATTGGCCCCTCGAAAAAGACTCACAGCAAAATCCACAAGCGTCGGTTCATCAGTCGTGTAGCTAAAAAGCGGTGCTACTCCCTTCCAGAAGTCGCCCACCAATTGCATCATCTTCCTTGTCCAAGAGTCCCCGGAGTGCTTCGATGCGTTTCTGTGCGTTGAAAAAAACAAGATGCTGTTCGACGACGTGATGAAAGTCATAAGGTAGTCCGGTATCTTGTAATGCCAAAGAGGCCCGGTCTGCCTTGTATTCATGGCCCTGAAGGAGAAGATCGAGGAGCCAGTTGTCCGCATCGTTCGGACGGGAACTGGGGAAATAAAGCAGAAACCGCGTATTCCGGTCCGGATGGCGCAGGATGCGCACCTTCACACCGAACTCGTTATTCTCGACGCGCACCTTCTCAACGTCATCGGCGGTAAAACTCTCAAATTCCTTGGCCCAATCTCCCGCACCGTCATACCAGAAAACGAGGCGATGCCGACCAATGACCTGACGGAGGCTGTCGTGGATGCGTTTCATCCGTCCTCCTCTTTGGCCGCCAGGCCAGGGATGGGGGCAAGGGCTTTACCGAATTTGAGATAGTTGACCTTAACACCGTCATCAAGATCCAGTTCGATGCGTTGCTGGGCGAGCGGGAGAAGGATATCACGCTCGTATTCCTCACATTCTCGGAGGGTTTTCTTGAGGGTGTCGCTCTCCTTGCGGGCCGCTGTCTTTTCTCGGGCGTTTTCGCCGGTGGCCTGGACGTGCTCCAGATGCTCAATACGGGAGCGTAGCTTATGCAGGTAGTCTCGCAGATAGCCGTTGAGCAAGACGTTTACTGTGTCGTGAGCATAACGGTGCAGATAGATGAGGGCGGAAAAACCTTTCTTCGGGCTTTGAAACAGCCAGTAGATGGGGCGTTTCTTGTAAGTCTGGAGGTGGTCTTTGTAGAAATCGGTGAGGAAGTATTTGCGCAGGTCTTTGCCGAGGGATTCCTCGATGAAACGGATATTCTCCTCCAGTGTGGTCTCGCCGAACGTGGCGCGGAGGAAGTCACGAGTGCGAGCCACGATGTCGTCCTCAAACCACGCGCCGTCGAGCACGGGGAGGATGCCGTCGGCATCGGAAGTGAAGGTGAGTTGATCGAACTGCTTGCCGACCCTTGTGAGGTAATGCTCCAGATTGTCCCCGGCATTCACGAGGATCAATCCCGGCGCGTCGATACTATATCGACCCATCATGCAACCGACGGTGTAGGAGAGGAAAGCAGCCATATCCTTGCGCCTGTCGGGCCGAACAAGCGTGATTTGCTCTTCGGGCACTTCGGGCTTCAGCTCATCCTGTAAACCATAGGCGTCGATGAAGAGCCTGTTGTTCCCCGTCTCCACCTCCTGCATCCGGCGGATGGCGGCGGTGCTCTTTGCCTCCCAATTCCGCCAACTAGCCTCCAGCGTCGCGCCCTTCAGCCCCGACCGCAGCAACGGCTGGTCGCGGAAGTCCCACGAGGTCTCGAAGTTGTCCCAGTCGGCGCGGGCGATGGAAACGCATTCTTGTGTCCGTTCCTCAAGGCTCTTCTGTTCAGCGACGGTTCCAAGTTCGATAATTGGAGTCCGCGAAATGTCTCCGATTTGGAGATTCACGGTCGGGTTCAGCGATTGTAGGACACCAAGACCGATCTTTGAATTGAGGATGGGCAAGATGCGATAGAGCTGCGGCCTGTCCATGGAATGACCAATCGCCGCCGCGTCATCAAACAAACACCCTCCCTCACAAAAGCGGGCAGTGAATGCCCCAATGGTGATTTTCGACCAAGTGAGAGCCTGCTTGAATGAGTATTCAAGATTCTGGGGGCGAGAGCGCAACCTGCCGTTCTCACTGCGAAAGTTTCTTATTTCCACTCCATCACTTTCCCAGTTGATGACGTAGTCCAAATTACCGAACCACTTTCGAGCTTCTCCACCTTTGTTGTGTGGGAACCACTTTCGCCCAGAGCGACTCGCCTCCTCGCGGGATGAGTAGTTACGCCCGAATTTGTCTTGGCTTACCTCGTGCCAATGACGGAGGAACCGACCATTATCCCCAGTCGCAAGCCCTTTCCGCATTTGGGTGCAATCGGAAAGGGCTTTGCCGGTCGCGAATCCGCGTCTCATTTGGTCAGTCACCCAGAATGCAATGGGTGAACCGGGGATCATGCGGAACTGCGGCGTAGACGCTCTGTAGATGGGAAATTCTGAGTGGTCGAGAAAGCGCTGCTGTAGCTCTTCGTTGCTGTTCACCTCACCCTGCTTCTTGAAGAGGCGCTTGAAGACACCCTTGGTAGCCACATTTGGAAAAGTTCTTGCCGTGAATGAGCAACTACCGAAGTCCGAGCCCCACACACCACGACCGTTGAAAATGAGCGAGTCGAGCTGCGCCTTGTCGAGCAAATGACTCCTTAGCTGCTCGAACGATTGCAGGAACATCCAGTTGGGAATGGTAATCATCCCGATGAGCCCCTTCGGCACTACGAACTGCAAATTGCGCAGAATGAATGCACCATAGAGGTCGGTCATCCCGTCTGGGAAATTAGCTTCGACGAATTCCTTGAGTTGAGCGTTGTAGCCACCGTCTCCCATATACGGCGGATTGGCCACCACAATGTGATACCGCTGCGAAAGCATTTCTGCCTGATCGATGGCGCGGATGACCTTGCGGTGAGTTTCCTGAAGCAGGAGATCGTCGCTTAGATTCACGTTTGCCAGTTGTGACTTAAGGATGCTGATTTCCGATGTGGTCAGCACCGGCTGGATCAGCGAACCGAATGTGGAGGTAGTGTCACGAAACTGGTAAACTTGCCGTAAAACCCTTTCCGTGAAGAGTTCGCGCAGGCCGGTCAGACGCAGGTAGTCCGTCATCTCCTGAGAAGCAATTTCTACATCCTCAAGGCATATGACCTGCGGCTGGACGGGGTTACGGAAGGCTGACCGGGATTTCTCACGGGCCTTACAGACGAGGGCGAACTGGGCAAGTTGAGCTGCCCGTGGGCAGATTTCCAGACCAAAGAGGTTATGGCGCAGGATGAGGCTGGGGATCTCGCTGGGTGCGTGGCCTTCCTCCTCGTAAATGAGATAGAGAAGGTCAAAAGAGTATGTGAGCATGTGCCCGGAGCCAGAGGCGGGGTCGAGCAGGCGAATTTCCTCCGGTTTGGTGATTTTGAGGAAATCGGTCTCGGTCTCGCCCTCAATGTAGTAGGGCATGTGCTCGCGGAGCCGGGAACCGGGGCGATTCAGCAGCCAGAGACGGCCAAGGGAGTTCTCGACGAGGTAGCGGACAATCCAGTGCGGCGTGAAAAGCTGAGTGACGGCGGGGATGTCCTCGGTGGGCACAGCGCTCTTACGAGCCATGACCTGATCTTTCTTTTCCGCGATGTAAAACTGGTAGAGCCAACCGATGATCTCCACCTCGGCACAATCGTCATCGTTGATCGCGCTGCGGAAGCCTTGGGATACGGAATGCTCGGTGAGAAGGTCGTCGGGCAGGAGCAGTTCGGTCTCGTCGTCCAGCGCCTCAAAGAGAAACGGCATAAGATTGTGGTAATAGCGGCAGGCAGCCAGGACAAGATGACGGTACACCTCACCTTGGGCGTCTGCTGATGGTATTCGCCCATCGAGGAGGTCGTTGATCCGAACGGGGTCGGTAAATGGGCCAAGTTCGGAGGGAAGTGCACCGTTGCGGGTGAGTTTCAGTATTTCTGGTTGGGTTTCTTCCTCATTTACTGGTGTAATGACGCGGCAGAGGAAAGGATGCCATCCCCGAGCATCGAGAAAACGCAGGGCGGCAAGACGGTTGAACCAGGTGTATGCAACGCGCTCGATGAGGCCAGTGCGATCCTTTTCCGCCTTTCCCTTGATGCTCATCCTTTGTTTCGCCTTTTCTCGCAGGTCAGGCGTGTCACCGGTGAGGACGTAATCGAGTTTCCGTCCGACGGCTTCGATGAGCTGGCGGCGGACGTTCGGAGCGAAACTCTTGAGAGCGTTCAGATTCATCGTTTCCTCACAGACTGATCCGTACGCCTTTTTTGATCTCGGCGAGGGCGATCTTTCGTAAGGCTGCCAGCCATCGGTCAAGATCCTCCTCAGTGGTGAGATACGGCAGGCCGCATTCGGCCTTCAGGCTGGTTGCAGGTATGAAACGCGGTTCAGCTATACCTGGAGTTTCACCGCCAGGCTTGCCCGGATAACCGCCGGGGGGAACAGGTGGTGTCGCCAAGCGGTTCAGCAAAGTGAGTTGGGCCGGATAATCAGATGCGGTATAACGGGCCAGACGATCCCGAATGGCGCTGATGAACCGGGCCGATTGCAAGGCTTGCCAGATCTCATCCGATTTCTGAAGCACCATAGCCTTCTGTGGATCGTCAAGGCTGTCGAAATCGGGCAATCCCTTCAGTTTCGTCTCATGCTCATCGAGGACTGCCATACTTCGCAGGCGCTCTTCGGTCAGCTTCGCGTCGATCAAGGCACGGACAAGAGTCACGGCTGCCTTGGCATCGGGGATGACAATGCCTCGGAACGGTGCGGCGGATGTCGCCAAGCGCCGGAGAGGGGCAATCTCTGCGGTGGGTACTTCGGCACAGTTGGCTTCCTCTTCCCGGAGGAAGGTCATCGCTTCGTCGTAAACTTTCCGCTGCGGTCCTTTCATAAAAGCCTTGATCGGATCAAGGAGATCGCCTTTGGCGGTCAGCAAGTCATCCTGAAAATCGGCCAGGTTGTTGAGGAGATAAGTGAAATACTTACCCCCCAAGTCCTCGATGCTGCGGATTACCGGTTCAAGATTTCCCAGAAACGGGTAGCGGCTTTGCTGGTCAAGCAGCGCTCGCAACTCTCGGGCTTCCTTGGTCAGCATGTCGGAGGTAAGCTGGGCTACTGAACGGGCATCAGTTGCATCGTTGATCCGGTCGAAGAATTCCTGATGGAACCGTTTCAAGGCTGCCACAGTAGCTGGGCTGAACTGCTCCTGTAACCGGACACGCACTGCACCGCGCTGGTGGGTATTTTTCAACACCTCCAGGGCGGCCCTTGCATCCAGGAGATCGGTCGTGCGCAACTCCACCTTACCGAGACGGAACAAACGCGCCACAAAAGTAAGTACAGCCATAGGATACCAGCCGCAGGGCCGTTTCCCGAACTGACGAATGATCTCCTCCACAGAGACCCGTTCCCCATTGTTCTGGTTTCGGGCAACATAGGTCAGAATTTCCTGTTCTGCCTCGGACAGGGGATGGTCCATCCCCTCCAGTAGATCGCTGGGGTCGAGTAGCGTCTTGGACAATGTCGTCTCGTCAAAGACCCCTTTAAGCATCCGCAAACTCGGATAGGCAAAGCGGATGAGTTCCTGTGCAGCCTTGGCGAAGCGGTTGCGGGCATCTCCTTCACCTACGTTATCCAGCTTTGACGCATTCAGATACAGCGGAGCCTTGCTGAGCAATTCAGCACAGCGGACTTGTAGGTCGCTACGGCGTTTGCTGTTTTGCTGACCACGTTCGGTCAGGATAGATTTCCGTGTTTCCTCGATCCCTGCGCCCGTGTTCTGCTGGATGTACTTCTGAGTCTTCAGGTAGAGGCGGGCCTCGTCGATGAGCCGATTGTCGGCAGGCAGGACGGCAAGAAGTTCGGCTTTGCCGGTATTCTGGGCAATCAAGGCGTCGAGGCTGTCGTGATTGGGGTGATCAGGGGTGATGACATTGATGCTCACGTCTGCATCCTTGCCCACCAGTTGATCGTCAAGACGCCGGGCATAGGTATAGTCCTGGTAATTGCCTTCATAGCGGATTTTGGGATCGCGTAGCACATCCGAAAAAATAACGTCACCGAGGAGTTTCATAAGCTGAGACTCCTCGATCTCGGTGTTCTTGATCTCAACCTCAATATCTTTTTCCATGTCTGTCAAGAACTCGTAGAACTCCCCATTCCGCTGAAGGTATGATTGGGTTTCAAGGATGTTGAGGGCATCACGGACCGCTTTTTCATGGGCCGCGATGTCAACTTCCGGCTTATCGATGAGAAGTATGGCGATGTTGCGCGGCGTTGCCTTGAACTCGCGGACCCATTTCAAAAGGAACAGAGCCTTGAGGATACGTTTCGCGACTGGGTTGTCCAACTGCCTCTCCGCCTGGCGGACGGAGGTCTGGAAGTCGCCACGGATAGAGGCCGCGATACCGTCGAACATCAGATCAAACGGGGCGAGTGCGCCGACATTTTGCTTGATCAGCTTCTTTGCAACATCCTGGAAGACTGACAACATGGAGCGTTCACCGACCGCCGTATGCTTGCCGGTGAAGGCGTCGTGTTCCGAGAGTCGCACGATAGCCTTCTGAAAAAGATCGAATTGATAAGGATGGAAGGGG
>JAPLJX010000018.1 GCA_026388375.1 Deltaproteobacteria bacterium
ACGAGATATGATCCTCTCTTGTTTTGGATTCTTCTCGTCTTCGCTATTATGCCCCGGCGGCCAGGGAGGTCTCGATCCGGGCGAGGCGTTCTTCGAGCCTGTCCATCGCCTCCGGCAATGCCTGTTGGTTCTTGGCACGGGAACAGAAAGCGGGGTTGTTCACCCACCAGTCCATGCCCATCTCCTTGGCCTTATCAACGGAGCAGATGACGAGACGGATCTGGATCGTCAAGAGCTCGACGTCGACCAGGTTGATCCGGATATCGCCGGCGATGACAATGCCTTTGTCCAGGATCCTTTCGAGAAGATCCGCCAGATTTGTACTTTCCAGAGAATGTCGTGCGCCGCGTTGGATTGCCATTTTCTTTCCCCCTTTTTCACTAAACTATAAAAGTTTCCCCAAGGGCCCCAAATCCAGATTCAAATCATCTTCTTCGAGACCGAATTCGCGGGCGATCTTCGCGATCTCCTCGGACTGACGCATCAACGTAAAACCGAGACGCTCAATCTCTTCATCCGTAAGGCCTCCTCCGTCAATCCTGCGAATCGCCTGTTTCTCCAGGAGTTCATGGAGGAGCTTGACCACGGTCAGAACAAGCTGGGCCAGACCGTTTTTTTTCTTATCCGCATCGAGGTTCATTCGCCGGGAAGAGGCCCGATTAGCCCGTGGCGCCATGGTTTTTGCAAAATCGCTTATGGCCGGCGACGCCACCCTTTGGGGACAGATTTGAAATCTGTCCCCATCAGAAACCCCGGAACCCGCGTTCATGTTCATAGCACCAGACCCTCCTCGCGCCGGGCCGTTTCCACAGAGGTCAGGATGACCTGCAGGCCCAGGTAAATGAGATCGATGTCGGCGACGGAGATCATGACGTCGCCGACAATCACAGCGCCTTTGTTGAGCACCCGGTCCAGGGTCTCGCAAAGGCTGACATGTTCCTTTTCATCCAGTTCATAATCAGGCATGTTGCACCTTACTGATAAAGAATCTGTCCCAGGGCGTTGAGATTTTCGATCCCCCGGGGATCGCTCTGCCGATACACCACCGGCCGGCTGATGCCGGGGAAGGTCAGGGCAAATTTTCCCCGGACAGCGGATTCCCTTTGGAACAGGGAACGGCAGAGGGGATCGGGGCCGTCCGGCGTCGCCATGTTTAAAAACAGGCGGGGAACCGGAATTTCCAGACGCCCGCAGGCGGCGACAAGATCCGTCGTTTCCGCAAAGGACATCTCCGTGAGGATACTGGTTGCGTAGAGGGCCGCCTGCGACGGATCCCGCAGGATCGCCCGCAAACGCTTCAGATCCTTGGATAGCTTGATCAGGCGCTCTGAGATCCCCGGCAACCGGAAGATCTTCCGGTACTTCAGGAAGAGGCTGAAGAACGCCTTCAACCATCCCTCGATGATCTCCGGCAATTCCAACAGTCTGATCAGGTGACCCGTCGGCGCCGCGTCGAGGACCAGGAGGTCGTAGCCCTCCGGGGTCAGGAAATCCATCACCGCCGCAAGGGCCATCAGCTCATCGATCCCCGGGGGCGACAGATCCATGATCCGTTCCATGACTTCACGATCAAACGTCAAATCGAGGTTCGGCATCAACTGGGAAAGAAATTGCGCAAGCTCCTTCCGGTACTGATTTTTCAGGGCAACAAAATCGGCGGTGGCGTCCATTTCCATGGCCCATAGCCCCGGCGCTGCCTGCACTGGCTTGGGACCAAGGGGCATGTTCAGACAATCGGCAAGGGAATGGGCGGGATCGGCGGAAAAAAGGAGTATCCGTTTCCCTGTATAGGCACGGGCCAGACGTAAGGCCGTGGCGCAGGCCAGGGTGGTTTTGCCGACCCCGCCTTTTCCTGCAAAGACGAGCATCGCCGTTTCCGGCGAGGGCAGGGGGATGGGGCTGTCGACGCGGGGTGTTACCGGAGGCAGGGATAACGGGGCTTCCCCGGGGGATGGCGCAGATAAGATGGGGACAGATTTCAAATCTGTCCCCGGACCGTCCAATTCCGTCAGTCCCTCCCAGAAGGACCGGAGCGATTCCATGCCGCGTATTTCCTCGGGATACATGGGAACCTCCCAGAGCCGGAGATGGGAAAAGAACGGCTCCTTGAAGATGCGGTCCAGCTCCTGCAACTGGCGAGCGCGGATATGACGGCAGGTGAGACACGTACTTTCCGGGTAGAGGCGGTTGATGACCACATCCGCGACACCGATGCGGAGGCGCTGCAATTCCCGGATCAGATCCAGTGTCTCCTCGACGCTCAGCACCTCGGCCAGCATGACCGGGACAAACCGGCACTGCTGATGATCCTTGAGGAGTCTTTCCATCTGCTTGACGGAAGCGGCGAGTTCTTCGATGAAGTGATCGAGGTCGTCCCGCTCATAAGATCCCCGGAAGAGCTTTTTCATGTACCGCTGCTTGGCCAAAAGGGCGTCCAGGGCATCCAGCCACTTCCGGATCATGTCGGGCATTTCCATGAGGCGAAGGGTATGCCCCGTTGGCGCCGTATCCATGATGATCCCGTCATAGGCCCCTTCCTTGACCCAGCGGCTGATCTCCAGGAAGGCCATGAGCTCGTCCATCCCCGGCAGGGAAAGTTCCGTAAACCGGTTGATGTCCTCTTCGTCCAGGAAGGTTCCCCGTGAGGCGATTTCCCGGAGTCGCTGCCGGTTTTTCTCCTGAAAGTCGTTGAGATAGGCCTGTGCGTTCAGTTCCAGGACTTTAAGATTGGGGGGCGGCTCGTTCCCGGAGAAACTGTCTTGAAGGGAATGGGCGGGATCGGTGGAAACCAGAAGCAAGGATCTCTCAGGATGACGGAGGGCAAGCTCCAACGCCGTTGCTGCCGAGGCCGTGGTTTTCCCCACACCGCCTTTGCCGCCGAACAGCAGAAGCCGCATGTTCCCATCGCTTAAGAAACCAGGTTCCCCTGACGCGCCGCGCATCGATCCATACCTCCCAGAGAGTGTCATTGAAAAATCTTAAACGATTCGCCATTTCATTACTTCATAACTTCGCCCGTTTTTTGGGTCGTCTTTTCCGGATAACGACCTCTTCATCGTCTTCCTCTTCTTCCTCGCTGTCCTCCCGCTCCTTAATGGCGTCGAGACGGTCGAGGAGCGCCTTTTCCTCGGCGTCGAATTCCGCCTCCGTCATTTGTCCCGTCTCCAGCATCATGTAGAGTTCGCTGAGCTTGGCCGTGATGTCCTCTGCCGCATTTGCCTGTTCTTCCTCTGCGGCGTCACGGATCTCCTTGAAGACCCAGAAGAGGCCGCGCACGGGCGCCAGGATGATGTCATCAATGAGGAACATTTCTGCCCTCCGCAGGGTCGAAAAGTGAATGCGAGACTCCGTCCGGGAAGAGCTTCAGGAGCGGAGCTCCACGTCCACAAAATTGTGAGGCGCCCAGGGGCCATTGAAATCGAAGGTAAAATTATTGTCGAACCCGCGCGCCGCCTCGAATATGGCCGCCTCGAACTCCTTGTCCACCGCTTTCCGCCCGACCAGACAGGCCAGATTCATAACGTCCCGTTCGGTCCGGGGAACGTTCCTCTTGATTTCAAAACAGGCGGGAGACAGAATCGCCTCCACCCTGTCCGCGTGTTCCTCCCGGTCCTCATGAAGGATCCGGTCGAAGAGGCGCCCGACCTCGATCTTGTCTTCCTGTGTGGGGACACGACTTTTCCCCAGGAACTGGTCCCTTGCCACCCGGATCTCCGCATGGATATTAACAAAATACTCAAATATATTCGGAACATCCCATGCGACCCGCAACCCCATCTCCACCTTGCCATGGACACGGTGAAGCTCTTCGGCAAAGGATTTTCGGTTAAGCGACAGGATTCGTTTGATCGCTTTTGCCCCATCCGCGATGACGCCGAAAGTGATGGGCAGAGGCGTTTCTTCTTCCATAAGCCGCTTCAGAACGGCCTGGTGCGCAGCGATATGGCGGCGTTCCGGGCGGATCTTCCCATTGCTGAAATTACTGACAACAACGGCGACCTGGTTATCCACAATGAGATAAACCGACTCCCCGTCGATGCCGATATTGCCGTACTCCCGGTTTCCTGCCGCCGGGATGACGGCATAGAGATATTTCCCCTCAGTTTTCGTTTCCTTGCCGACCATATTGCCGTCCCCCTTTGTGTTTCCTCTTGGCTGTCATGTGCCTGGTTATATCCGGGCAGCGTGGCCTGTTTTATGGCTCTTTACCTGCCGGGGAGGGACGATCTCCTGGGCTTCCTGGAGATCAGCCGCTGCCTGCATATATAAATTCACCGATCTGAGAAGGCTATTGCTCAGCTTGATTTCCAGGAGGGAATTGCATTTAAGGCACTTGATCTGACCCTCATAATCCCTGTAGGCATCATCGAGACCGATTCTGTGACCGCAGGACAAACATCTGACTGTCTGCCAATATAAATTCGAAGATCTGACAAGGCCATCGCTCAGCTTGACTTCCAGGAGGGCTTGGCAGGTATAACATTTGATCTGACCCTCATAATCACTGTAGGAGTCATCGAGATCAATGGTGTGTCCGCATCCCAAACATCTGATATTCATTCTATATCCTCCCTTTCCATTATCGAGTCTCTATCTGTTGCCGAGTCTCCGTCTATTATCGGGTCTCTGCGCTCATAGGCAACAATGTTAAGTTGCATGTCCAACCGGAGTAAGTACGTCTGGCGATCGAGCACTTCTTTCTGCACGGGCAATCCCAATGCCTTTATGGTCGGATTAGGCACATAGACATCTGCATCAGCCTCCCACGTCTCCTTTTCGGAGTCGAGCAGCACCATCTTTGTGACGCTGACCTTCTTGGCGCCCACCATCTTCTTCAAGAAGTTGGAGATAGCATCTTTTACCTCCTCAATAGGAGGCAACTTCCGTTCTGTTTCAGGGCCGGCAGTGGAGAGCACCGGTTCCGACATTCGATCCGGCAGGCCGTGATTTTTAAGAATATGGTGTGAAGCACGTGTGGTTTGCACATCGTCACCGTCCTTTCAGTATCGAATTTTAAATGGCCCTGTCGTTGTTCGAGGCGTCCCCGTCGTCAGATGTTCCTCAAGGCCCGGCAGGCGCAGGCGCCGAATCCCTTTGGATTCCAGTGCAATCATGATTTCCTGCCTTTCCGCTTCAATATCCTTGAAACGCTGATCAATTTGCTGCACCCTGTCCAGGGCGCTCTGTTTCTCCTTCCCCCGGCGGAACTTTTCCATCTCGAGGATGCTCAGCTTCATATAGGCCTTGTAAGGCATCGCGCCTTCATCCGCACGGCCGGAAAACGTCCTGATATCCTGTACGCCTCTCAAAACCCTCTTCGTCATGGACGATCCTCCTTGACTTTCTCCTTGGCTGGTTTTACGGACCCGCAGAACTTGCGGATCACCTCTTCCACCTTCTCCATCATAACCGGCTGGCCGCCCCGGGTGATTTTGGCGGTGTCCGTGGCCAGAATATCCCGGCAGATCATCTGAAAAAACACATCATCTCCACGGGCGCGCCGGTTCTGAGACGCAAGGATCCGGCCGATGGCGATCCCCGCCCGGATGGTGGGCCGGTTATTGTTCACCCCGAAACTCCTCAATTCCCTCACGATATCCACGATCCGCTCGGAATCTATCCGGGGGAGTCCCGATTTCTTCATGACGATCATGATTTCCGTATCCCGGTCATAGTG
>JAPLJX010000502.1:0-1451 GCA_026388375.1 Deltaproteobacteria bacterium
TTCACGACGTCCGCCGCATCGTTGGAGAGAGGAAAGATCCGCCCGCCGCGCTCGACCTTCGTCTCCACGCCGTAAAGACTCAGAAAGGCAAGGAGGTCGTCCCGGAAGAAGCGGTGAAAGGCGCCGTGCAGGAACGGGCCATTCGGACCATACATGGCAAAAAAATCTTTGAGGTCGCGCGCGTTCGTCAGATTGCAGCGGCTTTTCCCGCTGACGAGGATCTTCTTCCCCGGACCGTCCGTATTTTCCAGCAGGAGGACTTTTGCACCCATTTCCGCGGCCCGCCCCGCAGCCATCATTCCGCCGGCGCCGGCGCCGACGACGATCACGCGGCCGTACTCCCCTCCCTGCTTTGTAAAAGCGGAGAGGGTTGAATGCGGCAATGAATGTTTCATCTCAGACGCCTCCCGCCCCATCCCGAATCATCCTGTGGAGCAGCTCCCAGTCGATATCGTTGTTCAGACAATCGTAGCGGGCCGTCACGATCACCTGCGGGATCACCTTTTTCTGCTGCAGACGGACCCCCCGTAGGGTGATTCGGGTCGAGCGGATCCCCTTTTCGATCTCAAAATCACAGGCTGCGCCGATCGCCGCGCGGATCCCTTTCCTCTGGACAAGGCGTTTCGTAAAATTCGTGCTGGGAGAGATGTAGAACTGCCACCCCGCCTCCTCGCAGAGAAGGCGGATCTCCCCGCAGCGGCAGTCTTTGCAATTCACGCAGAGGACCCCGTCCTCCTTGGAAAAGCGGGCCTTGCATTTCTCCCCGATCAGGCAGTGCGGAAGAATGACCGCCTTTTCGGCCGCGGGAATCCGGTCGAATTTCGCCCGATAGTAGGCATTGGCGATCCGGGAGATATCGTACCGTAGACCAATCCTCCGCAGCAGGGAGCGCATCGGAAAGAAGAAGAAGGCGGAAACGAATTTGAGTCTGCTGCAATCCTGTGTCATGGAACCCTTTCCTGATCGGTCTGGTCTCCCGGCGGGGATGGAGATCCCCGGGAAAGCGCTCTCCCGGCTTGCTTAGACGGATATCAAAAAGCCTTCCGGAAAGCAATTCTTTTGCGCCTTTTTGAGCTACCGAAATCAAAATATCCGTAAAAAACCGTCTACGTGGTAAATCCTCATGCGGGGAACGGGGCGACGGGCAGAGAGTGGCCCCGGATCAGCAAAATGGCCGGCGATCTTCTGGGTCCCTTTGAAACCTGCCTGACCGGGGGACCGGACGACGCCACCCGGATGACCCGGGAACACCTCCTCCAAGGCGCCGACCGGATCGTCTGCGTGGGCGGGGATGGCACACTCAACGAGGTGGTCAACGGCTTCTTTGACAAAAACGGCCCCATCCGCAAGGATGCGGTCCTCGGCTTCCTCCCCAACGGCACCGGTTGCGACTTCTGCCGGACCATGCCCATCCCGTCCGGGATCGGGCCCTCTCTCCAGACCATCCGGGA
>JAPLJX010000502.1:1478-18332 GCA_026388375.1 Deltaproteobacteria bacterium
ACATCCGGACGATCGATCTCGGACGCATCCGTTTCCGAAACCATCAGGGCGGCACCAGCACAAGATACTTTCATAATATCGCGAGCTTTGGCCTCGGCGGGGAGGTCGTGGACCGGGTCAACCGGACGAGTAAGGCCTGCGGACCCTTCATCACCTTCATCTGGGGCACGCTGGTCTCCCTGTTCGCCTACGGAAATAAGCGGATCCGCCTCCGGGTGGACGACGGGGACGAGCGGACGGTCGATGTGCTCAACATTGCCATCGCGAACGGACGCTATCACGGCGGCGGGATGCTGGTCGCACCGGACGCCGAGCCCGATGACGGCCTCTTTCATGTGACCGTCATCGGCGCCATGAGCCTCCCGCTCGTCTTCTGGCACCTCCCCAAACTCTACACTGGCAAGATCAAAGTCATCTCCCAGGTCTCCATGACAACGGGAAAGAGGGTGACCGCTGCTTCGGAACAGCGGGTGCTGCTGGACATCGACGGGGAGCAGCCGGGCACCCTCCCGGCCGATTTGGAGATCGTCCCCGGCGCGCTGAAGATGATCATGTTAAACGGCAAGAAGTGAGAAGTAGGTCCATCCCCTCTCGGAACGCAGAGAACCTGCGTACCCGATTCGAAGGGCATCTGATGAACAATTCCCCAACCATCGGGGAAATTCTCAACAATTCCCCCTCCGGAAGGAACGGAAAGACCCTGCCGGCCAAAAGATGATCTTGGCTGATATTACATCGGTTTTTCCAATCACAATCGGATTATTCACTAATGGCACGCACATTGCTTCTACGGTGGTGTCCCGGAGATAACCGGGCGGAGGAGAAGGGGTTGTTGGATGAAACGTTTTCTGACATTGGCGGCAATCTTGATGTTTCTCTGTTTCACGCTTGTATTTGCCGCGGAGAAACCACGGTCCGCCCCGCCCCTCCCCCCCCGGATCCCGGAGATGAGCACCGCCGGGACGGTGCTGGAGATATCCGGCACGAGCCTGAAAATCGAACGGACGTTGAAGGGCAAAGCGGAAATCATGGAATTCATCCTGGAGAAACCCTTTCCCGATGTTGCCGCGGGTGATCCGGTCAAGGTCAGTTACCTTGAGAAGGATGGTCGGAACGTGCTGATCCGGGTGGCGCCGGCGCAGAAGACCGCGGTCAAGAAGGCGGTCAAGAAGGATCTCCCGAAGGAGATGAAACCGGTCGCCCCTCCGGCGGCTCCGGTCACAAAATAGGCTTTACCCCTTCATCCGTGATGAAGGTAATTCTGAGCAGATTCCCGAGATTGCCGGCTGTCGGCGGATCGGAAGGGAACTGAAAAAAATGAAAAGAGGAGGTAGTGAAGATGAAACGTTTTATGGTATGGGCAATCGCATTGGTTTTCCTGTTCTGCACGTCCGCAATTGCGGCCCCCGCTAAGGAAGCCGCCGCCCCGGCAGCCCCCGCCGCAACAGTTGATGCCGCGAAGGCTGAGAAGAAGGCCGATACGAAGGCCACGGTGGCCGAGAAGAAGGCCGCCGAGAAGGCCAAGGTGGCCGAGAAAAAGGCTGCCGAGAAGGCCAAGGTGGCCGAGAAAAAGGCTGCCGAGAAGGCCAAGGTAGCCGCGAAGAAGGCCGCGAAGGAGGCCAAGGTGGCCGAGAAGAAGGCCGCGAAGGAGGCCGACACGAAGGCCAAGGCGGCTGACACGAAGGCCGACACAAAGGCCAAGGCGGCCGATACGAAGGCCGACACGGCAGTCAAGGCAGCCGACACGAAGGCCGACACGAAAGCCAAGGCAGCCGAGAAGAAGTAATTCGTTCTCGGATATCGAACAGATGTGCGGGGTGCGGAGATTCGTCTTCGCACCCCCTTTTTTTCGCCGATCATTTGCGTGTATTTTCCGATCGGCCTGCACTATAATAACGACCGGGGACAACCGGGTTCCCGGAAATCATCTCCCGGGGAGGGATCCATGACCGTCCGCACACGCCTGATGATCCTTACAGTCCTGGGGCTGGTCGTTACGATGGCCGTCTGGGGGTGGGTCCAGATCCGGGCGCTGGACCAGATTCTGGTCGAACAGCAGGCGAAACGCCTCTCCAGCGTCGCCGAAACGGTCAGCACCTATTACATCCATTTCCCGACCGGCCAAGGCCTCTCCACCCTCGACACCGCCCTGAAAGAACAGATCCAGACCGATATCCGTCTGGCCCGCATCGACATCTTCACCGTCGTCAATTACGATATCGATTACATCGAATACAAAGCCGGGGCGAGCCGCGTCCGCTACGAGTGGCCGGAAAGCCTGGTCAGCTCGGTGGCGGCGTCCCGCAAGCCTCAGTACGTCCGCCTCCAGATGGAAGATGGTCCGGCCGTGGGGCTTCTCTATCCGGTCACATCCGAGAAATCGAAGAACACACAGTTCGTCGTGGGGGTGATCACCTTCAGCCGGACCAATGCGGAAATCCTCTCCCGGGCGCAGCGCCTGCTCGTCATCAGCACCGTCTGGCTCCTCGTCATCATCCTGCTCGTCCTCGCGGCAAGTTACCGTTGGCTCATCGCCCGACCGCTCAGCATCATCATCCGCACGATCGACGCGTTTCAGACCGGGCAATATGTGAAGCGGATTCCGATCGTCCGCCGTGATGAATGGGGACATCTGGCCGAACATTTCAATTCGATGGCCAATGAAATTGAACAGGTTCTGATGAGAAATCAGGAGCTGACCCGGAGCCTCGAGGATCGCGTCCGCGAGGCGACCCGCAAGGCGGTTGAGCTCCAGAAGCAGGTCAACCAGCTCCAGCAGCTCACCGCGATGGGATACCTGACCGCGACGCTCGCCCACGACCTCGGAACGCCGCTCCATTCCATCGCGGGTCTTGCGAGCCTCCTGCTGGAAAAGGGAAATTGGCCGCCGGACGTAGCCCGTAAATTAGAGCTGATCGTCCAGCAGACCCAGCGTCTCAATACCGTCATCCAGAACGTCCGGCGCGCGACCCGCCCGCCCGAGGCCCATTTCGAAACCGTCACTGTCCAGGGGCTGTTGAATGAGACCCTCTCGCTCGTGGAACCTCTCATGCGCAAGGCGGGGATCGAGCTCCAGGTCGATTTTGACGAGAACTTACCGGGCATCCATGCGGACCGTTACCGCGTCCAAACCGCCCTGTTCAACCTGATCCAGAATGCCCTCGAGGCGATGCCAGCCGGGGGCCGGATCACCGTTTCCACCGCGGCGACGCCGGACCGGGGAGAGGTCTCCATCTCCGTCGCCGACACCGGAAAAGGGATCCCGCCGGAGCTGATGGAGAGGATCTGCGAGCCGTTCTTCAGCACCCACCAGGAGGAGGGCATGCGGGGGTTGGGACTGGCCATCGTCCAGGATATCGTCAAGATGCATGGAGGGCGGATGGAGATCCAAAGCGCTCCGGGCGAAGGAACGAAGGTCGTCCTCTGTTTCCCCGCGGCTGCTGAAACGGCTTAGGACAAACCTTCTTTCGCCAGGCCGTAACGGAGGATCTTGGTCCGCAGGGTCTTCCGATCGATCCCCAGCCGCTGGGCGGCCCGGCTCTGATTCCAGGCGGTGGTCTCCAGGGCCTGGAGGATCTGCTGTCGTTCCGCCGTATTGAGCGGCGACAGGAGGGACGACTCGGCAGTGCGGACCGGACGGAACTTTCCAGGGAGATTTTCCGGCAGGATCACGGCAAAAGGTGAGAGGAGCAGGGTCTGCCGGAGGGCATTCTCCAGCTCGCGGACATTCCCCGGCCAGCCATAACCCATGAAAAGCTCCATCGCCTCGTCGGAGATGCGCACCGTAGGGTATCCCCACTTCTTCAGGAAAGACTCGATGAGCTGCGGGATGTCTTCCCTGTGCGCCCGAAGCGGCGGCACCTGGAGACGAACAACAAAGCGGTAGAGCAGATCGGACCGGAACCGTCCGGCGCCGGCCTCCGTGTCGATGTCGCGGTTCGCGGCCGCGACCACCCGGACCCCCACATGCCTCGCCTCATGGCCGCCGAGCCTTCTCACCTCCCCGTTCTGCATGAAGCGGAGGAGCTTCCCCTGAAGCGCCGGCGACATCTCGGTGATCTCATCCAGAAAGATCGTCCCGTGCTGGGCCGCCTCCAAGAGCCCGGCATGCACGTGGTCGGCCCCGGTGAAGGCCCCCTTCTCGAACCCGAAAAGTTCCGACTCCAGCAGGGTCTCCGGAATGGCGCCGCAGTTGACGGTGAGAAAGGGTTTATCACGCCGGGCGCTCAATTGGTGCAGGGAATGGGCCGTCAGTTCCTTGCCCGTCCCGCTCTCCCCGCTGATCAGAACGCTCGCCGAGGCGTCGGCCACCCGGGCAATCTGCTTGTAGAAATCGACCATCACGGCGGACGAACCGATGAACTGGGGCTCTTCCCGGATCTCCCCCTGGCCCTGCGTCCGGAGCTGCCGAAGTTCCCGAACATCGAGCACCTTCCGAACCATCGCCCGGATCGCGTCCGGCGAGAAGGGTTTGCTGATGTAATCCGAGGCGCCGAACCGCAGCGCCTCCATCGTCGTCTCGAGCGAACCGAAGGCCGTCATCAGGATTACGGGCAGTTCCGGCCACCGTTCGTGAACTTTCCGGAGGAACTCGAGACCGTCGATATCCGGCATCCGGATGTCGGACAGCAGGAGATCGTACCTGGAAAGATCCTCCTTCAGGGCTTCCCGCGCGGAGGTGAAGGGCTCGACCTCGTAACCGGCCCTGAGGAGCGCCTCCTGGAGGAACTCGCAGGCCACGGCGTCATCGTCGATGACCAGAATGCGGATTTTCGTGCCGTTTTTACCCAAGCCCCTTCTCCCCGATGTATTGGGCCAGATCCGCCACCCGGCATGAGTAGCCCCACTCGTTGTCGTACCAGGCCACGACCTTCGCCATGTTGTCCCGAAGCACCTGCGTGAATTCGATATCCACGATCGAGGAGTGGGCGTCCCCCTTGAAGTCCATCGAGACCAGGGGCGCCGTCTCGCAGGCCATGATTCCTTTGAGCCGCTTCTTCGCGGCGTCGCAGAGGACCTTTCGCAGCTCCTCCGTCGTCGTCTTCGTCTTGAGCTCGGCCGTAAAATCGACGATGGAGACCGTCGGCGTCGGCACGCGGAGCGAGTAGCCGTCGAAACGACCCGCCAGATCGGGAATGACGAGAGCGAGGGCCTTGGCCGCGCCGGTCGTCGTCGGGATGATGTTCATCGCCGCCGCACGGGCTCGCCGGAGGTCCTTGTGGGGCAGGTCGAGAATGCGCTGGTCGTTCGTGTAGGAATGGACCGTCGTCATCATCCCCTTTTCGATGCCGAACGCCTCGTGAACGACCATCACCGGCGGCGCGAGGCAATTCGTCGTGCAGGAGGCGTTGGAGATGATATGGTGTTTCCGGGGTCTGTAGTCCTTGTGGTTGACCCCCATCACGACGGTGAGATCCTCTTCCTTGGCGGGGGCGCTGATGATCACCTTCTTCGCCCCGGCCTGCAGATGGGCGGCCGCCTTCGGACCGGTCAGGAAGAGACCGGTGCTCTCGATCACAATATCGACCCCTTCGTCGTCCCAGGGGATGGACGCGGGATCGCGAAAGGCCATGCTTTTGATCGGTTTCCCGTCGATGATGAAGCGGTCTTTTCGGACGCCCACCCTCCCCGCGTAACGGCCGTAGTTCGTGTCGTACTGGAACAGGTGGGCGTTCGTTTGAACATCGAAGAGGTCATTGACCGCCACGACCTGAAGGGACTCGGGGTATCGGGTCAGGACGGCCTTCAGAACCTGCCGTCCGATCCGGCCAAAACCGTTGATGCCAAGGCGAATCATACGGACCTCCTTTTTCAGTTGTAACGCTCTCGTTAAAAGCCATAACGTCTCGAACCGGGGCGGCTTTGTAAAAAGTTCCGCAGGCAAGGCGCGCGAGTCCTGAGGAATGAGGCGTCGGGGACATGTTCCGGAAGCCCGGAGGGATCGGAACGTGTCCCCGGAACCAGCCGCAATGACGAAGGATGAAGTGCAACGCAGCATCCGGACTTTTTACGTAGCCGTCAATTGTCATCGATGCGGTATTTATGCGCCGCCATCAGATCGCAGCGGGTCTGGAGCGTTTCGTGCATCCGGGCGTTGTCGAGGGCAATCGCGCTCAGGTTGGCCACCGCTTTCAGGAACTTGAGTTCTTCATCATCGAATTTCCGGATCCGGTCCGCGTAGACGCGCAGGACGCCGATCGCCTTCCTTTCCAACATGAGCGGCACGACGAGGACGGACTTGATCCCCTCCGCCTTCGCCTTCACGCCATACTGGAAATCCTTGGCCGTCTGCGCGTTCTCGAGCCAGATGGACCGGCCCTTGAGCACCTTACGATCGAGACCGCTCTCCTCGATCAGGATGGGGCCCTTGCGGACATACCCCCTGGACAGGCCGCAGGCCGCCCCCATCACCAGCATCCGCTTCCGGGAGTCGAGGAGCCGGATGCTGCCGGCCTTGACACCCATGGCCTTGACCACGCACTGCACGATCTTCTCCAGGACCTTCAGCGGATCCAGAGAGGCATTGATCACCTTCGCCACATCGTACAAGGCAACGAAATAATCGACATCCTTCCCTTTCATGGCCTCACCTCCTGATTGCCTGTTCCCACAAGATTGTCCGCATTTGGATTGAGATTGACGCCGGACCGGATTCTCCGGACTTGCGGCATGACCCCGCCGCTGAAGCTCCTCTTGAACCCCCGACGCATCTGTCGAAAACAGGCGCTTATCGCACCAAACCTGTTAGCAAAACCACGAGACCGGCGAGCCAGCCGATCAGGGGCTTTACCTGTCGCGACTCCACGCGGCTCGCATAAAAGAGGATGTACCCGGGAACGATGGCGCATAAAAGCCCATCCCGGACACTCCTTTTAAACGCCTTTACGGCCACAAGATCCTGGCAGACAAGGATGATCAGAAAGCCCACCAGGATCATATTCGAATGCATATCACTCAAGGTCTTTGCCTCCTCTTCCCCTCGGAAGGGTGTTGTGACGCGGCAACTTCCACCGCGTGATGGTGAGGGATTATACAGGAAGGAAAAGCAGATATCCAGCAGCAACTGGAAACATGTGCCAAAAAGATGTTGACAAGCGCATGTTCTGCCGTTAGTCTTCCAATAGAATGTCACGAGGAGAACCCGATGTTTGCTAACCGTTGGGCTAAATGCGGCCTTGTTTTTCTTTCACTGTTTTTTCTGTTGTCCGTTCTGGAGATCGACGCCTGGGCTCGGGTCGGCGGAGGAGGATCCTTCGGCAGCCGGGGTTCCCGTACCTACACCGCCCCGCGCTCAACACCCGCCCCAACCCCATCCAGCCCCTCGCAGGGAACTGGACAGTACAACCCAGCCCAACCCGCACCTCAGCCCTCCGCCGGCGGCGGCTTTCTCCGGGGAATGGCCGGCGGACTCGTCGGCGGAATGCTCGGCGGGATGCTCTTCCGGAGCCTTGGATTCGCGGGCGGATCAGGTGGCGGCTTCGGCGGCGGTTTCGGAATCATGGAGATCATCCTGATCGGCGCACTCCTTTACGGCATCTACTGGTTCATCAAACGGCGGCGCAGTGAAGTCTCCGCAGGAACCTCCTATCGGGACTCATCGGCGATGGACGGGGGACGCACCACGGCGCCGATGACCGCGTATGAACCGGAGGCACGGGAAAGCGACGTGGAAACCGGTCTCCGCCATGTCCGGCAGATGGATCCCCGTTTCGATGAAAGAGACTTTACCGATGGCAGCATGGACCGGTTTTTCCAGATCCAGGGGGCATGGGCGAACCGGGACATGTCCGGCATCCGGAACCTTCTGACCGATGAGATGTACAAGACGCTCCAGGAGGAGGCGGACCAGTTGCGGGCAAAACAACGGATCAACCGTCTGGACAACATTGCCGTTCGTTCGGTCGATATCACGGAGATCTGGCAGGAAGGGGGAGCCGATTTCATCACGGCGAAGATCTACGCCAACCTGCTCGACTACACCACCGACGAGCGGACCGGAGAGGTCGTCTCCGGAAGCCGGACGGAACCGGTGAAATTCCAGGAGTACTGGACCTTCACCCGTCCCGTGGGGGAGAATCCCTGGAAGCTCTCCGCCATCCACCAGACGGAATAATCGGATGGTTTCCCTCGATTTCGAACCATCCCGCATGGCAAGAGGAGGAAGAACGATCGCAAAGAAAATCATTGTTCCCTTCGCAATCCTGCTGATCCTCCTTCTCGCGTCGAATCTTTCGGCGCAGGGGGCCCGCAACCTTTCCGTCCATTCGGCCATCCTGATGGACATGACGACCGGCCGGATCCTCCTCGCCCGCAATGCGGATGACCCGCTTCAGCCCGCCTCCATCACCAAGGTCCTCTCCCTCTACCTCGCCGACGAGGCGATCCGCGACGGTAAGGTCCGTCCCACGGATCCGGTGAAGATCAGCCGGAAGGCAGGGCGGACAGGCGGATCGAAGATGTTCCTCCAGGCCGGAAGTGAAATCCCGCTCGCAGAGCTGCTCAAGGGCATGGCCGTTGTTTCGGCCAATGACGCCTCCGTGGCCGTCGCCGAATACATCGGAGGCAATGTTGAGGCTTTCGTGAAACAGATGAACGGAAAGGCCCGCGAGCTGGGAATGAACCACAGCTTCTTCAAAAACCCCAACGGCCTGCCTGCCCGGGGACAGTTCACGACGGCGCGGGACATACTGATCCTGGCCTGCGACTATCTCCGGCGATTTCCCGAATCCCTGGATCTCCACTCGCAGCAGTACTACACCTACCGCGACATCACCCATCGCAACCGGAACAGCCTCCTGCGGCACTACCCCAATGCGGACGGTCTGAAGACCGGCTGGGTCGTTAAGGCGGGATACCACATCGTGGCCACAGCCAAACGGGGGAACACCCGCCTGATCGCCGTCGTCATGGGTGCAAAAACCCCCGCGATCCGGGCAAGGGAGACGGAAAAACTGCTGGATGAGGGGTTCATGATGGTCCGGGAAGATCCACGCAAGGGGTAAAATAGTGCTGAGGACTCAGCACTCAGCAACTACTCGAGAAAATTGTCCGGCGGAATTCGGAAGAGCTGTTTCAGTATCTCGTCAAAGTAGTCCGGCAGGTAACGGTCCCAGATCTTGATCGGCAACTCCCCCAGTTCCCGCCGATGAGAAGCGGGAAAGGCGAAAAGGTATTCCAGCAGGCACTGAATGTTCCGGGCGAGCGGCCCCCGGTACTGCTGGCAGAGCCTCTGTTCGATAATCCGATCCTCGTGGATGCAAAGACCGATCTCACTTTCCAACAGCTCCTGGTAGTTCGAAACGATGATCTCCACCAGAACATCTTCTTCCCCCGAACGGACGAATTCGGCAAAGGACTGGTTCGCTTCGTAGGGGGAAAAACCCCGCGCCTGCATGATCGTCAGGATCCCCGGGCCGAGAGGACGAGCCAGGATCTCCTCCCGGGGGGGCCGGAAGCGGACGATCAGATTCGTGGCATTGTATCTGCCTGCATGGACCTCCTCTTCGACAACCTCACAGCCCGGCATTTGGCCGAGGAGCGTCATCAGCTTTCGTTGTTCCGGCGCCTCTTGGATAATCTTCACACCGGCGACGTCGTTGATCACGAGGAGCTCTCCGTCGCCCGCAATCGGCCTTTTGTCACGCAGATCGCCCAACAACCGGTTTTCCGCCCTCAGGAACTCCTCCGTCATGTCCGCGGGTGTCGTCAGGAGCCTCTCCCGCGGGATGCCGAGGAGACGCGCCCGCTCATCCGCCAGGGTTTCGGCATGCCTTTTGATCGTGTCGAAGATCCGGTCGATGATCCGGCGGGACGATTTCTCCGCAAGACGCCGGACGCGTTTGATCCGGCTTGATCCGACATAGGCCGAAAAACCATTGCGCCGGGTGAAGTAAAGCGTTCCGTGGAAAGGGGTCTCCCGGTAGAAGCGTCCGGGGTTCCGATGGTAATCCCGGATCAGTTCCTCGATCCGTTCATTGCGGTAAGGGGGCGAAAAAACGAGGGCATCCTTCAGATCACCCTTAATCTGGACCGAACGGGAAGAGAGGGCGCCCGGATGAAGCCCCCGGAAGATCTGTCCGGCAAAGAGATCCAGGTAGCGAGCAACGAAGATATGGTTGAAATGGACCAGCCGCGTGATCAGATCCGCGTCCGACGGGCGCGCCTCATCGTACATCCAGCGGCGGATGATATCGTTCAGAACCTCACGGTGCAGAAAGCTGTTGATCGTGATCATGATCCTGTCCCCTGACCCCTGGCGATCCGCAAGCGATGACAAACCCCCGTTTACCTACGGAGGAGTCCGGCCAGGCGTTCATCGAACGCCTTCCCCAACTCCTCGTGGAGGCTCCGCCCATGGGCATCCATCGTGACGATCCCCGGGAAACGATGGAAACGGATCTTCCAGAAGGCCTCCGGCAGACCGAACTCCTCCTTCTTGAACACGTCCTGGACCTCGACCATCGCCTCGGCGCCGGTCACACCCGCCCCGCCGATGGCGTGAACGTAGACGGCCTTGTGGGCCTTGCAGGCGGCGAGCGTCCGGGGTCCCATCCCCCCCTTGCCGATGACGACCCGGAGGCCGAAGGCGGCGATCACCTTGTCCTCGTAGGTCTCTTCGCGGATGCTCGTCGTCGGTCCCGCGGAGACGATGCTCCACCTTCCGCCCGTGTTGCGGACGATGGGGCCGCAGTGGTAAATCGCCCCGCCGCGGTAAATCGTCTTCAGTTCGTCGAAAAGGCGCTGATCGTCAGGCGGGAGGGGACTTGGGGCCTCGATAAGGCGTTCCACCATGTATTTATGGGCGGCATCCCGGCCCGTCGTCGCGATCCCGGAGATTGCCACGGCATCGCCGGCATGAAGCGACAGGATCATCTCTTCGGAAATGGGAATCGTCAGTTCGATCATTTTACCGCCTCATCGGGTAAAGCGCCAGGTCCCGTCGGAGTCGATCCGGATCTCCCGCCGGCGGTATTCCCAGCACATGTAGGTTATGGTGACGAAATAACTGGCGGGAACACGGTGGAGCGCGCCGACCTTGGCCCCCAGTAGGGTCGTTTCCCCGCCGAGGCCCAGGGGGCCGATCCCCAGCGTATTTGCCTCCCGGAGGATCCGTCCCTCGAACTCCGCCAGAACGGGATCGGGATTCATGTCGTCGAGGGGACGAAGGAGCTGGTGTTTGGAATGAAGATAGCCCGAGCCACGGTCGCCTCCGATACAGATCCCCAGTATCCCCGGGGCACAGCCCTTGCCCTCCGCCCGGCGGACGGCGTCCAGAATCACCCGCCGAGCCCCCTCCAGATCGCGTCCCGCCTTCAGGGCGTCGTCGGGCAGGCTGTACTGCCGGCCCACGTTTTCGCTGCCGCCGCCTTTGAGCATCAGGGCCACGGAAACAGCCTCGTCGTCCCCTTCCTCGAAATAAACCCCGGGGATGCCCGCACCAACGCTGTTCCCGCTGTTACGCCCGGTGACGGGATCGACGGCGTTCGGTCTCAGATACTGCTCCCGCGTCGCCCGCGCCACGGCCTCCTCGCACGCCTTCACCGTCGCCCGCCGGGAAAGACCGGGCGGGTGATGAATGAAAAAAAGCGGCAACCCCGTGTCCTGACAGAGGGGAACCTGCTTTTCCCGGGCCAGCGCGATGTTTTCCAGAAAAAGTGAAAGGATCGTCCGCGCCCTCGAATCCGGCGCCTCTTCATCATGGGCACGCTTCAGGGCCGCCTCCACATCCTCGGGCAGATCGCAGGCCGTCCGGCGGATGAGATCAAACAGGGCCTCGCCGAAGGCGGGCTGATTCAACCTGTTTTTCGAATCGCATTGCACGTTCATGTCTCCATTATCCACAAATCCCGCCCCGGGGCAGGGGCGCCTGCCGGTAACCACCGAAGAGAAAGACGATCAGGACAGATCCTTGCCCTGGTGCTGCTTTTTCCGCATGCAAGCGACCTTTGAGACGGACAGACGGTCAGTCCACACGGAACCGCCGAATAATTTCCTCAGGAATCTCCAGCCCCAAGCCCGGTTTCTGCGGCGGCGTCATCTGGCCATTCTTGATGATCGCGGGCTCCGCGAAGGCAGCGGCCACCCAGGGCATGTATTCGATGGACCCGGATTCCATGACGCCGCAGGCGACCTGAATTGCGCTTTCCATCATATGGTGCGGCTCCACCGGCCGATTGGCGACGTCGGCCAGGGTCACCACCTTGACCATTTCGGTGATGCCGCCGATCCGGATGATGTCCGGCTGCAGGATATCCGCCGCATTGGCCCGCAGGTAGGCGTCGAATTCAAAACGCGACCCCAACGTTTCTCCCATGGCAATGGGGATGTCCAATTCCGCTGCGAGTCTTGCATGACCGGGGATATCCTCGCACAACAGCGGTTCCTCGAACCACGCGATCCCGAGCTGTTCAAGCTCGCGACCCACCCGCATGGCCGTCGGGTAGTCCCATTTCTGGTTGGCGTCCACGGCGATCCAGGCCTTGTCGCCCAGGGCCTTGCGGACCTCCCGGACCCGCTGGATGTCGGTCCGGTAATCCGCATGACCGATCTTCATCTTGACGCCAAACATCCCTTGGGCCAGGTATTCCTCGAAGGCCGCCACCATCTCGGAAACGCTCATGTACAGCCATCCGCCGTCGGAGTAGTAGACCGGTGCGCTTTCCCGGCGGCCGCCCAGGAGCTTGTAGACCGGCAACCCGGCCATTTTCCCCTTGATGTCCCACAGGGCCAGGTCGACCGCCGCCTGGGCCTGGGTGACCAGGCCGCGCCGCCCTCCCGTTTGCATTCGCCTGTAAAGCTTGTGCCACAGGCGTTCATGGTCGAGGGCGTCCTCGTCGATCAAGAGCGGCGCAAAATCGTCCCGAAGGACGCAGCAGGTCGCTGTGTCGCCCCCCAGCAGGCTCCAGGAGTATCCAACCCCAGTCGTCCCGTCTTCGGTGGTGATGAAGACAACCGGCATGTTGATTTTGCTGACCGGACCGCCCTTCTTGCCGCTGGAGGAGGCCGCCTGCATCGGACGCGGCAGCGGCATCCGCAGCAACTCGGTCCTGACTTCGGTAATCCGCATGATGATCTTGTCTCCTTTAAATAAAAGTCTTAGAACCTATCCGTAAATAGCGTTTTCCATCAGATAACATATTATATTCAAGGAACATTATTTTATTTACGGATAAGCACTTACTCTACTTCGATCGCCCCAGGGAACCGAGTCCCGTTTACGCCAGAACCCCATTGACCCCGAACGGATGGAACTCCTGCCACGGGATGAGATTTTTTCGGTTCCCCGTCCGCAACGGACGGGGAACCGGTTGTACAGTTCTCTACAGAAATAAGTGACTAATATAAGCTATTTAAACTGACACTCTCTATTTCTTGATCCGCCCCAACTCCTTCATGATAATCTCATATTCGACCATCTTCTTCTTCACCAGGGCCAGGGAAGCCTCGGGA
Source organism: Deltaproteobacteria bacterium (assembly GCA_026388375.1). Lineage (GTDB taxonomy): Bacteria > Desulfobacterota > Syntrophia > Syntrophales > UBA5619 > UBA5619. The sequence goes on from JAPLJX010000502.1 coordinate 14,928, forward strand.
CCCATGAACTCCGTTTTGAAGGCGTTCTGATCCATCTTTTTCTTGACCTCCGGATCCTTCATGACCTTCTCGAAGGCATTGGCAAGAATCTTAACGACCTCATCCGGCGTTCCCGGAGGGGCGGCGACACCCCGGTAGGCCCCCTCCACGATGTCGTATCCCTGTTCCTTGAAGGTCGGCACGTCGGAGAGGACTTCCATCCGCTCCCCGAGGCGATGGCCAAGGCGCGGAACTTGCCCTTGTACTGGACTCCCATGGTGGAGTAGCTCATCAGAGCCGTCACGTGGCCGCCCAGCAGGGCGGGTACCGCCGAACCGGTCCCGCCGAAGGGGATGTAAGTCAACTGAATGCCTGCGGCCTTGCTGAGCATGGTGGTCCCCAGATCGTTCGCCGACGAGGTGCCGCTGCCCCCGACCGTGAAGACGCCGGGGGGGTTCTTCTTGGCGGCCTCTATGAAGTCCTTGAGGGTCTTGTAAGGACTGTCATTGCGGACGAGCAGGATATTCGGGGTACTCTCGAACATGTAGATGTTCTTGAGGTCCAGCGTCTTGTACCCGGCATTGCCCATCTCCAGGGGCTGGAGGGCGATATGGGGCAGGTTGTGGCCGGCGATTACATAGCCGTCGGGTTTGGTCTGGACCAATTCCGACCAGCAGAGGGCCCCGCCGCCGCCGATCTTGTAATTGATGGAGATATCCACGCCGAGGACCTTCTTCAGGGCCTGTTCCTGGAACCGGGCGGTGATGTCCGACTCTCCGCCGGGATTGAAACAGATATTGTAAGTGATCCGTTTGGTGGGAAATTTGTCCGCCGCACCGGTCGCGCCGACCCAAACCAGGGTAAGGATGGCAACAAGAGCGATACAACCGATAGCAATTTTTTTCATCTCTTTCCTCCTTAAAAAAATGGTTGATGGTTTTCCTCTCCCCAATGCACGGTGGGTTGCGCCGTGCATCCTATGTTACCGCGCCCGCTTCACGGATGGGCCACTTCAACCATCGTGTTCGACCGCGGAATATCCGCATGAACGGGATTCATCCCTCCACAAGGAGCCCTCGTTGTTTCCGTATCATCGGTTTGACGCCGCCGTTCTCCAGAATGGCCATCACGTACGCGGAGAGGGGCTGGGCCGCGGCGGTTGCACTGGTTGTCAAATTGGTCACCGTGCCCGCCGCCAGGTCCACACTCAACCGATCGCCCCGCTTCACCAGGCTTGCAATGCCGGGACACACGAGGAGCGCGGCAGCCCCAGATTGATCGCATTGCGGTAGAAGATGCGGGCGAAGGATTCGGCGAGCACCACCGCGATGCCGGACGCCTTCAATGTCACCGCGGCATGCTCACGGCTGGACCCGCACCCGAAATTGGCGCCGGCAACGATCATGTCCCCCGGTTTTACCTCTTTGACAAAGTCGGGATCAACCCTCTCCATGGCGTGTTGGGCCACGACCTCCGGGTCGGTAAGGTCGAGATAGCCGCCGGGATAGATCTGATCCGTATCGATGTTGGCGCCGTATACGAACGCCGTGCCTCTGATTACGCCATTCATGCCCTTTTCCCTCTATGCCAGGTATTGTGCCGGATCGGCAATCTTCCCCTCCAGTGCGGCAGCGGCCACCGACGCCGGCGAGGCAACAAAAATCTCGGCCTCGGCATGCCCCATGCGGCCCGGAAAGTTACGGCTCGACGCCGTGATGCAGGTCTCGCCCGCGGCCAATATCCCCTGGTGCGTCCCCAGGCAGGCGGCGCAACTGGGGGTAACGAACGTGGCGCCGGCCTCAACCAGGGTTTGAATATACCCCCTGGCCATCGCCTCCAGAAAGACACCCTTGGAAGCGGGAACAACAACAAACCGTGTCCGGGGATGGACGTGCCTCCCCTTCAGGATCCGGGCGGCCACCGCCAGATCTTCCACCCGACCGCCGGTACACGTGCCGAGAAAGGCCTGGTTGATGGCCCGGCCGAGATAGGCGGTGATGTCCGAGACGTTATCCACGCTATGGGGGACGGCCACCTGCGGTTTGAGACCGGTGACGTCGAAGGTATGTTCCGCGGCGTAACGGTAGCCGGGATCGGTGGTCACACCGGGAGATTCCAGTTTCGTTTTGTCCTGCAAGAAATCAAGGGTGATAGGGTCGGGCTGGATGTAGGCGGTCTTCGCCCCCATCTCCGTCGTCATGTTGCAGAGGGTCATCCGTTCCGACACGCCGAGACCTTCCAGAAGGGGACCGTCAATCTCCACCGCCCGGTAGACGCCATAATCGGCGCCGAGGGCTCCGGCACCCGGAACCACAATTGTCCCGTCATCAAAATAATCGCCAGATCGGTGGCGCCCACGCCGGTGCCGAAGGCTCCGAACGCACCGTGGGTGGTAGTGTGGGAGTCGGTGACCACCACCAGCATCCCCGGACGGACCAGTCCTTTGTCCGCCAGGATCTGGTGACAGACCCCCTGATCGATGTCCATCAGCAGATCGATCCCCTGTTCCCAGCAGAACGCACGGAACTGCTTCTGGTTATCAGCCTGGATGATCGTCGAGGCGGGGGCAAAATGGTCCAGAAACATCACCACCTTCCGGGGATCATGCACCTTCTTCCCGCCCATCTCGGCAAAAGAACGAAGCGTCTGCAGATACAGATCATTGATGCCGGCAAGATCCACGGTACAATTGACAATCTCGCCGGCGATCACTTCTTCTCTTCCGGCGGCCCTTGCCAAAATCTTCTCAACGGCGTGCACGGATTTTCCTCCCCATGTAAATCAACCCCCTTCAATCTCTCCTGGCTGGATGGCCCGCGCATATACCGACAAAATCAATACTCCGCATCATCCGTGACAACTTCGGGCGCTTTGGCCTTTACCTGAGACCAGATCCCGCGGCCGATGGAGAGGACGGCAAGTACCATGAAAACGGCCGAGATGGGACGGGTGAAGAAGATCAGCGGGGAGCCCTGCGAGATGAGCAGGGCCTGCCCCATGGAGGTCTCCAGCATCTGCGCCAGAACGCTCGCCAGAACCATCGGAGCGACGGGAAAGCCGAGCTTCCGCATGAAATAGCCGATCACCCCGAAGAGGAGCATCACCCATACATCGAAGGATTGAAACCGGATGCTGTAGGTCCCGATCATGGCGCAAAAGACGATTATCGGCCCCAGGATATAGAAGGGGATCTTGCAGATCTTGGCCCACATCCCGACCAGGGGCAGGTTGAGGACCAGGAGCATCACGTTGCCGATGTACATGCTGGCGATCACCGCCCAGACGAACTGCGGATTCGTCTGGAACAGCATCGGGCCGGGCTGGAGGCCATACATCATGAGCCCCCCGAGCATCACCGCCATCGACGGCGCCGTGGGCAGCCCGAACGAGAAAAGCGGGATGAACCCGGCGGTGGAGGTGGCGTTG
>JAPLJX010000153.1 GCA_026388375.1 Deltaproteobacteria bacterium
AGGAAGAATCAGAGAGATTGGTGGGTCAGTTATCCGCGATTTTGCCTGGGAGAGAGGATGCATATGAGTATCAAGACATTATACACAGAATTTTGACCTTTTGCCTCCACCCGCACCTCGTTGATGGGCGGCCCCAAGAACGGACTATAGAGGGAACATTGGTTAGAGACATCATCTATTCCAATGAGGGTACTTTAAATTTTTGGCGATATATACAGAATTCTTATAAAAGTCTCTTCATTGTTTTTGAGTTGAAGAATAAATCAACCACATCTGGGACCGACATAGATCAACTCTTAACCTATTTGGGCGACCCATTGGGACGATTCGGCTTCTTGGTATCGAGAAATAATAAAGAGGGTTCTTTTAATCGCCGGAAAGCATTATTTAATAAAGACCCAAATCGTAAAGTCATCCTGCATCTGTGCGACGAGGATTTGATTAATATTTTGAGAATTCGTGGTAATGGAAGCGACACCTCATCCTATTTTCAGAACTTGTATCGAGAATTTATGGTAAAAATAGAATAACAGCGAACATATAAGCAAAGAATCAAGGCAACGGCAATTTATGCCCAGCCGGTGTTGAGTGAGGCCATCTGTATGAACTCCAAACTGCCATCCCAAGTTACTGTATTTTGGTCATGGCAAAACGACTCTCCCCCAAAGGAGAATCGGAATTTCATTGAGGACTGCCTGCGCAGGGCTACCAAGAAGATCGGGCGTGAAGATGCAATCATTATTGAGGTTGATCGAGACACGAAAGGGTTAGGCGGTACACCAGCTATCGCCGAAGCCATTCTCACCAAAATTCGTGCTTCAGATGTATTTGTATGGGATGCAACCCTTATCTATTCCAAACCACGCCCTGCTCCAAACCCAAATGTGCTCCTTGAACTCGGCTACGCGTTGGCCGTCATGGGTGAGGGACGATTAGTCGGTGTCATGAATATAGCCGGTTGTCCAGGAGGTGAGAACCTGCCATTTGATCTCAAACATCGCCGGTGGCCTACAAGCTACTTCCTCCCTACGCCTTCCGTTCTGAGGAGGCTAATTGAAAAAGTAGTACCGAGTATCAGGAGAGCAGACCAAGAATATAGGCGAGTAGAACGGGAGAACCTGGTCAACAATTTGGCGGTAGCACTCCGGGCCGCACTCAACGAGCCCAAATCAGGAGCCTTGCTCTCCGACGTAGACTTTTATGTGGCCAAAGCCCTGTGGCAGATAATTGATTCTCCGTGGCTAACCTATTGGTGTAACTGGCGTCTCTCTAACCCTCAACATGAGCGTAGTGAAAACAGCGATCGCATTTTGAAGTACCTTGATGTTGTGGGGCAACCCGAAAATGCATTTCATAGTGGGCCGCTAAAAGACGCTCATGACAAGTTTTTGAGTTCTCTAAAAGCTTATGCGTTTACTGCAGCCATAGAAATGGTTCCAGACGGCCCAAAGGCATTCGTGATCAGCGTAAAGAAAAGCTCGTTGGGCAAGGAGGACTACGATGAAAAATACGACCGCCAAGTTAACGCTCTCTTGGAAAAGATTGAGAACCTGTGGGAAGAGTGGAAGTCTTACATAGAGCAGTTGCGCTTAAGGTATCCGGAAATCACGGCTACAGTTGAGCATGCCTGACAAATGACATGCGGAAATTATTAGGAGTCATTGAATGGAAGCTACACTATTCAAACAAGTAGGCTATTCTTTATCCAAACTCATTGAAGACATCGACATTGGCGAAATCGGCTTGCCGGATATCCAACGGCCTTTCGCCTGGACGACCGCCAAGGTCAGGGACCTTTTCGATTCCATGTACAAAGGTTTCCCCGTGGGCTACCTGCTTTTCTGGATCAATGGCCTTAAAGGGAACGATATGAGCGCGGAGGGGGAGGATGAATTAAAAAGAACCTAATCCATGACCGTCCTTGCAATCAAAAAATGATGCTGAACAGACTGATAAAAATACCGTGGAGGCTTTATGGACAGACGACTTGATCCATTTAGGCGAAGACCACTTGAAAATTGTCAAAAATGTCCTAATCGAGATGAGCGAGAGCAGAACTTGGATAGGGGAATCTGCAACCTTAACAAATCCGTGTTCGACGGATTGCCTTTGAGGTGTGTGGGCGAATGGGCGAATGAAAAAATCCATTACCTCGTTCGGTATTTTGACATTTTTACCACCGGCATGCATAAGAAATGGGGTGGTAACCTTCGTTACATCGAGATTTGTTCTGGACCAGGTCGGTGTAGTACACGGGATGGATACGAACAAGACGGAACTGCTCTGGCAATTTTAAACCACAAGGCCGTTGCTTATATTCAGAGTGCCATTTTTATTGACAATAATCAGGAGTCCGTTGATGCACTAAACCAACGTATTAAAAAGATGAACGTAACCGACAAAGCCATTGCATTCATAGGTGATTACAAAGATGGTGATTCTATTCTTTCCGCAATGAACCAACGCCCTTGTGACGGCCTGACGCTCTGCTTCGTTGATCCAACTTCATGCGACATTCCGTTTAGCACCATTGAAGCTATTTCATCTTGTACAGGGAAAGTCGATTTCATCGTTTCATTTTTTTCTAATCTTGACTTTCGAAGAAATGGCGCTGACGCAGCGTTGAACCCGGAATTTGAAGTGGCGCGATTGAAATATGAAACTTTCGCAGGATGCAAAGGTTTCTTTGAACGACCAGATGTAAAAACAGCGGCGGAACACCGTAAACATGATGATCTTTTACGCCTATTTATGCATGCCTACAGGGAAAGTCTTTCAAGGATCGGGAAAATAGCGCAGGACACTGTCAGTATCCGTGAATATTATCATTTACTTTTTGCTACTGGACATTCTCGCGGTTTAGATTTTTGGAAGAAAGCAAAATCTACAGATATAACAGGGCAGAAATGCCTGCCTGGGCTTGAATAAGGGAGGTCTATCCATGAATGTCGTCTATGAACCAAAAGGACGGGCGCGGGAATACTCCGAACTGGCCTGCAATCTTTATCGTGGATGTACGCATGGATGCCGGTACTGCTACGCGCCGTCGTGTATGCGAACGACAGGGGAGAAGTGGCATGCGACAGCGGCGCCACGCCGTGATGTGCTGCAAAACCTCGAAAAAGATGCCATAAAACTGCGTGGCGATTCGCGGTGCATTCTCTTTTGCTTCCTGAGTGATCCGTATCAGCCGATTGAGCGCACGGAACGACTGACACGGCAGGCGCTGGGTATTGTCGCAAAACACCGGCTGAACAGCCAGGTGCTGACCAAAGGGTGTGCAGATCTCATCCAGGAAGACATAGGGCTGATGAAGGATGCTCGCACGCAACTGGGCATTACACTGTGTTTCGCTGATGACTCTATACGCAGTGATTGGGAGCCGGGCGCCTCGACCGTGGATGACCGGATGACCGTTTTGAAAGCCGCTCACAAAGAGGGCATTTTTACCTGGGTCAGCCTTGAGCCGGTGATCGATCCCGATCAGGCGCTTACGGTGATCCGCATGGCGCATCCGTATGTGAATTTCTGGAAGGTAGGCAAGCTAAACCACATGAAAGAACAAGAAAAAACGGTGAACTGGGGTAAATTCCTTTACGATGCGGAAGAACTTTTTACGAAATTTGGCGCAAAATACTATATCAAAAATGACTTGCGATCTTTTGCTATGAAGCAATGAAGGCGGCGCAATGGAGCCACCCGGTGGATGGTGGATTTTTATCAGAAGTTACAACAACTTATGCGGAATTGTTTGTTGGAAAAGAGCGCGTTTCCCCCCAACCTCTCGTGGGTTCGGTCATGGGAATCTCCTGTTTTTTAGGGGGGTGCCGGTCAACCGGCACTTGGAAATAATGGACATTATTTAGTTATTAACGAATCGCAAAAAGTTTTGCCCTGTGGATAACCGGGCCGGGATCGGTCGCAAAAACCGGGACTGACTTTACCCCAGGGATGGACTCAGTTCAAGCGGATAATTTGGGCCAGCTTCCGGGTCGGCCCGGGAAAATCCTTCGCCATCCGATCCAGCCTCTTTTTGTCCAGGAGAGAGAGCTCCAGCTCGTCCCGAAAGGGAATCGCCTTGCGCAGATAGATCGTATCGAGCAGGGCCTTCTCCGGAAGGGCCACCTCCGCCTTCCGGACGTATGTCTCACGGTAGTTCTTCATGATGGTTTACATTATAATACATTTCAGTATTGTTTTGTAAACATATTTTTTACGGTTTATCCGGTTGATGCCTACTTTCTGAAGGAAAGCATCCTGTGGTTTCTATGGGCATCTTCATTTCAACTTGTAGAGTTGCCTTTTGTTGACAGAATCCAGCTTGAGGAGCATACTGACCTAGCTTGAATCTGACGTAAGGCACTGTAGTGCCGATTGCTTTTTCTTACGGAGGAGACTATTGGCCGGGCCAGCGCTTCCTGTTCGCTGGATGTTTTCCCGGCCGAGGACGCAGGATGACCGACCATGAGCGACGCTTTGACCCAAGAGGCCGGGAAATCCGGCGAGAAAAAGGCCCTGCTCTTTGATGTCCAGCGTTTCTGCCTTCATGACGGGCCGGGAATCAGAACGATACTCTTCTTCAAGGGCTGTGCCCTCCGGTGCGCCTGGTGCCACAACCCGGAATCCCATCAGGCGAGGCGGGAGGTCGCCTTTTTCGCCCACTGCTGCGTCCGGTGCTATGCCTGCCGTGAGATCTGCCCGAAAACGGCCGTTCTCACCGGCCCCGATCGAAGGATCGATCACGCGCTTTGCGACGGTTGCGGAAACTGCGTGGCTTCCTGCCTGACCCGGGCCCTGAGAATGATAGGAGAAACATGGGGGGCGGCGGATCTGCTCGCGGAGGTGCGGAGGGATCGGGATTTTTTTATTTCCTCCGGGGGAGGGGTCACCCTGTCGGGCGGCGAACCCATGCTGCAGGCCGCTTTCTTAGAGGGTTTCCTGCCGTCGCTCAAGGCCGACGGCATCCATGTTACCCTGGAGACCTGCGGCCATTTCCCCTGGGCAGACATGGAAAGGATAGCCCCCTTCCTGGACCTGATCTATTTTGATCTGAAGCAGATGGATTCGGCGCGTCACGAATCCTATACGACCCGGGAAAACGGACTTATTCTGGACAACTTCCGGAGGCTGGCCGCCGTGTTCCCGCACCTGCAGCCCAGGATGCCGGTCATACCGGGCATCAACGATGATGAGAAAAATATCTTCGCCACCGCGGCGTTTCTTCATGAATGCGCCATGGACACGATTCATTGCCTGCCCTACCATAGGATGGGGGAGGCGAAGCTGGGCCGGATCGGGATGGGCAGGCCCGGCCCCGATCCGGACATCCCCCACAGGCCGGACCTGAAGTCGGTAATCGAGCGCTTTGCCAGGGAGGAAATCCATGTTGTCGCCTACGACTGAAATCACACAATGTTCGAGACGGATCAACGCATTAAGGGAAGCCGTTCAGGGTGCGAAACCCTCGGTTTGCACCGAAAGGGCCATGATCTGGACGCGGTACTTCAAATCCGGGGAGAATCGGAAGAAGTCGCCCTATATCCGGATCGCGGAAGCCTTGACGGAGGTCCTGAAAAACAAATCGATCCGGATCTATCCCGATGAACTGATCGTGGGCAATTATTCGTCCAAGCGGGTGGGAGGCGCCATCTACCCGGAGCTCCACGGCGTTCCGGTCATTGCCGAAGCGCACACGTTCGCCAAAAGAAAGACCAACCCGCTGGAGCTGTCGGGCCAAGAGTGGCGGCAATTGCTCTCCATCGTCCCCTTCTGGCTGCCGCGATTTCTCGCGATGAAATTGGACACGGGATTTGTAAAGAAGCTGGCCCTCATCGCTGATCAGTTGACGGCAAAATTCTATCTCATCAATGAACTGGGCGGGGTGGCCCACATTGCCCCGGATTATCAGAAACTCATCGCCGTCGGAACGGAGGGGATCGCGGCCGAGGCCGAGGGATACCAGAAGGCTGCGCCCCGGGGGTCGGACGCGTGGTGTTTCTATGAAGGGGTGAAGATAATCCTTGCCGGCCTGGCCCGCTTCGGTGAACGGTATGCCGGCTTGGCCCGGGAAATGGCCTCGGAAGAAAAAGAGCCAAAGCGAAAAGTGGAATTGGAAACCATCGCGGAGGTGTGTCAGAGGGTGCCCCGTCTGGGCGCCAGGAACTTTCACGAGGCCCTTCAGTCCCTTTTCTTCGCGCAGATCGCTATCAACCTGGAAAGTCTGGATAACGGCATCTGTCCGGGCCGGATCGACCAGTACCTCTACCCATACTACCGGACCAGCCTGAAGGATCCCTCCTTCTCTTCGCGACAGGCGAAGGAACTTCTCGCCGCCTTTTCGATCAAGATGGCGGAGATCATCCCTGTCTTCTCGAAACCCATGATGAGGTTCCACGGGGGCATGTTCAACGGGCAGGTGGTCACCGTGGGAGGGGTGGACGAAAGCGGCAACGATGCCTCCAATGAGCTCAGTGATCTTCTCCTTGAAATCATGGATGAGCTCCGGATGCGCCAGCCGAATTTTCACGCCCGGGTGCACAGATCCTCCTCGGAGGCGTACCGGCATAAAATCAATCGGGCATTGGCCTCCGGCAGCGGTTCGCCGGCCCTCTACAACGACGAGGTGATCATCGAGGCCCTCTGCAGGCACGGCTATAAGATGGCCGATGCGAGAAACTACACCGCCGTCGGATGCGTGGAACCCGTTTGCCAGGGGAAGAGCTTCTCTTCCACCGATGCGGCCCTCTTCAACCTCCCCATCATGCTGGAGCTGGCCCTCAATGAGGGGCGGCGCTTCGGTTCCTTTTTCCGGAGCGGCCGGAAGACCAAACCGGCAACCCGGATGAACTCCATGGAGGATGTCCGGGAGGCCTTCGAAGCGCAACTGAACTTTTTTATTAAGCGATTGATCGGTGATCTGCACCTGGTGGAGAAGGCAAATCACAAAGAGCATCCCACGCCCCTGAGCAGCGCGCTGCTCGAGGGTTGCCTCAAATCGGGCAGATGTTCCACCGGCGGCGGCGCCGTCTATAATTTCTCCGGCATTCAGTGCGTGGGGCCTGCCGACACGGGCGACGCCCTCTATGCCATCGACAGAGCGGTTTTTCGGGAGCGGAGAATGACCCTCCCCGGGCTGGTGGAACTCATGAGGAAGGACATCCCTGATGAGAAATGGCTGTTGTACTTCAGAGGCCTGGAGAAATTCGGCAATGACGAACCGGAGGCGGACGGATGGACCAGATACGTCATCGCCGCCTTCGACAGCGCGCTCGGCGGATATACAAACGCCAGGGGAGGCCGGTATGTGACCGGCCTCTACTCGGTCACGGCCCATCAGTATTTTGGGAAAATCACCGGCGCCCTGCCCCACGGACGCCGGCGGGGAGAGGCCTTCGCCTCCGGGATCGCCCCGGTTAACGGCATGGATCGAAAAGGCCCGACGGCCCTCTTAAACTCGGTCAACAGCATCGATTTTACCCAGATCGCCAATGGGGTCAACCTTAATCTCCAGTTTGACCAGGCCCTCTTGAAGGGTGAAAAGGGGGCCTCTCTCCTTGACGCTTTACTGAAGACCTACTTCGAACGGGGAGGAATGCAGGTCCAGGTGAATGCCTTCGATCCCCAGATCCTGGTGGAAGCGAGAAATGACCCGCACAAATATCCCCATCTCCTGGTTCGCGTTTCCGGATATTCCGCCTATTTCAACGACCTGGCGCCGGCCATGAAGGAGGAGATCATCAGCCGAACCGTGATCGCGTCCGTCCGTTAACATTGAATACAGAAAGGAGCACATGATTATGCCAAAATATCTTCAAGTGTTTTCGGATTATATCTGACCCTGGTGCTACTTCAGTACCGGGCGTATTGAAAAGTTAAGAGAGAATTTTAAGATTGAGGTCCAATGGAGGGCATTTCCTCTCCACCCTGAAACTCCGGAAGAGGGGCTTACCATGGAAGAGCTCTTTGCCGACCGGAACATCGACATTCCCTCGGCTTTGGCCCGTTTGAAAAAGGTAGCCAAGGAATTGGACTTACCGTGGGGAGAGCGAAAGAAGACCTATAATAGCAGGCTCGCCCAGGAATTAGGCAAATGGGCAGAGACCAAAGGAAAAGGGGATGAATACCACGACGCGGTTTTTCGAGCCTATTTTGTCGATGGTAAAAATATTGCCAAAACTGATGTATTGATGGGACTGGTAAAAGCCGTTGGACTTCCCGAAAATGAAGCCAGAAAAGCATTACAAATGAGAGCCTTCAAGGAGTCTGTCGATTCCGATTGGGCACTTGTTGATAAAATGGGAATATCGTCAGTTCCAACCTTTGTACTCAATGACCACGCAGTGGTTGGGGCTCAACCTTACGAGGTCTTGGAACAATTTCTGCGGGAAAACGGGGTTGAGAGGAAATGAGCACTTTGCATTAAGGACCGCTGGAGCTTAAGCGATCAATGTTGAAAGATAACACATGAAAGGATAGTCATCGGTATGGAGGTGGCTGCATATGAATCAAAATGATCTGAAAAAATATGCTGACCTTGCACTGAAGGGGGGAGCGTCCAGCGTAAAGCAAATCAACCCATCCAGTGTGGTGACCGCAGCATGGGTGAGGTTAAAATGTCAATTCGGCTGTGGAGGCTACAATTACGGCTACTGCTGCCCGCCTCACACACCTGCCGCAGAAGAAACAAGACGGGTCCTTGATTGCTATAATAGAGCCCTTCTGTTTCATATTGAGACCTTACCGACCAAGGACAGGGGAAAGCGTTTAACAAAATTCCGTCAGATGCTGATTGATTTGGAAGGGGAGATGTTCAAGGATGGATATTATAAAGCCTTTGTATTTTTAGCCGGTCCCTGCAACCTGTGCAAAGAATGCGGTAAAGTTAAGGGAACCTGGTGTAATCATAGTGACAGAGGAAGGCCTTCTATGGAGGCATGCGGTATTGACGTGTTTCAGACAGCTCGGAACAATGACTGCCATATTGAAACACTGCGGGAAAAAACAGA
>JAPLJX010000324.1 GCA_026388375.1 Deltaproteobacteria bacterium
CCCGCGATTGGCGCTGTCAGGTTGGAGCGGGCGAGATAATCCGAAAGGCGTGCGCGAAACGCGGGCTCCTGCTCGACCAGCGCTGAGGCCTGCTCCACCAACGACGGGATCGTCAGTATCACGGCTAGAGTCGCGACGACGAAGAGGAGTGTGAAGACGATCGCGATCCCAAGGCCGCGCTTGACACCCCGCGCCTCCATCCAGGTGACGGCTGGACTCATCGTCCCGACGATGAGGAGAGCGACGACGAGCACCAGGAAGACCGGCCAAAGCCTGATCAGCAGTAACATGCAGGCCCCGACGAGGATGAGCTGGATCATCGTCGCGGACGATACCGCGAAGCGCACCACACGCGTTTTCTCGTCCGCGGAGGGCCGGCGCTCGGGGAGCGGCGGAACGCCGACCGCATTGGATTGGATTTCTCTTTTCACGGTTGATAAGGTATTGTTTTTGATGGATGGAAGTATAGGGAGGCTGTTTTTGCTTGTCAAGGGATATTTTGGATTGACAGGCCGCGTGCGAGATCTGCCGCAGTCACGAACAGCCAGTACATTGATTAATTTTAAGATTTTCCCATTGCGCACTTGTTTGTCAATAGCTCCGGACGATTGCGCAGCCATCGGCTGCCGGCTTCCCGCGATACGCGCCACCAATTTCCCCTCTGCCTGTGCCTGCTCAGCGCTTACCTGCTCCGATTACCTCCTTTTCAAAGCTGGGAAGAATCGCTTTGAAAAATGCGTTCTTGATGAGCTCGACGACGATCTGCCAGGTGCTGGTTTCCGGTTTATCCACCGAGCCCGTGATATCTGCCTTGGTGGCAACCTCATGGCGCGTCCTGTTTTCAAGCAGCTTGGCGACCCCGCCGATCAGCATCTCGTACATTTGATGGAAGATGCCTCGCTCCTTATCCTTGCGCCTGTCATAGACCTTTATATCCTTGAAGAACGGTTTGATATAGCCGGAAATGGCGTTGTTTTTGACGTGTAACTCTGAGATGAGGGAAAAGGCCCCGGCGGAAACATCGAAATTCCCGTAGGCGCGCAACAAGTCGTTCATCGCCGTCAACTGGGTATCCTCGATCTTGACGTAGAGATCTAGATCAGGTCCCCCTTGCTGCGGCCGGAAATTCCCGGATGCCGTTGTGATGCCGCTTCCCATGAATTTCGCCTTCAGTCGCGCCTGTGCAGGTCCCTGGGAAAACTGATTGGAAAAGTTGCTCATATGGAAATCGGTATCGGTAAGGAATATGCGGTACGGTTTGCTCGCCGCCTCATTCACCATACCGAGGGTGCACCCCGTCAGGCTCAATTGATCGGCGCGTATCAAAATACCGGGCTTGTTGCTGAGCTCCTTGGCGGTCTTTCCCACTATGGCCGCGCGTTTTTTTTCGGCGCCGGCGGTGCGTTGCGAATGGATATAGTCGAGTTTCATCCCCTGGATCGTCAGGTATTCCAGGTGGGCGCTTTTCACATTTGGCGCGTACTCGGCATCGCCGGAGGCCCGGAGCATACCGCCATGTATGGAGAGGTTCGAGCGGGCAATCACCGTATTGAAATAATCGATCGGGACCTTTTCCAGCTTGAGGCGGCCCTTTATACCGGGATACGGCTCAGCGAGGAAATTTGCGTCGCCATCGATACTGCCGTGTCCGGTATCAAAAATTGCCGTATCGAGATGGAACGAGGAGGGATAGACCTGGTCCCGCAGGCGGACATTGCGGATATTGGTTGCCTGGAGGTTCAGATGGCTCAGGACGAGAGGCCTTTTCGGGTCCTGGTCGATATAGGTGATGTTGGCATCGTTGATTTTCAAGGTGTTTATTTTGAGTGGGTAGATGTCCTCCACCGCCTGTTGCCAGCCGCGCTCCTTGAGTGAGACCTTGCTGACCGCCTCGCTACGTAGCTGCTGCAGGTTGATGTTGATTTTCGGCTGGTCCAGCCTGAATTCGGCGACGAGCCTCCCGGAGAGGATCTCGCGCCAGTGGATACTGGCCTTGAGAACGGGGAAATAGACGATAGGAGGATTCGGATGCGCCTGCTGCAATACGGTCAATCCTTTCAAGGTCAGGGAGAGACCTATCAACTGAACATGTAACTTCGGCAGCTGAACCGAATACCCTTTCAGATCGCGGTTCATTTTCTTTTCCATGCTGCTGCGCAGAGGTTCATCAAGGAAAAAAGATGCAGTATAGAGAACAAGGGCAAGGGCGACCGGTATGCCGACACCCCAACGAAACGCCCTGGAATCCGACAGTTTTTTAGTCCAAGACTTATCTTCTATGCTCTCCGCCATGAGTCTCTCCAGGGTCACGGGCTTTATTTGTGCACGCTGATAAATGTAAGTCCTCGAACTGTATTGTCAATCTTTATTTGATAAGGCATTGCTTTCCAACAGGTAACTATTAATCATGATCCTATTTGGATTGTCGCACAAAATTCCGTCACAATCCATTTATTCCTTTTGACACCGAGAGGAAGATAGGTTAGATAGCCCAACTATTCGATGGAGAAACCCGGGATTTTTAATTATTTTGAATGGAGGGGCGACATGATCGTTTTAACGGCAACGATGAAAGCAAAGGAAGGAAGCGGCGACGATCTGGAAAAAATCATCAGCGGCTCGGCGCCGAAATTCCTCAAGGATCCAGGTTGCATGAATTACAAGGTCCACAGGCGAATGGATAACGCCGATCTGTTTTTTTTCTACGAGAAATATGAGGGCAATGACGCGCTCGCATACCATGCGGCAACGCCTCACTTCAAAGAGATGTTCGCCGCCATGAAGCCGTTGCTCGACGGGAAAGCGGAAATATTGATGTACAAAGAGATTTGATACGGCATCGCGATCCCGGGAGCTCTTCAGGGTTTCTTGTTTCGGATTCCCGCGGGAAGGGGCAGGCCCTGTCGGTACGCCTCCATAACCGCCAGATCGGCTTCGACCCAGTCGAGGGTCGTGAGGTCATCCGGCTTGAGCCAGACGACGGCATGGTGCTCGTTCAGGATCATCTCCCCGGAGTGAATCGCGCAGACGAAGGGGTAGAGTGTGACCGTGAAGGCCGGGTAGCGGTACGTCGAGGGCGGCATCGCCCGCTTCACGACCACGTGCAGGCCCATCTCCTCCATCAGCTCCCGATGGAGACTCGCCTCCGTGCCTTCCCCCGGCTCCATCTTCCCGCCGGGAAACTCCCATTTGAGGGGCATGCGCATGGATGCGCCCCGCTGTGCGGCCAGGACGAGGCCATCCCGCTCGATGATCGCGCAGGTCACGTGGATATGCATCTGGTTCGCTTTGCCCACTTACCCCCCGTTACGGCGCCGTGCTCGCCGGATCTCATTCCACCCTTCGCCATCACCTTCTTGATGATTCCAGAACCCTCCGCCACAGCGCGAGGCGCGGCTGTAGGCGGAAACGGGTGTGGGTCATGACAACCTCAGGTTCGCTGGTGCTCGAAGCCGGGGATGCGAAGGCGCTCCTCCACGCGGCCGAGGATGATGCTCGCGACCGAGGTCATGACAAGGTAGCACGCCCCGATCATCAGGAAGACCTCCGTGTACTTGAAGGAGTTCGAAGCGAGGATCTTCCCCTGACCGGTCAGTTCGATGCAGGTGATCATGTAGGCCAAAGACGAGTACTTGATCAGGTAGATGATCTCATTCCCGCAGCCCGGCAGCGCCCGCCGGATCGCCTGCGGGAGGATGATGGAGAAGATCATCCGGATCTTGCTGAAACCGAGAGACTGGGCGGCGAGCATCTGTCCCCGTTTAATCGACAGGAGCGCCCCCCGGATGTACTCCGAGTGATAGGCCCCGCTGCAAAGTGAAAAGCCCAGGACGGAGGCCAAATAAGGGCTCAGGTAGATCCCGATGTGGGGGAGGCCGAAGTACCAGATGAAAAGCTGGACGACGAGCGGGATCCCCCGGAAGAGGGCCACAAAGGTGTTCGCGGTGGCCATGACGGGACGGTTCCCGTAGATGCGGAGCACCCCGACCATGATCCCGATCACGAGACCGCAGAGCGCAGAGGGGGCAATGAGCTGGAGACTCACCCAGAACCCCTTGAGCAGGGCAGGGTAGACCTCGGTTTGGATGTAGAGCAACCCCTCCGTCATCCGCGTTCCCCGTAGAGTTCGGTGATTTTGGAACAGAATTCCCGCGTCCGGGCATTTTCCGCATGGTTGAAGATCTTGTCGGGGGTCCCCCGCTCGAGGATCCGGCCGTTCTCCATGAAGACGATCTCGCTCGCGAGCGAACTTGCAAAGCCGATCTGGTGCGTCGCCATGATCATCGTCATCCCGTTGTTCCCCAGATCGCGGATGACCGCGTGGACCTCGCCGATCAGTTCCGGGTCGAGGGCCGAGGTGGGCTCGTCCAGCAGCATCACCTTCGGGTCCATCGCCAGCGCCCGGGCAATCGAGACCCGCTGCTTCTGGCCGCCGGAGAGCTGGGCGGGATACTTCTGCATGTGCTCCTTCAGGCCGACGCGCTCCAGTTCCATGACGGCGCGCTCCCCGGCCTCCGCCTTTCCCATCCCCTTCACCCTGACCATGCCGATCCGGACATTCTCCAGCGCAGTCAGGTGATCGAACAGGTTGAAATCCTGAAAGATCATCCCCACCTTCTGGCGGTAGGCGCAGAGGTCGCGCTTGTTAGCGTAATGAACCTCCTGTTCGTCCAGCCAGATCCGTCCCTCGTCGGGCTTGACGAGGAAATTGATGCACTGCAAAAGCGTGCTCTTC
>JAPLJX010000477.1 GCA_026388375.1 Deltaproteobacteria bacterium
CGGCTGATATTGGAACTTCAGGCAAGATGCGGATTGAGAATCGGTGAATTGCTGAAGATAAAGGTGTCGGATGTCTCGGACAGAACCATTACCCTGCGGGAGCCAAAGTCAGGTAAGGAATCAGAACTTGCCTATATGCCGGAAAACGTGTCAAAAAAGCTGGCGGAATACATCAAGGACAAAGCCCTTCAATCTGATGACCGCCCGTTCCCGATATGCTATTCAACGGCAAGGGCTCTTGTCAGGCGACTGGGCGAGACAGTGAATGCTCGTATTTCGCCGCATGATCTCCGGAGATACTCTGCCACCTATGCCAGCAGAAACGGTGTGCCCCTGGAGGTCGTATCGAAAGTTATCCTGAGGCATCAGGATTTGAAGACCACCCAAGTCTATCTCGGCAAGATCAACGACACCGAGGCGATCCGATGGATGGACATCCTGCATGGCAAATAGGCTTTTAAGCATAACCAAATCGAACGTTGAGGTCTTTGGGGTTCATGAAAGTCGGCGAGAGCATCCATAATTACTGAATCTCATTTCGGAATCGTGAAACCAAAAAAACTACGGTGAATTTTTGTCTTGATTTTTGTACGACTCTATCTGTAATATGCGTGGTACCATTTTAATAGAGGAACCCAAAATGATTAAACAATACGAGGCGATTTATAAGAACGGGCAATTACAATGGATATATCCCCCGCCTGTGGCGATTGAAAACCGGCGCGTTATGGTATCGCTGGCAGATGAGGAAGATGAGCCGAAGTCCGTCGACATTGCCATGCTACTGAGCCAGACACGAGGGAGTCTTGGCCGTCGTATGACTATGGAAGAGATAGACAGAGACGTCAGTGACATGCGAGACGAATGGACAAGAAAATGGGACCTCTCGTGAGCGGCTGTGTTATTGACACCAACATCCTCATCTATCACCTTGCCGGGGTTCTCACTGATCAAGCCGAAGTAACTTTGGCAGATGCACTGGAAAGTGGTTCTTATATCTCAATCATCACCCGGATTGAATTGCTCGGGTGGCGGAAGCATTCCTCAGATTCTCTTAAAGCTGCTGAAAAACTGCTCCAGTCCGTCTCAGAAATTCCGCTGCATGAAGAGATCATTCAGCTATGCATTAGCTTTCGACAGAATTATCCTATAAAGTTACCCGACGCCATTATTGCAGCGACGGCTCAGCACATAAAAGTTCCTCTGATGACAAGAAATATGGCAGATTTTGAACGGGTTCCAGAACTGAAAATGGTAGATCCTTTTTCACAAATTGCACATCAATAGGAACCCTTTTTCATCCACGATCATATTTTAATGCCGAAATAATTATAAAGAGTTAGCATCTCCAAATCTTTGCGAGAAACGCCATACGTTCATTTTCAAGAAGTATAATAGAACAACACTTGAAGAACCATTCCAATAATATTTCCGTGGAAACCATCGAGCAAATATCGGATGTTCGAAATTCGGATATTGTTTTGAATTCAGAACTTTTGGTCGACTTTGCTAACTGCAAGTACAAAGCGGCGAAACGGATTGCATCTCCGTCCTGCCCAAACTCACCCAGTGAAATAGAGGGCATTCAAAAATATCGACAGGGATTGCTGAAGGAACGATGGCGTCCAACAACCAATGATGGGTATGAAGCTTTCAGCGGAACGCTTTGTTCATCCGCTGATTTCCGTACACTTTCCATTCGCGTCTTTGGCAATGTCAGGCTTATATACAATAGGCTACAATGTGCCGTGGATGGCATTGAAAAAAGTATTTGGGCTGATGGGCGACGGCCAACTTACTCCCCTCTCCTCATTGCTTTGTCACCTCAGCCGTCAGTATTAGCGAGAAAAACTCTTGCCCTTGCCTCCATCATTACAGGGAAATTGGCCGGTGTCGTACCCAAGAGAGGCGTCCTAATTGTCGGCCCTTCCCAAGAGCGCATTACAGTCAACCTCTCTCCTGAAATACTTGTTCTCGAAAAAACTATTCGAGAAGTGAAGAGGATGATTGACGCCGACAAAGAACCTTTTTTCCGTTTGAATAATCATTGTTCAGAATGCATGTTCTCCGCGTCATGCCGAAAAAAAGCAGTCGAAATAGATCACCTGAGCTTGTTAATCGGAATTTCAGACAAAGAGCTGAAGAAATTAAATGTTGAGTGCCACGACATCGTTAACGGATTTTCGTGCCAGGACATCGTGGACACTCGGTTGTTCAGCGTAGCTTGTAGCTGAATTCATCGACCTGGATTTTGTCCAGGAACAGTTTCAGTTTTTGTTCTTTGACATTGATCGTAGCCACCACATATTCGAGCCTGAGTTTTATCCGTAATCACTCCTGCGCATTACGGAAAGAAAGCTTGTATAAAAGCGCATCAATCAAAATTCTCGACTACAATAAATAACAGTGATTTCTCGCAGTGGTAGCCATTGTGCTATGGCGGCTGTTTCCGGAAACCTTTGAAGCCCATCATGCTAAGGGGAAATTACCGCCTGGGTGGCCGAGGCAATCCGGCCTCTTTCGACGGAAGAAGGCTATCCCCTCTCGGAAATGGCCGTGATCTATGCCATGAAGACCCCGGAGAATGACCCCGGCATGAATTTGCCCCTCCTCATCGGGAAGGCGCTGGACAAAAAAGGCCTCCTGCACAACTGGATCTCCGAAGGCTACCGGTCAAAGAGATCCTATGACGCCACCACGGAAAGCGTGACGATCTCTACCATCCACAGCGTGAAGGGATTCGACTATGCATGCGTTCTTTCCCTGGGACTGGACTGGATGGCGCCGGGAAGATGGACGGAGGAGCAGATCCGCCGGCTGGCCTATGTCGCGATCACCCGGGCGAGGGTAAGGCTGTTTATTCCCTATTGCTCCGGGAACGAACTTATCAGCAGACTTTTAAAATGTACCTGAACGCGGGCGGAATCCGCATTGGATTTTCACCAAAAAGTTGCTTTTCAGCAAACGTTGAAAGTGCTATATCTGGCGAATATTACATATGATCGCTATATCGAAGGAGACGGGTTAAGTCCTTGTTGATGGATCAGCAAATGACGAAGGGTAACATTCCGAGGAAACCATGTGTGGCCGCTTTATCCTCTTGACTGATTTATCCGTAATCGTAGAGTCCTTCCGTATCGGACAGGTCGCCGCCGAATATAAGCCGGGCACCAACATCGCTCCGGGCCAGCAAATTTCAGCGGTCATCCGGGATGAGGGTGTCAACAAACTGGTCGATTTCCAATGGGGTCTGATCCCTTCATGGGCGAAAGACCCATCTATAGGGAATAGGATGTTCAATGCCAGAGCGGAAACCATTGCGGAAAAGCCGAGCTTTCGGGAGGCGTTCAAGAGGCGCCGGTGTCTGATTGTTGCCGATGGATTCTATGAATGGCAGAAAATGGAAAAAGGAAAGAAGCCCTTTCATTTTTCCCTCAGATCGGCTGGGCCTTTCGGCTTTGCCGGGCTCTATGAAACATGGATGTCACCAGAGAATAAACCCGTCAAGACCTGCACGATTATTACTACTGATGCAAACGACTTGTTAAAGCCGATCCATGACCGTATGCCCGTCATCGTGCCAAAAGATAAAGAAGCCCTCTGGATGGATCCCGGCGTGCCGGACCCAAGAGAACTGGCCGCTATCTTAAAACCCTATCCTGCGAAGGAAATGAAGATGGCTGAAGGCTTCCTGCCGGCCCCATAACTAAACTTTAACATTTACCGATGGTATGCAAACGGAAAAGAGCATCCCTTCTGCGTAGCATCATGTATTGTGAATTGTTCAGGGATGCTGTGTATAATCCCATAGCATGAATGAAATCCGCGACAAGGCAATGATTAAAGAACCCTTTGCAGTACTGACGGCATGAAGAATGGCAGCGGGTTATTTCTTTCCCGAACCGACCGCATAGCATCGGATTCAATTACCGTCACGCCTTTGGAGCCAGGTGAAGCATCCGGTTGGAAAGGAATTACTGAAGTTCGATTTTCATCGGAAGCATCTGCAACAACATCGGCCCTTACCCCACTCTTGATCATCGGCGGTTTCTTGCCGATCCGGACGTCAAGGAGCTGACCAAGTTTCTGCTGTGAATATTATTCTCGCCTTTTTCTCCAGGAGCCTTTCCTGTGCGAAGAAAATTCGCACTTGATCATGACACGTTCCGAGGGAAAGAGCCCTCTGAATATTACTCAACCATATATTTCGATAGTTTACGCATTTACACGGGGGAATGTATCTTGTTGGTACACTCCTTGCTCTAAGGAAGGCGTCAAAGATTTGAAAGAGAGGGAAGTTGATTTTGCGGGAGCAAGGGTTTATTGTTAGTCTTGGGGCAAGTTTTAGGATGATAACTCAAATCATGGAAGGAGAAAGAAGATGAAAAGATTGGTTTTAGCGGTGATGGCGGTATTCCTGGTTGCCGGTACGGCAGTGGCAAAGGACTATGAGGTGACAAAGAAGGCAGGCGATTACACCGTGGTGGTAAAAATGGATAAGAATCCTCCCATTACCGGCGACAATAACCTGTCCATTGCCATCAAAGATGCAGCGGGCGCTGAAGTCAAGGATGCCAAGGTGGCGGTGGAGTATACGATGGCCGCCATGCCCGGAATGCCGGCCGTGAAAGTCAAGACGGATACGGAATTGAAGGGTAGCGAGTATAAGGCAAAACTTAACTTTTCCATGGCCGGTGGCTGGAGCGTCGCCGTCATAATAAACCGTGGCGATAAAAAGGCCCAGGCCAAATTCAGTGTCGACGTGAGGTAGGAAAATGCGGAAGAGAAAGGGCGGCATATTCACAGGGCAGAGACCGAGAGACGGACAGGGAAGGATATTCCTTTCTTTTCGGAGTATGCTCTTTTTCCTGCTCGGATTGTCTATCTTCTTGCTCCCTGCCGCTCACGTTTTCGCCGCAGAAGAGACCTTGAAACTCCCGGACCTGATCCGGGAGGCTTTAAAGAACAATCCGGAAATCCATGTTGCGGAGGCGCGGGCAAACGGCTCGACACACAAGATCCCTCAGGCTACGAGCCTTGCCGATCCCATGGTGATGATAGGCTATGAGAATGAGGGGACGGACAGTTTTTATACCTTCGACCGGGAGACGAAAGGCATGCCCGCCGATTCACGCTGGATGTTCTCCCTGTCGCAGATGTTTCCCTATCCGGGCAAACTCGCGCTGAAGGGGGAAATGGCCACGCGTGATGCGGAAAGCCTGAAAGCGATGGCCGATGCGACCAGGCTGGCGACGGAGGTCAGGGTCAAGGAACTCTACCATGACCTCTTCCTGGCCTATACCAATATCGATCTGTTTGCGGACCAGGCGGTGCTCTTTTCCCGGGTGGAAGATGCGGCCCTCGCACGCTATGCCGCAGGCATGGCGCCGCAGCAGGAGGTATTGATGGCCCAGACGGAGAAATACATGCTCCTCGAGCGGGAAGAGATGGAAAAACAGAAGATCCAGTCCCTGAAGGCCATGCTGAATGCCACGTTGGGAAGGGACGCGCTCTCCCCTCTCGGCAGGCCTGAAAAGCCGCAAGATACCATCCATAATTACCGTCTGGATGAACTGATTCAAATGTCTCACGATCGATATCCGATGATCAAATCCAGGGAAAAGATGGTCAACGCGGCCGAGGCGAAGGTCCGGATGGCAAAAAAGGAATACTATCCTGATTTTACGA
>JAPLJX010000348.1 GCA_026388375.1 Deltaproteobacteria bacterium
CCTCGCCCGCTCCATGTACATGGCCGGGATGAGGCGCTCCGACGTTTTCCAGAACATGATGACCTATGGCCTCTTCACGGGGGGCTTGGGCTTTCACTACGGCGCGGAGAAGATCGGGGCGCTCGTGATCCCCGCCGGGGCGGGGAACTCCAAGCGCCAGATCCAGCTCATGCGGGACTTCGAGACCACGGCCATCCACATCATCCCCAGCTACGCCCTCCACCTCTCGAGGGTCTTCAAGGAGGTCGCCGTCGATCCCCGGCGGGATACGAAGCTTCGGCTTGCCTTCCTCGGCGCCGAACCCCACTCGGAGAAGATGCGCCGGAAGATCGAGGAGCTCTATGGCTTCAAGGCCTTCAACTCCTACGGCCTTTCCGAGATGAACGGTCCCGGCATGGCCTTCGAGTGCCCGGAGCAGAACGGGATGCACATCTGGGAGGACAACTACATCGTCGAGATCATCGATCCCGTGACGCAGAAGCCCCTTCCCGACGGCGAGGAGGGGGAGTTGGTCACGACCACGCTCGTCCGGGACGGAATGCCCATCCTCCGCTACCGGACAAAGGATCTCACCCGGATCATCCCAGGCCTCTGCCCCTGCGGCCGGACCCACCGGCGGATCGAGCGGATAAAGGGGCGGACCGACGACATGATTATCCTGAAGGGGGTAAATATCTTCCCGATCCAGATCGAGAAAAAACTCATGGAGATCCCTGGTATCGGGACCAATTTCGTCATCATCCTCGACCGGGAGGGCTACAACGATTCGATGACGGTCAAGGTGGAGGTTCAGAAGGAGTTCTTCGGCGGCGATCTCCAACAGTTGGAGGTCCTGCGGCGGCGGATCGTGGAGGAACTCCGGAGCGATATCCTGATCACGCCGCGGGTTGATCTGGTGGAACCGGACAGCCTTCCGACGAGCGAGGGGAAGGCGAAGAGGGTCATCGACAACCGGAAGGACTAAAAGAGGGGGGCGCCATGATTTCCTATCAGCTTTCGATCTTTGCGGAAAACAAGCCGGGGCGGCTGGCGGCCGTTACCAGGGTTCTGGCGAAAGGGAAGATCAACATCCGGGCGACGACGATCTCCACGTCCGACACCTTCGGCATGATCAACCTGATCGTCGATGACCCCAAACGCGCCGAGGAGACGCTGACGAAGGCCGGCATGACCGTTACGCTGAGCCGGGTCCTGGCCGTCGTCATTCCCGACCAGCCGGGCGGTCTGGACCGGCTCACCCAGCTTCTGCTTGCCGAGAACGTTAACATCAACAACGCCTACGGTTTCGTCCTCGAAGGCAATCGGAAGGCGGTTTTCGTCGTCAGCGTCGATCAAATCGAGAAGGCCGAGGCGCTCCTCGAGAAGAACGGGTTTCAAACCCTCGACGCCGAGGCGCTCTCGGCCGTCGAGCCATTTCATTACATGAAATACTGAGGATAAAACCATGACACACTCCGATGCGGGCCGCTATTCGGCCAAACATGCGCCGGGCGGGAGTCCGGATGAGAGAATCGCGGGAGCGGTCCGGGAAAAGGCTGCGGAAGGGGCTCTGTCCTGTGCCGAGGCCGAGCGGATCGGCGCGGCGCTGGGTGTAAAGCTGGAAGAGGTCGGCCGGACGCTGGATCTGCTGGAGCTTCGCATTGGTCGCTGTCAGCTCGGCCTGTTCGGTTATGGGCCGGAGCGCAAGGCGGTCCATCCGGCGGCGTCGGTTGCCCCGGATCTGGTCGAGGCGATCCGCGGGCGTCTCGCCGATGGAAGGCTCCCCTGTAAGGCCGCCTGGGAGATCGCCGTGGAGCTCCGAATCACGAGAATGGAGGTCTCCGCGGCCTGCGAGACGCAACAGGTCCGAATCAAACCCTGCCAGCTCGGGGCCTTCTGATTCAGACAGGACCGGCCGTCCGGTTGTCCGTCTCGATATACCGCGTCAGGATCCGGAGGATCGCCTCGGCGTTGTGCCGCGCGTGCCAGAGGATCTTCTCCAGCGTCAGCTCCTTATCTTCCAGGCCGTGGGCGTAATTGTCCACCGAGCAGAGAGGGGCGAAAGGAATCTCCAGCTCCTGGGCGATGACGGCCTCACTCGCCATGGTCATCCCGACGAGGTCGGCGAACTGAGCAATCATTGCGATCTCCGCCCGTGTTTCGAAACGGGGGCCTACGGTCTGCCAGTAGATTCCACCGTCAACGCAATCAAGGTCACAGTCGCGGGCCGCTGCCAGCCATTTCCGCCGGACCTCCGCGTTCAGAACCGGTACGATGTGTACCGACTTTTCTCTTACGATGGTCGGCCCCCCTACCGGCATGATGTAATCATCCGGGACGACGAGCATCCCCGGCTTCAAACGGCGCTTCAGGGCGCCGGTCGAATAGGCGCGTTCCGTGGCGGGCGACGAAAACGATGGCGGCGGAGCGGAAGACCACCGCCCGGCCGAAATCCGTTTCGACCGTTTCTTCGCGCAGATCCGCGAAGATCCCCTTTCCCTGCAACAGGACGGTTCCCGAGATGATGCCCAGCGGTTTCATGCGCTCTCCTCTTCAAAAGGCTGCAACTATTTCCGACCGGTGATCTCGTCATGGATACGTCGCTGGTCGATCACCCTTTTTGCCTTGAATTCCGTCCTTTCCAGCGTTCCCGGTTCCATCATCTGCACGACGGCCCGGAGCCCGCGCGATTTCAGTTCCCCCGCGAGCCTGGACTTCAGCTCGGGCATGATTGCCGGATCGGCCTGGGGTGAGCGCTCCGCCTGGACGGTCATCTCGTCCATGGTCTTTTCCCGGGTGATGATAATCCGGAACTCGTCACCCATCCCCTCGATGCCACGGATCACGTTTTCTACGGCGCTGGGATAGACGTTCTCGCCGCGGATCACGAACATGTCATCCGCCCGCCCGTAGATTCCCTTCGGAAGGCGGGGGTAGGTGCGGCCGCAGGGACAGGGATCATTCACCCATAGAGCAATATCCCCGGCCCAGAAGCGGATCATCGGTTGCGAGTTCCTCTCGAGATGGGTATAGACGGTGACCCCTTCCTGGCCGTAGGGTACCCTCCTGTGGGTCTCGCGGTCGACCAGCTCCGCGTAAACGATATCCTGCCAGAAATGCATTCCCTTGCGATGGGCGCATTCGCTGTCGGCCATCCAGGGGGCCATTTCGGCGGTGGACCCGCTGTCGATACAGATGCCCCCGTAGGTCTCCTCGATCCTTTTTTTCGTCGAAGGAACCCCGGCGCCTGGTTCACCGGAAAAGAAGAGGATGCGGAAATTGAAATCCTTCCTCGGGTCTATTCCCATCGCCCGGGCCTTTTCCGCCAGATAGAGACTGTAAGAGGGCGTTCCATAGAAAACGGTCGGCTTCACCTCCTTCATCCACTCGAGGCCCCTTTCCGATTGGCCCGGGACGCCTGCACCGAAGGGAAAGGCGGTGGCGCCGAGACGCTCCGTCCCCAGGAGGGCGCCCCAGCTTCCCCAGTAGAGGCTGAAAAAGGAGCCGATGAAAACGATGTCGTCCTGCCGGACTCCGAAACCCCACATGATCCGGGCGTGCGCCTCAGCGATGCGGGCTATGTCTCCCCGGCTGATTCCGAACACGGTCGGTTTTCCCGTCGTCCCCGACGTTCCCTGGACACGGGCCAGTTCACGGGGAGGCACGCACAGATTGCTGCCGAAAGGCGGATATTCCGCCTGATCCCGGCGGATTTCATCCTTCGTCACGCAGGGCATCTTCTCGAAGTCCTCCAGCGACCGGATATCCCGGGGTTTGATCCCGGCCTCGTCCCATTTTTTTCGGTAAAAGGGCGAGTTCTCGTAGGCATACGCCAGTTGCGCCTGGAGTTTTGGCAGGATGACCCGCTGCTC
>JAPLJX010000131.1 GCA_026388375.1 Deltaproteobacteria bacterium
GACCCTGCGCCTCCTGAATCGCTTCCTGGACCTTCAGTGTGAATTTATCGAATCTCATTGTGAGTTTCCTCCTGTTTGTTGCTCCCAGTCATCGGGCCGTAAATTAAACACCCCGGAGAGGGATGTCAAGAATGGTACAGGCGCCGGGCCATGGTCCAGCAAAAGGTCCAGCAAAAGGGGTTGACGGCCCGGAAACATCCTTGTATAAAACAGCAATAGTTTTGGCGCACCGGGAGGAAGGAATTTGCAAGTTCCGGCGGTTACAGGAACGCTCGATGTTTATGTCTCGGAGATCAACCGCTTTTCGATCTTGACGGCGGAAGAGGAGTTCCGTCTTGCCGTAAGACTGACAAAGTACAACGATATGGAGGCCGCGGAGAAACTCGTCGTCTCGAATCTGCGTTTTGTGGTCAAGATTGCCCACGAGTACCGTAATTACGGGATCAAACTGGCCGATCTGGTCCAGGAGGGAAACATCGGCCTGATGCATGCCGTGAAGAAGTTTGATCCCTACCGGGGCTACCGCCTCATCTCTTACGCCGTCTGGTGGATACGCGCCTATATCCAAAATTACATCATCAAATCCTGGAGTCTTGTCAAAATCGGAACGACCCAAGCCCAGCGCAAACTCTTCTTCAAGCTCAGCCAGGCCCGGAAAAAACTGGAGAGCCTCTCTGAAAAGCGCGCGGAATTCGCGGAGATTGCTGAAACCCTCGGGGTCCGGCCGGAGGAGATTGCGGAGATGGACGTTCGGATGAGCGGCCGCGATCTCTCCCTCGATGCCAGCGTGGGCGAGGATGGGGATTCCACGCACATGGACTATCTGACCTACGGCGGGGAGGACCAGGAGACGGCGCTGATCCGAAAGGAGGAGATGGCGCTTGTCCAGCACAATATTGCGGGGGCGCTCGCCGGACTGAATGAAAAGGAGAGCTTCATCATCCGGAACCGCGTCATGGCCGAAAGCCCCCTAACCCTTCAGGCGATTGGCGACCGCTATCACATCACACGGGAGCGGGCCCGGCAGATCGAGAAACAGGCCCTCCGGAAAATGGCCCTGTCGATCCCCTATCTGGGGACGGAAACCAAACTGATCGAAGCCTAATTCCGGGTTATGCGTACTTTCTGATTTGAACGAAAAAATCAGCCGGAGCATAGCGATCGGCTGGATTGCTTGGTTGGGCGTCACTTGCCAGCCTTTCGACCGGCGTTTGATGTCATTTTCTTAGCGAGACCCGGTCCAACGCCACGCACTTTCTGCAATTCGGACGGCTCGGTATTTTGAATTTGTTCGACGGAATGAAACCCAGCTTCATAAAGGTTTCGTGCAGTCGTTCGGCCTACACCAGGTAGATCAAGGAAAGAGCGGTAGAAAAGATTTCGTGGAAAATCTTGGTACACCGCTTCCAGTCGCTTCCAGATTGAAGCGTAGTCTTCTGTATGCGTGACAAGCAATCGGAGTTTCTCGATTTTCATTTCGTCAGCGTCGTTGCCTTCGAAGATTCGTCGAAAGTCGAGGAGAAATGGTAAGTAGGATTCTGGATGTTTTGGCCCGATATCGGTTGCGTGTTCCGACTGAGGCATCTCAGGAAGGTCAATGCCAAAGCTTCGCCATGATTTTGTCTTTGGGATCCAAATCCCTTGCGCTTGATTGCCATATGTCGGCGCTTTGCTTGGAGGACCAGCAAACACTTCGCCATGATGAATGAGGACCGCGTAGGGTGTTGTGATATGAAGCGTAGCTGCGAATTGAACGCCTTCGAGAATATCGGCGTTTGCATTGTGCGATTCGTCATCGCCCAAGCGGAAAACCGTATGTGTGGGACTAGCGGCTGAGACTGGCTGTTTTTTTGGCGTAAACAGTTGCTTTAACCAATGCATGTCTAGTGCCACCGTACCTTTCTTATTGATGCCCAACGGCATGCATCAGCCGACGCCGCCACAAAATTTCCAAGAAATCCAACGCATTTACCCGGCGTCGGCTGGATGCAATTGTTAGCCGCGCCTTTCATGTTTTACAATATTTCTAACTGAATATTTCTTCTAAAATATCCTTTGTATTCCTCACTAAGGTTAGGGCTTCTGCTGAAGCTACATTAAGACCATGATGAACAATTTTATTCCTAATTCTTCTTATCTCATGGGCTTTTTCCGCACCAGAAGCAGATAAAAAGCCAAAGCTTCTAAATTCATTAATAAGGCCGCAGAGGTTTATATTTCTTGATGGTTTATCTCTTTTTCCTTCTTCACTTTTCAAAGTGTTTTCTAATAGGGTGCATGAAATGATTACTGCACTGTTTTCCAAGCCATTAAACCAACATTTCATAGCCTCATTGTACAACACATAAAATTCCTTATAGGACGGCTCGATATTTATAAAAGTTGGGATAAGTTCTTTAGCTCGTGCAGCATATTTATCTAGCTCATCAAAAACAATACCCCCGTATCCTCCTGACAGAATTTCATCCCAAATCTGTTCTCCTGAGTAAATTTCGAATAATCTTTCTATCGCAGATTTATAAGCATCTTTTTTTTCTTTGGCCCCAATGTATATTATCCCACCAGGATTGCGGATGAGTTCCTCGAATATTTCACGGCAAAGCTGGTTAAATTCTTCTGATTCTTCTCCGGACAGGCTAGATTTATCGATCACGGACTGATAAAGTTTAAGCAATAGGTCAATATATCTTAGTAACTTATCTTCCATAATAGAAGGAAATCCAAGGTGTTTTAAGTTTTACCAAAATCTAGGTCGGTTGAACCACATTCAATGCAGATTAA
>JAPLJX010000449.1 GCA_026388375.1 Deltaproteobacteria bacterium
ACCGTATTTCCTTTGATATTTGTTCATGAAGTCGGTGGAAGCCGGAAGCTTGCTGGCGCCCATCGCGCTGCCCAGTTCAAACGTTGTGTTCAGCACGCCGCCGATTTTGCCGTCAAATATCTTCCAGGCTTCGGTTCCGGCCAAGGGTGAAATAAAGCCGGCCATGATGGCGGGCACCTTCATGGTGTTCCACTGTTTCACCAGGGTGCCGCTTTGGGGCATGTCGAAGATGGGCATGATCACCTGGGCTCCCTGGGCACGGGCTTTCATCAGGGCCGAAGAGAAATCGGAGGTGCCGGTGGGATAGCTCTCCATGCCCAACACTTCCCATCCGTTTTTGTCAAAATAGAGGCTCTTCACCAGATCGGCGGTAGCGCGCGCCCAAGCCACATCCTGGGTCATCACGTATACCTTGTTAAACCCGAACTGCTTGTTGATTGCTGCCATGGTTCCCGAAAGGAACTTGACCAGGTGCACCGCGTTCAGGCATGTCCGGAAGACATACTTGTACTTTTGCGGATCTTCCTTGATTTTCTTCTCCGAACCCGGCGCCATCGCAATCGTCCCCAGGAGCGGGACTTTGTACTTGGCGATAATATCCATTCCAGCGATCAGCGCTTCGGAACGAAACGGGCCGACCATCAGCGCGGTGGGCTTTTTCTCTAAAATGATCTTTTCCAGCCCCAGCAGCGCTTCCGGTACCGGCACGCCGGGAGCCGCGTCCCGCAGATCGATGGATTCGACTTTAAATGGCCTTGTCCCCCCGCCCACTTTCACGCCGCCGGCGGCGTTGATCTCGTCCACCGCCAATTGAACCGCTTTGATGGATTCTTTGCCCTCAAGAAAACCCAGGGATGTTGCTACCCCGATCACAATAGGTTCGGCTGCATGCACATTCTGCGCTGCCATTAACCCCGCGCACATCACCGCCAACATCACACCAGTGATCAACCGTTTTCTTTCCATGCCCCCTCCTTTTTTGTGTGTCTGAACATTGAAGAGTCTTCGCCGGCTAAAGGATCCGACGTCTTTCCTATGAGTTCGCCGCTGTTCACGCTGAACCGGTTCCCTCACGCTTGAAAACCGCTATAGAACAGCTACGCGGCGAGCCGAGTATTGAGGAAGTGGCGATTGAATGTCAAGGAAATTATTCGCTCTTGTCAGGAAATTATTCGCTCTGTTGTCAACAAATAGAATTCATTCGCTCTTGACACACGGGCAAACCCTCTTTATACTCCCCGGCAAAAACAACCTGTTCTCTTTCGACCCGGGTAAATCCTGAAAAACCAGGAGGGGGCATCCGTTTTGAAAAAATCAAAATTTCATTACGCCTGGATTGTTGTAGGCGCCGGGACGATCGGGGTCATGGGGGCGCTGGGGCTGGGACGTTTCGGCTATACGGTCATTCTTCCGGCCATGAAGGATGGTTTGGGCCTTAACTACGGCCAGATGGGGCTTCTGGGTACCGGGAACCTGATAGGCTATCTCTTCTTCTCCCTGCTGGGGGGTTTTTGGGCGTCCCGGTATGGTACGAAAATTGTGGCGGTTCTCTCTTTGACCCTCATGACGATTTCTCTCATGCTGACCGGGCTTGCGGGGGGATTTTACGGAATCCTGGCTGCGAGAATTTTGACCGGAGTGGGCAGCGCGGGCGCCAATGTGCCCATCATGGGCCTGGCTTCAGCCTGGTTCTCCACGCGTCGCCGGGGGCTCGCCGCCGGAATCATGGTGTCCGGTTCCGGTCTGGGAGTTTTGGTCACCGGCATCTTTCTGCCCGGTGTGATCAAGGCTTACGGAGCCGATGGCTGGCGATGGGCCTGGTATTGTCTGGCGGCCCTCTCGCTGGTCATTACGCTGATTTGCCTGTTGCTGTTGAAAGATACGCCGGCCGATAAAAATCTCTCTCCGTGCGGAGCGGAAGAGGCGGCCCCGCGGCCTTTACCTGCAAAAGAACAGGGCGGCAACACGGCCGCCGCTCCATTGGACTGGGGCAAGGTCTATAAAAATCCGGCCCTGTGGCAACTGGGGCTGGTTTACTTTGCCTTTGGATTTTCTTATATTACCTATGCCACTTTTTTCTCCGCTCATGTGATCAAGGCGGGAAATCTCACCCAGGCCGAGGCCGGCAGGATCTGGTCCCTGGTAGGCTTTGTGAGCCTGGCAAGCGGCTTTATCTGGGGGGGCGTCTCCGACTGGATAGGTCGCCGCGCCGCGCTTGCTATCGTTTTTTGCCTTCATACCCTCTCTTTCGCCATTTTCGCCTTCTCCACGACGGTAGTCGGTTTTTATGTTTCGGCATTGGCCTTCGGCATCTCCGCCTGGAGCATTCCCTCCATCGTGGCAGCGTTTTCCGGTGACATTGCGGGGGCTCGCCTGGTGCCCGCAGCCCTGGGTATGGTCACCGTCATCTTCGGCATCGGCCAGGCCCTGGCGCCTTATGTGGCGGGGAAACTGGCTGATGCGTCGGGCACTTTTTCATACTCGTTTATGCTTGCGGCGCTCATCGCTTTGGCTGGAGCAATCGGCTCCCTGTTGTTAAACAAGAGCGAAAAAAACATTTAACAGGAACATGACATCTAAGAGTGAAAAGCCAGAAAGGGATCAGGGGGGCGGGTAAATAAGGCAATGCCCGGCCCTTTATATTCATGATGAACTTCTAAAGGAGGGGGATATGAAGCATTGGAGCAAGGAAGAATCACTCAGCAGGAAAGGGATGAAGAAACTCCAGGGAGAACGGCTGGCTAAAGTCTGTGAGCGCGTATATGCCTCGGTTCCATTTTATAAGAAGATGTTTGACAAGGCAAAAATCAAACCGGCGCAGATTAAATCGATTGATGACATTGTCAGACTACCCTTCACAACGAAGCTCGACCTGCGGGACAATTATCCGTTCGGAATGTTTGCGGTTCCTATGAAGGAGATCGTCAGAATTCACGCATCGTCGGGGACTACCGGCCAGCCCACCACCGTCGGCTACACGCGGTATGATCTTGAAATATGGGCCGAGGCGATGGCAAGGACGATGACGGCTGCGGGGGCCACGGCAAATGACATTGTTCAGAATGCTTACGGCTACGGACTGTTCACGGGCGGCCTCGGCGCGCATTACGGTGCCGAAAAAATCGGCGCCGCGGTGATACCGATCTCCGGGGGTAACACGCAAAAGCAGATCATGCTGATGAAGGATTTCGGGTCCACGGTGCTTTGTTCTACGCCGTCGTTCTGCCTCTATATTTACGATGTGATGAAACAGGAGAAGATCGATCCCAAATCTCTCAAGCTGAAAATCGGGATCTTCGGTGCGGAACCCTGGACGGACGCCATGAGGAAAGAAATTGAGAAGATGATGCATATCAAGGCCATTGACATCTTTGGCCTGAGCGAGATCACGGGGCCGGGCGTCTCCTTTGAATGCGCAGAGGCTCAAAACGGCCTCCATGTGAACGAGGATTTCTTCTATCCCGAGATCATCGATCCGGATACAGGAGAATTACTGCCCTACGGGGAAGAAGGTGAACTCGTCATTACAACGCTTCTGAAAGAAGGCATTCCGTTGATACGCTACCGGGTAAAGGATATCAGCAGTCTGAATCCCGAGAAGTGCATATGCGGCCGGACACTGGTCCGAATGTCGCGCGTCCGCGGCCGGTCCGATGACATGCTGATCATCCGGGGCGTGAATGTCTTCCCATCGCAGGTAGAGTCTGTATTGCTCAAATCCAAGGTTGTGGCCCCGCATTATATGATTTTTGTGGACAGGAAAGGCCGGATGGATGAGATGAGTGTTCATGTAGAGGTGACGCCTGACTTTATAAAATCTTTCACTCGAAAGGTATTGTCGGACGACCTTAGCTGTTTTATCGACGATTTTGAGGAGATGAAAAAGGTGAAGAAAGAGATAAAAGATAGAATCAAGGATGTGATCGGTGTCACGACCGATATCAAACTCGTGCCGCCAAACACCATTCAGAGGAGTGAGGGCAAGGCAAAGAGGGTCACGGATAACAGACCCAAATAGCCGCGGCAAGAGAGGCGGATGAAGGGAGAATAGAGATGGGAGGAGAGACGATTTCCAGTCCACCCTACGACGTCGTGATTATCGGCGGGGGGCCGGCGGGGCTTACCGCGGGGATGTACGCCGCGCGGGCAGATCTCCGGACGCTTACAATCGAGGGCGGCTCGACGGTCAGCCAGATTACCGTGACCGATCTGATTGAGAACTATCCGGGGATTCCAGACGGGATCATCGGTTCCTCTCTTGTGGATCGTCTGAAAACGCAGGCTGTCCAGTTCGGTCTGAAGATCGCCACCGGCGACGTGACGGCGGTGACGAAAAAGCGGTGGGGCGAGACGGACGGCTGGGAGATTGTAGCCGATGACATGCGCTACGGGACGCTTTCCGTGATCATCGCCACCGGGGCGAACTGGCGGCGTCTCGGCGCTGCAGGCGAGGAGCGTTTCATCGGGAAGGGGGTCTCCTTCTGCGCCACCTGCGACGGCCCCTTTTACCGCAACCGCGAGGTCGCGGTGGTCGGCGGCGGCGACACGGCCATCCAGGAGGCGCTCTACCTCACCCGCTTTGCGAAGAAGGTCACGGTGATCCACCGCCGGGACCGCCTGCGGGCGACGGCGATCCTCCAGAAGAGGGCCTTTGCCAACGAAAAGATCGCCTTCGCGTGGAATTCCGTGGTCGAATCGATCGAGGGTCTTGACCTTGTCCAGGGGATTAAGCTGAAGGATGTCAAGACAGGAGCCACTCGCGAGCTTGCGGCAAATGGGATCTTCATCTTCGTCGGCCTTACCCCGAACACGGCCCCCTTCCGGGAGCTCGTTGCCGCGGACCAGGGCGGCTACATCACGGTCGATGCGAACATGCAGACATCGGTCCCCGGGATCTTCGCCTGCGGGGACTGCATTGCGAAGCGTCTCCGGCAGGTTGTCACGGCCTGCGGTGACGGGGCGACGGCGGCCTTTTCCGCCCAGCTCTACGTTGAGGAACTGAAAGGGGAGGCTTACTGATATGGAAGCGTTGATTGAAGCGTGGCGTCACATCCCCGCGCATCTGAGCCCGTACCTCTTCGAGATCGGCTCCTTTCAACTGCGCTGGTACAGCCTGATGTACCTCGCGGCCTTTGCCTGCATCTACCTTCTCGTCATGCGCCGGATCCGACGGGAGAATTTCCCCTATACGGCGGAGCTGATCCAGGATTATTTCGTCTGGGCGATCCTCGGGGTGATCATCGGCGGCCGGCTCGGCTACGTTTTCTTCTACAACCTCGGCTATTACCTGCAACACCCGCTGGAGATCATCTTCCCCTTCGAATTCAACGGCGGGCTTCATTTCGTCGGGATCAGCGGGATGTCCTACCACGGGGGCGCCATTGCCGTCCTGATCGCGACCGTGATCTTCTGCCGGAAGCGCGGGATCGATTTCTGGCGTTTCGCCGACCTTTTCAGCTCGGCGATTCCGCTCGGCTACACCTTTGGACGGATCGGCAACTTCATCAACGGCGAACTCTATGGCCGGGCGACGGACGTTCCCTGGGGGATGGTCTTCCCCCTCGACCCGCTGCACCTGCTGCGCCACCCCTCCCAGCTCTATGAGGCCTTCTTCGAAGGGATTGTCCTGTTCGCCGTCCTCTGGTTGGTCCGGAAGAGGTTTCCCTTCACCGGCGCGCTCTTTGCCTTTTACATCATGGGCTACGGTGTCGTCCGTTTCTTCATCGAATTCTTCCGCGAACCGGATGTGCAGCTCGGCTTCGTCCTCGGCCCATTCAGCATGGGGCAGCTCCTCTGCCTGCTGATGATCCTGGCCGGCGGAGCGATCTACGCCCTCCGTTCCAAATGGGGGAAACGGGGGGAGGGAGCCCCTGTTGCAAAGGCGTGACGGATGGATGACTTTTGACGGGCACGTCAAGAAAGGAATCCAATATGGGAAAGAGAGTC
>JAPLJX010000115.1 GCA_026388375.1 Deltaproteobacteria bacterium
GAGACAACGCCCCTTTTGGATGGATCTCCCTGACCGCCGATGACAACGGGTTTTCCTGCGAGCTCCGGTCTCCTTTTTTGCTCAACAGCAGCGAAGAAGGCGTCCATGTCGATATGAAGGATTCTCCTTTTCATGGACTGGCTCAATGACGGATCGCTCATTCAGCTCCAACCGGTATTTATTCTTGAATGATGGACATCAGAAAAGGGATAAAGTAAATCAGTGAAACGACAATACCACAAAGGCACATCTTGTCAATCCAGTGATTGCAAAGATATCGCTCCTCCCAATCGGTCGATTCGATGAAATGCTGAAAGCGCCTGAGCAGGCTCTTTTGTAACAACGCCTTTCCCAGAATCTCGGCCTCGATGAGCTTGTCGATCCAGAAATTGACGACACTCTTGGATCTGACATCAAGAAGGCCCACCATTTCGGCAAAGGAGGGCATGCGGCGATTTTCTCGGGAGAAGGCGGCGATGGATTTCTGGACTGTCTGGATGGTTCGCTTTTCTTTCATGGTTCCCGTTTATAGAACCATCGTTCTATTGTCAAGAAGTTTTTTGGGTTGACACCTGAACCGGGGGTGTTAAGCTGTGCCTTATTCAAATTCCGAGGAGGACTGTCATGAAGAACGTAGAGATGAAAGTTGAAGGCAACATCCTGACCATTAAAGTTGATCTGACGAAAGACTTTGGCCCGTCATCATCAGGGAAGACCATTATCATTGCATCGACGGAGGGAAATGTCGTCGTTGATGGGCATGAAGAGGCTAAGATCGGGCTGAACGTCTACCGGAAGAAATAGCACGGGGTCCGGCGATTTCGGATGGAAACATGCAGTTCGGGGAGGGTGATTTTTCGGATGACCTGGGGGCTCCACTCCTTCCTGCTAAATCCACAAAACGTCAACCTTACAGAAGACGATTGACTTCAAACGGAAATAAATAATGCTAATTTCTCAAAAGGGCGGCCGCATCTCCACCTCCATTTTCCCATCGCATCGCCAGCCCCTAGATTTTGACGCAAACTATCCCAAACTGTCCCTTGACAAGCAAAAAAAATCCCCCTACAATTCCACCACGAAAAAGGAAGTTCTTATCAATTATTGAGGAGACAGCGCCAATGCGAACGATCATGCTTATTGGGCTTGGGACATCATTGCTGATTGGTGTTGCTCATGGTAGCGCCCAGACTGCCGGGCTGAACGTTGATGACCCTGCCCAGCTAAGGCTCGTGGTCGGGTGCGACCAACAGTTTGGGATACTCGACGGAGGCCAGGGGGCTTCCTCGCGTATATGGATCGGTTCGACGGGCAAGCCTTTGTCCCACGATCGCCGTTCTTACAGCAGCAGGCACACGAAAGACGGCACTCTGTTTTGGGTGGATGGCCCTCGCTACGTCATTGGGGTCTTGGCGAAGGAGATTGACCTGAGCCAGGACGACGTTGCTGCAAAGCAGATACTAGATAGCGCCGTCAGATTCGCACAAACCAAGTGTGTGTCCGATGGATTTACTCCTGGCGGCCAGCCGGATAGACCAGTGGCCAATATTGTCATTGAGGTGCGGCATGGAGATCCGGCCACCTTTACCGACGACAAGTTTACAGGCTCTCGGAGGCATCCTGACAACATGAGCACAGGCTGGACCAGGATTGCAGAGGATCTGGAGTCCTTTAGGAAAGACTATCCAATAGTTGCCATCGAGGGGAAGACCTCGACGGATGTTCAGCGGCTTACTGTCAACGACAAGGAAGCCAATTGGA
>JAPLJX010000253.1 GCA_026388375.1 Deltaproteobacteria bacterium
GAGGAAGAGGGCCTTCCCGTTTTTCATGACCACCTTCCGGCCCAGCAGGTCCATCCCCTGGATCCCCGTCGTCCCCTCATGGATCGGGTGGATCCGGACATCGCGGTAGTACTGCTCCAGCGGGAACTCGTCGCAGTAGCCGTAGCCGCCCAGGCATTGGAGCCCCTGGCTGACCGACAGGATCCCCATCTCCGACGGGTAGCTCTTGGCGATGGGCGTCAGGAGTTCGAGAAGCAGATCGTACTTTTCTTTCTCCTCACCTTCGGTCACCCGCACGAGGTCGACGTACTGCGCGCACTGGAAGATGAGCGCCAGCGACCCCTCCACGACGGCGCGCTGGAAGAGGAGCATCCGCTTCACGTCCGCGTGTTCGATGATCGGCACCTGTGGCGCCAGGGGGTCCTTCCCCGCAATGGGCCGCCCCTGCGGGCGCTGCCTGGCGTATTCGAGGGAGGC
The DNA here is from genome assembly GCA_026388375.1 of Deltaproteobacteria bacterium. Taxonomy (GTDB): domain Bacteria; phylum Desulfobacterota; class Syntrophia; order Syntrophales; family UBA5619; genus UBA5619. The sequence continues at coordinate 457 of JAPLJX010000253.1, forward strand.
GTAGTAGGCGGCCGATGCGATCGCCGCCGCCCCCATTCCGACATCGACCCGCGCCTCGTTCATCATCTGGAACATATAGCGGAGTCCCTTGTGCGGTTCGCCGACGAGCCAGCCCCGGCAGTCGTCGTTGTCGCCGAAGGAGAGTTGCGTGATCGGCGCGCCGCGGTAGCCGAGCTTGTGGTAGATCCCGATGCAGGTCACATCGTTCCCGGCAAGACCGCCCTGGCCGTCCGGGCGCTTCTTGGGCACGACGAAAAGGGAGATCCCCTTCACGCCGGGAGGCGCCCCTTCGATCCGGGCGATGACGAGGTTGACGATGTTCCCGGTCGATTCATAGTCGGAGCAGGAGATGAAGATCTTCTGCCCCTTGATCCGGTAGTAGCCCTCCGTTGTCGGGAATGCCGTCGTTGTGAGGTCGGTGAGCGACGAACCCGCCTGCGGCTCGGTGAGGGCCATCGTCCCCTGCCAGGCGCCGGCGAACATCTTCGGGACGTAAGTCTCGATGAGCTCCTTCGAACCGAAGGAGAGGATCAGGTGGGCCGCACCGGTCGTAAGGAAGGGGTAGACGCTGGCGGAGTAGTTCGCCGCTGAGAAGATTCCCCGGAAGGCGGTCATGATCGAGTTCGGGATCTGCTGGCCGTCCAGCTCATACGGGGCCTGGGCGCCGATCCAGCCACCCTCGCCGCAGGCCTTCATGACCAAAGCTGCGACGGGGTGGACAAAGACCTTCCCGTCGCGGAACTCCGGCGGTTCCTTGTCCATAACCGACAACGCGGGGAAGAGGATCCCCCGGGCCATCCGCATGCCCGTTTCCAGGACCATGTCGAAGGTCTCTTTGCTGTGGTCGGCGAAATAGGGATACTTCGTCAACGCCGTCGCGTCGAACTGCTCGTAAAGCAGGAATTGCAGGTTTCTCAGACTGATGAACTTTTCCGCCATGGTATCCTCCTTGGTTTGTTAGACTCCTGATATGGGAAGCCGTTCGTAGGTGCCGGCCTCTCCGTCGTACAGGGCGCATTCCCCGTCGGTCGCAGTTTTTTATGATAAGCTTCATAGAATGAAGCGGTTTTTCTTGTCAATGAAATATCTTGCGAATGATTTAAAAAAATCATCAGAAATAGGATCCCCAAGTTTGAGCTGGCTGGATCAAGCACCGGAATCGGCACTGAAGGGTATCCGCGAGACAAAAATCTTGCCATTCTGTTAGCCAGTATCTATAAAGTTTGCTGCATGGTTCAGCGCTTGGATAACGAAAAGTGCAAATTTCTGGCAATCCCACCTGAAATCTGATATTTATCGACAGCTCTCAAGAGCGTCTTTCACACGATGCACCTATAGAGAACCCATCCATGCAAAATGACCTGACATTTTTCACCAATGAACCAGGTTCCGCGCTGCTTGACAGGTTCAAGAGAACCCTCCGGGACGTGAAATTTTTCGATATCCTGGTGGGATACTTCCGCACCAGCGGCTTTGACAAACTCCACGAATCCTTTGCCGCCATCGACAAGATCCGCATCCTTGTCGGCCTGAACGTCGATTGGAAGGCCTTCGAGATCATCGACGCCTGCCAATCCCAGTCCACGCTGGATTTTCAATCCCACAAGCGGACGAAGGAGATCTTCTCCGACGAGGTCACCGCGGAAATGGATCACTCGCCGGACAGTTTCGAGATGGAGCTCGGCGTCCGGAAGTTCATCGAGTTCCTGCGGTCCGGCAAGATGGAGATCAAGGCCTATCCCAGCGGCAACCTCCACGCCAAGGTTTACATCAGCCGCTTCGGCGAGGATGACCGGGATTTCGGCCGAGTGATCACCGGTTCCAGCAACTTCTCCGAGGCGGGCCTCATCGCCAACCGGGAGTTCAACGTCGAGCTGAAAAACCGTGCGGACGTGGAATTCGCCCTGGCCCGGTTCGAGGAGCTCTGGAAGGACGCGGTCGATCTTTCCCGTGAATACGTAGACACCATCCACGACAAGACCTGGCTCAACGACGAGATCACCCCGTATCATCTCTATCTGAAATTTCTCTACGAGCACTTCCGGGAAGACATCAACATCGATGAGGATTTCGAGACCTTCCTGCCGGAAGGCTTCATGGATCTGGACTACCAGAAACAAGCGGTCATCGCCGCCAAGAAGATCCTCGACGCCTACAACGGCGTCTTTCTGGCGGACGTGGTCGGCCTCGGCAAGACCTTCATCTCCGCAATGCTCGCCCAGCAGCTCCGGGGCAAGATCCTTGTCATCTGCCCGCCCGTGCTGAAAGATTACTGGGAGGAGACCTTTTTCGATTTCTCATCTTTATCGACGAGGCCCACCGCTTCCGCAACGAAGTCACCCAGGGATACGAGAAGCTCCACCAGATCTGTTTCGGCAAGAAGGTGATCCTCGTTTCGGCCACGCCCCTCAACAACACGGTTGAAGACATCTACAGTCAGCTCAAGTTGTTCCAGATACCCAAGAAGAGCACGATCCCCGGCGTTCCCGATCTGGAGAAATTCTTTGCCGGCCTCAAAAGCCGCCTGGAACGATACGCCAAGACGGATCCCGGCTATGCGGATGAGATCAAGGGCGTCTCGCGGGACGTGCGCGAAAAAGTGCTCAAGTACGTCATGGTCCGCCGCACCCGTTCCGAAGTCATCAATTTCTTCAAAGACGACATAGCGAAGCAGGGTCTATCCTTCCCCGAGTTGGGAGACCCCCAGCGCCTCATCTACACCTTTGACGACCGGCAGGAGCGAATCTTCAACGCGACTATCGAGCTGCTCAAGAAGTTCTGCTATGCCCGTTACACGCCCCTGCTCTACCTGAAAAAACAGCTCGACCCCCTGGAGCTCCAGTCCCAGCGCAACATCGGCGGGTTCATGAAGGGCATCCTGGTCAAGCGCCTGGAAAGCAGCTTCCACGCCTTTGGCAACACACTGCGGCGCTTCATCGACTCCTACGAGAAGTTCATCGCCATGGTTGGGCAGGGCACGGTCTACATCAGCAAGCGGGTAAACGTGTACGATTTTCTGGAAGAGGACAATGAGGAGGCCCTTCTCGGCCTGGTGGAGCAGGCCCGGGTGCAGAAATACGCAGCCGGCGAATTTACCGATAATTTCATTACCCGGTTGAACGACGATCTTGACATCCTGAAAGAAATAAAGCGGCTCTGGATCGGCATCGTCGGCGATCCCAAGCTGGAACAATTCGTCAGCGACCTGCGCGCCCACGCCACCCTCAAGGGCAAGAAACTGCTGGTTTTCACCGAATCGAAGGAGACGGGCGCGTACCTTTATCGCCGCTTGCAGCGGGAGTTTGCCGGTGAAGTGATTTTCTTCTGCAGCACGGGCGGTCTTTACGAAGGCAGGGAACTCGCTCCGGCGCCGGCATGCGACCTCATCAGGGACAACTTCGATCCCAGTCGGAAACAGGGGCGGCAGAATGGCATCCGCATCCTCGTCACCACCGACGTCCTGGCGGAAGGGATCAACCTGCATAGCGCCAACATCGTCATCAACTACGATCTCCCCTGGAACCCGACTCGCGTTCTCCAGCGGGTGGGCCGCGTCAACCGGGTCGGCACCGCCCATGAGAAGGTGCATGTCTTCAATTTCTTCCCCACCGCCCAGTCCGACCTGCACCTGGGGCTGGAGGCCAGCATCAAGGCCAAAATCCAGGCCTTCCACGACACTCTCGGGGAGGATTCCAAATACCTGACCGATGAGGAAGAGGTAACCAGCCATGAGCTCTTCGGCGACCGGCTCTTCTCTAAACTGAACGACAAAAAGAACCTGGAGGGGGAAGACGAAGGCGAGCGGTCGGAGCTGGAGTATCTCAAAAAGATCCGCGACGTCCGCGACAACGATCCCAGCCTCTTTGAAAAGATCAAACGCCTGCCCAAGAAGGCCCGCTCCGGCCGTGAATGGCCCGCCGGCGGGGATGCAGAGCCCGACGCCGTCGTCACCTTCTTCCGCAAGGACAAGCTCAAGAAGTTCTGCCTGGCGAACGAGAAAGCCGTTCGTGAATTGACCTTCTTCGATGCCGCCGATTGTTTTGCTTGCGCACCCGACACACCGCGCTTGGCCCTGCCGAAGGCATTCTATCCGCTCCTGGAACGGAACAAACAGGAGTTCGACCTCCTCACCTCCGGCGAGACACTCGAAAAAACCGGCCGTGGCAGCAGGTCCAACGAGACCTACATCATCCAGCGGCTCAAGGCCGGGGAGATGAAACAGTTCCAGGGATTCACGGACGACGATGAGGATTTTCTCAAGGGCGTGCTCAGGGCCTTCGAGGACGGCGTCATCCCCAGGAACACCAGCAAGCGGCTCAAACAGGAGCTGGAGCAGGAAATAAATCCGCTCAAGGCGTTGGCCATCTTCCGGAACAACATCCCCTTGGCCTTGCTGACGGGCGGACAGGCCGCGCAGGGACGGGAACTGCACACCCGGGAAGTCATCCTCTCCGAATACCTGACCGGAAAAAGGAGCTGATTGATGCGCGTCGAGGAAGCCAAGAAGCTCATCCGGGAAACCTTCCAGAACGGCTTCGACGAGAACCGCTTCCGCCTCTTTGCAAAAAACCTCTTCAACGACCTGGACGAATCCAAGGCCTTTGCCTATCAGGGGCAGTACATCCCCGACGCCTACAAGGAACATGTCCACCAATACAAGCGCCTCGGCAACTACACCGATCCTGAAGGAGCGGCGCTGGACGTCCTGATCGTCACCCTGAAGCGCGAAACCGCCCTAGACCGCGCCCGCACGATGCAGCGCAACTTCATCGCCTGGTATCTCAAGCACCGCGGAGAAAAGGACGCCGCCATCGTCGCCTACCACACCGACGGTACGGAGGACTGGCGCTTCTCCTATGTCCGGATGGATTACCGGACGGAGCAGGAGGAAACCGGCAAGGTTCGCGTCAAGACCGACCTCACACCGGCCCGTCGCTACTCTTTCCTCGTCGGGAGGGATGAAAACAGCCACACCGCCCAGACCCGTTTTCAGGCATTCCTGGAGGATGATCGGCACAAACCCACCTTGGCCCAACTGGAAGAAGCCTTCAGCATCGAGAAGGTCACAAAGGAATTTTTCGAAAAGTACAGAACCCTTTTCAATGATTTGCAGGATGCTCTCAATGACATTGTGTCTCATCACGCCGCCGTCGGAAAAGACTTTGCCGACAAAGGCGTCGACACGGTCAATTTTGCCAAGAAGACCCTGGGGCAGATCGTTTTTCTGTACTTCCTGCAGAAGAAGGGTTGGTTTGGCGTCGCCAGGGACAAGGCATGGGGAACAGGGCCGAAAAACTTCCTCCGACAGCTTTTTGAGGAGCGAAAATACACCAATTTCTTCAACGATATCCTCGAACCGCTCTTCTACGAAGCGCTGGCCCGGGAAAGGGATCAGAATTACTACAGCCGCTTTGATTGCAAGATCCCCTTCCTGAACGGCGGGCTTTTCGATCCGATCAACGAATATGACTGGATCCATTCCGACATCCTTCTGCCCGATGCGCTCTTCTCCAACCATCTCCAGACGAAGGAAGGTGATACCGGCACGGGCATCCTCGACGTCTTTGACCGTTACAACTTCACCGTCCGGGAAGATGAACCGCTGGAGCGGGAGGTGGCCGTCGATCCGGAGATGCTGGGAAAGGTCTTTGAAAATCTCCTGGAGGTGAAGGACCGGAAATCCAAGGGAACCTATTACACGCCCCGCGAGATTGTCCATTACATGTGTCGCGAGAGCCTCATCAGCTATCTGGAAGCAGAACTGGCCGGTGTCGATGGCGATCTGTTCTTCAGCCGGGAGGATCTGGAATTCCTGATCCGTTTCGGTGAGATGATCCATGAACACGATGCACGGGTGCGGCGGGAAGGGCAGGAAACAAAAGACTATTCCTATCTCATCCCCGCCCCCATACGGGCAAGGGCCGAACTCATCGACGAGAAACTCGCCAATATTCGCCTCTGCGATCTCGCCGTCGGGTCCGGCGCCTTCCTGGTCGGCATGATGACGGAAATCGCCAAGGCGCGGCAAACCCTCTCCACGTATATCGACGCGGAGGAACCGCGCAGTTCCTATCTCTTCAAGCGTCAGGCCATTCAAAACTCCCTCTATGGGGTGGACATCGATCCCGGGGCGGTGGAGATCGCCAAGCTCCGCCTTTGGCTTTCCCTCATCGTGGACGAAGACGATATCCGGGAGATCAAGCCCCTGCCGAACCTGGATTACAAGATCATGCAGGGCAACAGCCTCCTGGAGGAGTTCGAAGGCATCAAGCTCTTCGATGAAAAACTCATTACCGATGCGCCGGTGGATGAAACCGCAGCGCTCATCCGGGACGCCAAGAGGAAACAGACACTCTTGCAGCGGGAATATTTCCGCCTGAAGGCGGACGGGCGCCTCACGCCCGTCAAAAGGCAGGACCTGGAGCTTCAGCTTCAGGAACAGGCCAATCTCTTGAAAAGGCTGTCAACGCGCGCGGGGAAGATCGGCGAGGCGATCCCTCTCTTTGATTCCGAGGCCAAGAAGAAGGCCGATGAGCTCAAGCAACTCCATAAGGAATTCTTCGAATCCTTCCAGAAGTCCAGAAAAGACGCGATCAAGGCGCGGATCGAGGCGATGGAATGGGAACTGATCGAAGCGACCCTGAAAGAGCAGCACAAAACAAACGCCTTGAAAAGGATCGGCGAGTGGAAGAGGGCCAATATCCGCCCCTTCTTTCTCTGGAAGTTCCATTTTGCCGAGGTCTTTCGGGAAAAGGGTGGGTTTGACGTCGTCATTGCCAATCCTCCCTATGTGCGTCATGAGGCGATCCGGCCTCTCAAACCCGATCTGGCCAAGACCTTCGGCAAGTTCTACTGCGGCACGGCGGATCTCTACACCTATTTCTACAAATGCGGGCTGGACCTGCTCAAGGTTGGCGGCCATCTCTGCTTTATCGCGCCCAACAAGTTCATGCGGGCCGGTTATGGCAGGAACACCCGCGCGCTCCTCGCCGGCGAAGCAACGCCAAAAACAGTAATCGATTTCGGCGATCTCCCCATCTTCGACGCCACCACCTACCCGTCCATCCTGCTCGTGGAAAAAGGCAAGCCCGAAGCGGCCGGAAAGACGCTGGTCGCCACCTTTACCGATCCTTCCCAATTGGAACGCCTGGACGAAACCCTCGCCGCCGTCGGTTTCAGCATGCCGATCGATGCCCTGAAGGCGGAGGGTTGGACGCTGGAGCGCCCGGACGTGCTGGCCTTGATGGAGAAACTCAGAAAGGCCGGCAAGCCCTTGGGCGAGCATGTGGAAGGGAAGTTATATTACGGCATCAAGACCGGCCTGAACGAGGCCTTCGTGATCGACGAGGCCACCCGGAAACGGCTCATCACCGAAGACCCCAAAAGCGCCGACCTGATCAAGCCCTGGTTCCGCGGCCGCGACATCCGCAAGTGGAAAGCGGAGTGGGCGGGGCTGTATTTGTTATATGTACCATGGCATTTTGATCTGAAAAGATTTCCTGTTGTGTTAAATCATCTCGCTCAGTACAGGGATCAGCTTGAAAACAGAAATGAATCAGAACGCGGAAGGTACGAGTGGTACGCATTGCAACGTTATGCCGCAGATTATTATCAGGAATTCGAGAAGCCCAAAATCATTTGGGGCAATCTGGCAACTGAACCGAAATTCGCTTTTGACTCGTCGGCAAACTATGTCAGTGCTCCGGCCAACATTATACCGACGAGCGACCTTTATCTTCTGGCAGTACTCAATTCGCCCCTGTGCAAATGGTGGATAAGCCACAGGGCTGCAGTCCGCTCGGGTGGTTTCCTGGAATACAAACCGATGTATGTTGGTGAGATTCCCGTTTACAAAGCCACCGACGTCCAGAAAGCCCCCATTATCGAACGCACCCGCGCTATCCTCGCCGACCCCGACAGCCCAGACGCTCCTCGTCTCGAATCCGAAATCAAGCAAATAATCTATGAACTCTACGAACTTGGGCATGACGATATAAAAAGAATTGAGGAACCATAATCATAAATGGCTCACATTTTTTTCGTATAGACTTACGATTTCTTATGCTACTAACAAATTGATTCGCAAAGGAACAGCAAAATGAAAAGTTATTTTTTTGAGGGTATTGATAAGGATAAGGATCTTATTAACAAACAGGACAATGACGGAGATTACAGTACGATACTTACCGAATGGGCAAGTCATTTCCTTGAACTAAAGCAAAAGGGTCTGATCCCATTATTTATTACCGGGGCTGGCGTATCTATGGACGTGGAAACAAATAAAGGGCAAAAGATACCAGATATATATAAGATAATAGAGACACTGGAAAATAAATATAACCAAAAACCGAGTTGCCAAACTGGTAAATTAGCTGAGCTTTTTCAAACATTAAATGAACTTAAAAGAAAAGACAAAAAAGACAGGGGCACCGTTGCACGATTATTGGATATTTTCCAAGAGAAGGAAGATTTGGAGGGCATTTGGAAAGATTTTAATGAGGAGTTGATTGATATTATTATAGATACTAAACGTTCACCTTTTCATGAAAAATTAGCTGATGTACACAGGAATTATGGTGCAGTAACTCTGACTTTGAATTTTGACGGTTTGTTAATAAGAGAATTCGAAAAATATGGTGACTATGAAAAGGAAAAGGCGTTTTCATTACCAAAACCGGAAGAGTGCGAAAGCTTTTTCTTAAGGTTAAGGAATGATAAATCTTCTTTAAAAGAGTATTTAGAAATCCAAATAAGAGGAGATATTTTTTATATCACATGTGATGCCGATGGTTTCTGCCCACAGAAAGGCCAGCCACATTCCCTTTGGGCATTTATTGCATCCTATCATAGAGACTCAAAACATGGAGAATATGAAAAATATGATAAAACGTTTTTTCTAAAATGTCCTGCTTGCGGTAAACCGGGAAAATCTTTTCTTTCTTTTCCTGGTTCCTATAAGAAAGAAAAAAGTATGAGGGAGATGCTTGAGATAGTTTGGAAGCATCTTTCTTTTAGAATAGGGTCGGTTACTGTTGCGGGATGCAGCTGCGAATGGGACCCACTATTGATAGCCTTTCTTGGTGATTTACTAACTGAGAGGGATATTCCATTGCTTGTGATAGATAAAGAGCCACAAAGGAACGGCAAGTATAAATATATTATTGAGGAGTTGGTGAAGTCAAATATTCATGATGCCAAAGCATTAGGTGTCAGCGCGAAGGAATTCATTGAAGATTTGACCATTGAACTGAACAGGCAGTCGCAGTCGTTGACTTATGGAAGAGAACCTAAGTATGATTTAGATCCATTATCAAACGACAATTTCTGGCATGATAAATTTAACAGGGAATTTCAAATAATTTCAAAAAATATTAATTATCTGTCTCAAGTTGAAATCGATTTGTTATCCGAGCTGAAGGGTAATAAGCTACACAAAATATCTCAATTAGGATTGAAATCACGTTGGTTAGGTATTGATGAGGGAAGCCATACCAGGTATCATCACTCATTAGGCGTTATGAAAATTGCCTCATACCTTTATGACGCAATAACCAAAAAAGAGAACATTGGCAATCCATATGAACGGCAATTTTTAAGAATTGCCGCAGTGATGCATGATATTGGACATTTGCCGTTTTCCCATCTCATTGAAAGTGTTTTTAATGAATTAAATTGGAAACCCGCAGATTATAAGGAATATTACTCCCATGAATTTCAAACAGAGAAACAAATAGATAAAATCTTTTCGAAGTCAAATTATGAAAATCAGTTGAATAATATAGGATATTCCAGAAAGGACTTAAAAAGACTGATTAATGGATGCTTTGGCGTTGGCTATCTCGATGCGATTATCAATAGCCCTATTGATAGTGACAAAATTGACTATGTGTTTAGAGACACTCAATATACGGGACGAAAAATCTTCCTCGACTCCGTTCAATTTTTAAAGGATATTACTGATGGTCTTGAGATTACACCTGAAAAGCACTTATCTTTCTTAGGCATTTCTGCCGTTGCTGCTGCGCAACTCCTCGAAGCCAGACGACATCTTTACGAGCATCTCTATCTTCAGCCGGGCATTGTCATATTGGAAGGAATTGTAAAATTAATTATTAAAACCTACTTTGTTCATTCAATTGATATGGGCGACAATGATATTATTGAAAGTATGAAGAATGAGAATGATTTGATTGATTATCCCGATTTAGGAGAATACAAAATCAATTATTGTATTAATAACAAGTTGCTGTCTGTTATGATAAACAAGGATCTTGATGAAATGGGTATCATAAATTTTATGTATAATGAAATCTGCGATATAGAGTACATCAGTGACTCTTTCAAGGAAAGTCTAAAAGAGAGTTTTTCATTAATAGAAAGGACAACGGACAATGGAGCTATAAATGAGTTTGAAAAACAAATAATACACAGGAGAATAAAATACCAAAAAGATAACAAAGATAACATATCTGAGATTATTAAAGATGTCTCTTTCAGATTTCCAGGTGCGGCCATAATTGAAGCGGTAAAGCAGCCTGATTTTCTGTCGTCAGCAAACAGCAGAAAAAAAAGAGAACGGAGCGATGGCACAACCACCTTCGCTGAATGCACAATAGTTCCCAAAGGTGATTATCATTCATGGAATCCCACAGATATTGCGGCAAAATCTATCCATGACTCATCACTCAATGAAAAGAAAGATGAAGTTATTATCGTCTATATATATCCAATGTTGGGAACATCTGATGACACTTACTTCAAACAGGCGGTCAACTTATTTGATAAAATAGTGGAAAAAAACTCTATCATGGTGATTGATAATGACAGAAAAAATAGTCAATATAAAGAATAAAAACTTTCTGCCGGATGATAGATATCTTCTCGAAATCTCCCAAACGGACAAGTTCAGGTACTATTATTATTCGGTCGTTGTCTATAATAAAAAATTGCCAACTTCTGATGATATTTTCAATCCTCCCGTATTAGAAGAGTCTTTCAACAACATGGCACCTTTCAGCCTCTACAAAGCAGGTATTCCTATCACGATATTGAAGAAATATATGAGTAACAAAATTGATAAAACAAAACTTCTTTCAGCAAGGGAAGCATTTAAACAGTTGAAAAATTTTGCATCACAATGCTGCGAAAGAATAAGCGCAGATTTGTGCTGTCAAGTCATTTTGCAGGAGATCCGTGATAGAAAAGACAATGATCTGATAATATTCATTGAAAAATCTGCATCTGATAAAATGCTCGGCCGGTTAGCCACACTGCAACTGTCTTTGACTAATATTATAATATGTTTTTTAACTTATAAGCCATCAGATCTGATGACTATAGCTATGAGTAAACAAACAAGCAAATTGCGATTTGACATCCATAGATTGATGTCTTCTAACATTGATGATTTTATTGGGCCTTATCCAGGTGACTCCGAAGATTCTCTGATACAGTCATACTTTTATCGGCCATCGCCTCGTGGCGAGGGCGGTGACACCTTTGCTCCTATGCGTCTTGACATCTTTTCTCAGCGGTTGAGGCTGGATGAAGTAGAATCAAAGAAGGAGAAAATTAAAGAGATATTTTTAAATACAAAAGACAGTTATAAGGATCCAAATGATAATTCTGTGTTACCTCGTTTGATTCCTACAGGCTTTGATTTACTTGAGGGAAAACTCAAAGATATTGAAGAAGGAATCAAGGATCGAATGTATGAATTACGGAGCAAAATATGACAAGAGAAATTATTGGCAAGGTTCTTGATAAAGCAAAAGAAGATAAATTTCAAAT
>JAPLJX010000020.1 GCA_026388375.1 Deltaproteobacteria bacterium
ATGGTTGATGTGGTTACACCAGAATCCGGCGTTACGGAAAAGCAGTGTGACCTCAGCAATAATCCGTTCAGACTCGTCTGCGACAGTAGGCAGGGCACCCCTCTTACGGCATTCGATATGGGTTGGCATCTTGTCGTTCCAAACAACGAGAACTGTGGCCCGAGGCTCTCCTAACCAGCGAAAGAAATAAGCCACGCCAGCTTCGACACTATCATACCAAAACTCGTCAAATATGACGCCGGTACACGTGGTTTCGCGAAACATTTCAGGCCAGGTTGTGATTGGCACAAGAAACTTGCTGCCCTCCACCGGTGGTGGTGGAAAAGCGCCTTCCAATTGCTTCGTATCGTTTGTTTGTTTTTTCATCAATATCCTGGGATCTTGCCTTGCCACTTTATGCTAAGCGGTATGCTCATATCATGTAAAACTGTCGGGTCAAAACCTGATCCCAGCGGCACTTAACCGCCTTGTTGGGCCACTGCTCCTTGAGGCAAGTATTTTGTGCGAAAGTCCTGGTAGTAGCCATCCAAGGAGCTACCCATGCTCTGATCCTCAAGGAACGAAACAAACTCTTCAAGAAAAACGATCCTAAGCCGATTCCTTCCTGCTTCGGTCAAAAGTGTGTCCATCGCGTGAGCCGCTTCTTTAGCAACAACGGAGTTAGCGGACGGAAACAAAAGCACAACGTGGTCTGTGTCGCTGATGTGCACAAGATTCCGGAGAATTTGGTAGTGATTGAGGAAGAACTTCTCTTCTTGGCATTCATCTACCAGGTACCTTGATTTCTCAAGGAGCAGCGGGAGATACGTCCTGTGAAATTTGGCTCGATGTTCGTCATCTTCCTGCGCTTTGCTAAACCCATACTCCGTGTACTTAACTTCTACGAAGATGTTCCTTGCCGCCGCGAGCTGAACGCAAAAGTCGAAAGACGTAAGATTTTTAGCCCCCTTCTCAATGACCGATTTCTTTTCGAAAAATGCATGCAGATCAACACCAGGTGAAATACTTAAAAACCGTAGGAAGAAGTCAAGTTTTTTCTCATATATCAGAGGATAGAAGAGGTTGATGCAGAGAGCCTGCGACGAATTCAGGTGATGAAAGAACTGGTGTAGCTTTATTATTCTGGGGTCGTAATAGTACCAGAACTGCGCGCGGTATTTTTCCAGAATGTTCTCTTTGCGATGATCGATGGGCTCGCGTGGCAGTATGTGAGATAGGGGGATCTTTCGGTCACCGTAAGGAAAGAGCCCATCTTCCTGCACCCCTAAGACGTCCACCTTGTATTGAGACAAGTGCTTACATGCCCAGTCGCGAAAATTCATGTCTGCTCCATTGATATCAATGATTATTAGGGATAAACGATTATATTTTATTGGCTTACGTATTCACAAATAATCAACGATGGGATAGCAGTGATTTATATCTTATCTTCATAATCTCCCGGAAGAAGGCTTTTTCAGCGTATTAGATGTTTATATTTCGGCCATAGAGAAAATATCGGCGTTCACGCCTGTCCCGTTAACTGTTGAATAAATTTAGCTGGTTGCATAAACTGGGTTCCGGTTCTTGCTTGTAAGCATCTTTAACTATCTGAATAATTGGCTTTTTCTCAAAAATGTTGACCTCTAAAATTTGCAGAATTGTGTGGAGACTGCCGGGCAGATCGAGTCTCTTTTTCAGGATGGCGACCAGAAGATAAATGCTGATAGCGATCCATATCTGGGTTTTGACGGCGTTGGGCGATGTACCGTAAAAGGTTTTGATTCTCAGATGTTGTTTGATCCAGCGGAAGAAGAGCTCCACCTGCCAGCGCTGCTTGTAAATATCGGCGACGGTTATGGCGGAAACGGTAAAGATATTGGTCAGATAGACAAAACGCTTCTTGGTGTCCAGATCCACGTAGGACACCCGGCGCAGAGTCTCCGGGTAGGCCGCTCTGGATTTCTTGGTTGTGAGAACAATGCGTTGATCGGAACGAAGCCCCAGCGTTTTGTCCACTTTCTGAGAATTGAGGCGGCGGCACCGAAAATTGCTCTTGGCGCGAATCACGAAGAAAGCGGGAAACAGGTTCAGTGTATAAAGCCTTGAAAAGTCTATGTATCCACGATCGATTGCGATGACGGAATCTTTTTCCAAGGGGAGAATATCCAAAACGTTGACATCGTGTACTTTGCCGGTAGTCAGGCTGATAAATGTCGGAATGGATCCCCGCAGATCGAGTAATGTGTGCATCTTGATGGCGGCTTTGGTCTTGCGAAAATGCGCCCAAGGAAAAAGGGAAAGGCACAGATCGATGGTCGTTGAGTCGAAAGCGTAGAGAGAGTAATCCAGATCGATCGCCAGATCTTCGTTCTGATAGAGCTTTCTCGTAATGGAAATAAGATGATAGGCAAGGTCCTGATAAATTCGATAATCTCGCATCTCGCCGGCATCGGCCATTGTGGATCTCGAAATCTGACCGCGGAACCCGATGTGATAAAGTTTCTCGTGATGAGAGTTCAGGCATGTCTCAATATCCCTCAGGCTTTCCCGGTACGTAAGCTGGGCATAGGCAAGGCAGAGGAACTGATCATAACAGGGAAACCTTCTGACCCTGCGATTACCCTCGTACTCTTTAACGAATTTGTCAAATTCATATCGTGGAAGATGCTCCAGTATCTGTGCGAAGACCGTTTTCCCAACATTCATCGGCAACCCTCCCTCCCATTGTTGGGAAGAAGGTACATGCCGGAAAATGCGATGTAAATTCAAACCGAAAAAACTTAAAATTGCTAATTTACTACACAATATCAACATATTACATGGTGATCAGCAAACTTTAACCGGACAGGCGTGACTTGGCCTATGAATATTTTACATAAAAAACTTGACAGTACCGTTAACAATATGTGTGATACATAATAATATTATTAATTAATTGAGATAATATAAAATTAAGAAAAAAATAATTGACAAAATACTCAAATAGTGTTTATTAAAAGCAGGAGGGCAATTATATGAAAATTGATGAAATAAACTTAGCCATTATTAAACACCTTCGGGATGGTCGTAAATCCTTCAAGAAGATTGCCAACGATTTGGCCATCACTGAAAACACGGTTCGGGCGCGCGTCACTAAATTGATGGATGAGGGGGTTCTGGACATTGTAGGCCTTGTGGAGCCGGAAGCCTTGGAAGGTCACAGCTTGGTTCAAATCGGCATCAAGCTCCGTACGATGGACCTTGTCAGAAAGGGTGAAGAGCTTAGCAAAATTAAAGGAGTAGTATCGGTATGTGTTGTTACAGGTCGGTTTGATCTGCTTGCTACAGTTTTACTCAACGATCAATTTAACCTTTTGACTTTCTATACTGATGAGGTCTCAAAAATCAAGGAGGTGGAGTCCGTAGAAACCTTCGTTATCTACAAAAGTTTCAATATGAAAGTGCCCTATATTCTTTAATGTCGGGGATGGATATCACCTTTTCCCGAGATTTAAAGAAAAACGATCATGCCGTTAGGTTGGAGAAATAACTCACGGAATATTTTCTAACCGGATGAGGCGAATCGACGGCGAGAAGGTGTTCAAGAGGGGCCTCATATCTGCTTATCAACAAATGTAAAGGAAGAGAAAATGGAGATTTCAAATAGGACACAGGAATTGGGTACGGAAAATTCGTTTGAAGTTCTTTCCGAACAGAGGCCTGCCCCAACCACATGGCACAGTATGCACTGATGGCGGCGCTTAATGGGTCTCAGGATAAAACAAAAAAAATGGTTGCAATCTTCAAAGAGAGGCGCAACCTCATTGTGAAGCTCCTGAATGAAATCAAAGGTGTGCACTGCCATACACCAGGTGGGGCCTTCTACGTCTTCCCCAATGTAACGGCTGCTACACAGAACCTCGGACTGAAAGATGCTGAGGCGCTCCGCAAGTACCTTCTGCAGAATGGCGTTTCCGTGCTTGCTGACATTCATTTTGGCAAGCGGAATCCGGGCGAAACCGAACAATACATCAGGCTGAGCTATGCCACTTCAAAGCAGAATATAGTTGAGGGCTTGGCAAGGATGAAAAAGCTCATAGAGGGCAAATGAGTTGATGGCCACGTATTTTATAATAATGTCAATAATATAAAAGAAGGAGTCAGCATGGCAAGGAGTAGTGTAGAGGCTGGAGGCACGCCGGAGGTGCTTAGCTGCTCCGGCAGTCGGTGTCTCCCCTCATCAGGGCAGACCGATGCAAGAAACATCCTCCGTCATGCCCTGGAGAGCGTATTCCCTGAAGCGGCGTTAAGACGGTACTTCCGCTTTGATGAGGCCGCCCACCTGTTGACGGTCGCGGGAAGACCATACAACCTCGAGCGGTATGACAAGATCTTTGTGGTCGGCGGTGGCAAGGCGGGAAGACGCACCGGTTCCGAGTTGGTAAATATATTGGGTGATCGTATCACCGCCGGCATCCTGAATGTCTATCAGGAGCAGGCGAATGGACCGATCTCTGACAGGATCAGGCTTTTTGCAGCGAACCATCCCACCCCGAATGAAGCGGGCGTGGAAGGGGCAAGGGGCATGGTCGAGCTCCTTAGGGGCGCCGACGAAAGAACCCTGGTCATCGCCCTCATCTCCGGCGGCGGATCTTCCCTGATGGCCCTGCCCATAAAGGGGATCAATCTGCATGATTATGTGGCCGTAATCAATCTGTTGCTCACGGTTCCAGCTACTATCGACGAAGTCAACGCGGTGCGAAAGCACATCGATCCGCTGAAAGGCGGCGGGATGCGCAAGCTGGCGAAGAACGCTGGCGGATTCATTTCCCTGGTTCTGTCAGACGTTCCGGTCACGAAAACCGGCGTCGTGGACGATCCCTCGGTCATCGCGTCGGGACCGACCGTCGGCGACGATTCCACGTTCGAGTCGGCAAAGAAAGTCCTGACGGGCCACAACATCTGGGAACAGACGCCGCCGGCGGTGAAGAAGTACATCGAAAAGAACTTGGGGAAACAGGAAAATGAAACCCTACCCAAGGATTCACCCCTTCTGGCCCAGGAGAGGAGTCAGTATGTCATCATTGCCAACAACGACCTGGCGATGGAAGCTGCCGGGGAAAAGGCGGGGGAACTGGGCTATGAAGTCCATCTGATCGGCTGCAGAACCGGTTCCGCAGCCGATAAAATTAAGGAAGAGGTCACGGTTGAAATTGAAAACATCTGGAAGGCGATCACCCCCCATCTGACCGGTGGGGACGACATCACCTTTGCCAGTTTCTCCACGGACGGGGTGGACGGCCATTCCGACCTGGCCGGGGCAATTGCAGACAAGAACACCCTGGAGCTGGCCCGGAGCAGGGGCCTTGATTATCGCGACTATCTGACCCGTTACGATTCGGCCACGTTCTTCAAGAAGCTGGGGCTGGAGATTGCAACCGGACCCTCGGGGACCAATGTCGCCGATCTGACGCTGGTATTGATCACTCAGCCGAACCGTCCGGACGGAAAAACGGTCCTCGTCTTCGGAGGCGAATCGATTGTCAAGATCGTCCTGCCGGACGGACAAAAACCCGGTGCGGGGGGGAGGAACACCCATCTCACCCTTCTGGCGGCCGAAAAACTGGCACCGCTCGTGAAACCGACCGCAGGCTTCGACAAGGAGGCTATCCGCAAAGGTCTCATCAAGGCCGGCATCTCCGAATCCCAGATCGAAATCAGCCAGGTGGGCTGCATGGGTTACGCGTTCGATGTCGGACCGATCAGCTTTACGCCCCTGGCCGTGGTCGGGGTGAAAAGCCATTCCGACGTGGAGAAAGCCGTTCGCTTGGCCCACCAGAACCGGATTCCCATCAATGCCAGAGGGGCGGGCAGCGGTTTGCCCGGACAATCTGTCGGTGCCGGAATCGTCCTGGACATGCGCTTCATGGACAAAATGGAGGTCCTGGGGGACCATCCTCAAGGCGGAAAGGTTGTTTACGCCCAATCCGGCGTCATCTGCACTCGGCTGAACAACTCTTTGAAGAAGTACTCGGTGTTTCTGGCCTCGTACCCGGCATCCACCGACATGGCCACTATCGGTGGCATGATCGCCAACAACGCATCAGGGGCCAATTCCTGTAAGCTGGGGACGACCCAGCATCAGGTGATGGATCTGCATGTTGTACTGTCCGATGGAACAGGTCTGTGGACCTCAGAGATCGATTCCAAGAGTCAGCCATGGAAGAGGATCCTGGATCTAGTTCGACAAAACGCCGAAACGATTGATCGGGATTTTCCCCGTGTGCCCAAGAACTCATCCGGCTACAATGTATTAGATATACTTCGGCAGATTGAGAAGGGCGTTCGGGTGGACTGGTCCCGTCTATTCGCCCATTCGGAGGGGACCCTGGGGATCATCACCGAGGCCAAGCTGCGGGCGCTCCCATTGGCCACGCAGAAGGCGACCGGCATTGTCTATTTTACGGATCTTCGGGAGGCATGCAGTGCGATTCCGACCATCTACGACCTGGCGCCGTCCTGCTTCGACACCGCCATCACCACCAACTTGGCCCTGATCCGCAAGACCTATCCGAACCTCGGCATACGTGAGGATGCCAAATTGATGTACCTCATCGAATTCGACGATATGGAAGTCAAACCGGACCCCGACGATCCGGCCGGAAGGATCGGCAAGGTGAGCATCATGGACCATGAGAAGGCAGCCGCCTTGATTTATGATCAGACAGAGGCTTTGAAGAAAGTACTGGATAAGTACCCCAGCGCCCTCGGTTTCGAAATGGCCACCGATCCGGCCAAACAGGATGCCCTCTGGGTAGGAAGGAGAAGCGCCCTGCAGGTCCTTCACGGCTATGATCCGAGGAAAAGGCCCCTGACGATGATCGAGTGCGTGGTCATCCCGAGGGACGAGGCAAAGATCTCGGAGTTCATCGGCTACATGGAGGAGGTGCTCGGGGAACAACAGGTGGTTGCGGGCACCCACGGACATGCGGGCGACTGTAACTTCCATATTTACCTCCTACTGAACCTCAGCCAGCAACAGGACCGGGAGAAACTGATCCATGTCATGACCAGAATTACGGAAAAAGTCTCCGCCCTTGGTGGGAGCATGAGCGCCGAACATGCGGATGGAAGGACCCGGGGCGTCATCCTGCCCCACGTATTCGGTCTGGGTTTGTTCGATCTGTTCGTTCAGATAAAAGAGCTGATGGATCCGGAGATGATTCTGCATCCGGGTGTTAAGATTATTAAAGAGGCTCGCAATAAGAATCTTCATCAGGCCATAGAGGAGTTGGTAGGGATTGATGAGAAAGACAGCCAACTGAATCTTGCCCGTTTCAGAGATTTTTCGAATCTCTATAGCGGTGCCTGTTCTTTCTGTTCTCAGTGCGCGGATGTCTGCCCGGTTTTCGATAAACTGTCGGATCAATTCACCACCCGTTCCGAGGCCGCCCCGACATTCAAACGGGCCCTGGCGATGTCCATTGATATAAATAAGGATTGGGAATCAGTCAAAAACGATCCTTTGTTGAAGAAAATATTCGATCTCTGTCTGCTCTGCGGACAGTGCACGTTTAAATGTGCCACCAACGCCAGCATGCGGGACATCGTCATCAAAATGAGAGAGGACCAGCGCAGCAAGATGATCGCCCCCGCAATCGAATATGTCATGTCTCATCCGGGGATGTATAACTTTATGATTCGTCTTTTTGGCGCAACTCAGAGTCTCTGGTCCAACGATGTGAGCCGGAAGCTGCTCTCGGCCCTTCCGAAGGACATTCTTCCCATCCGTGTTCCTTATCACCGCTATCTGCCGACGTTGTCCGGAGCCAGCGTCAAAAACAGGTACCCGGAACTGGTTAACATCCCCGCCTCAAAGGCGGACATTGCCTATTTTTACGGCTGCAGCTCGGATCTTTTCGCGGAGCCTATTGCTGACAGCTTTATCCGGATCGCGAAATGCAATCACTGGCAGGTCTCTTTACCACCCCAGCGCTGTGGCGGGGAACCTTTCAGCGCAATCGGGAACATTGAAGAGTCCCATCGACTTGCCAGGTACAACATTGACCAACTCTCGGGTTACAAATATATCATTGCCCATTGTCCCTCCTGTCTGTACGGTGTGAAGGAATACGCCAAGGACTTTACCAAGATGAAGGATGAGGTCTATGAGAAAAAGGCCCGCGCCCTGATTAACAAACTATATGAACCCGCCCAGTTCATTATGGAAGTGATCGGTGTTGATCACCTGATGCTGCCGAAGAAAGATCTCAGGCGAAAGGTTGCAGTTCATCTCTCCTGCCATGAGAAGTTGAGCCAGAAGATGACAGCCACCGCCAATCATACCCGCCGTCTTCTCAAAATGATTCCGGGATTGGAAGTAGTGGAGATGGAAGGGGGTAATGACTGTTGTGGTTTGGCCGGTCCATGGGGGCTTGGCGACCATTATGACCTCACCCTCAAACTACGGCAGAATAAGATTAAGAATATCATCGATTCCAAAACAGACATCGTAACAAGCTGGTGCTTTGGCTGTATGCTCCAAATGAGAGACGGCTTGCAGCAGGGGAAAAGTACGATTCAGGTAAAAAATCCGTTGGAGTTGCTGGATGAGGCCTACGGCCTATAGAATCTGCAAATCGCGGGAGCTTATGTTTTTTATGCATCCTCATCCCAGGGGTAACCGTTTTTCAGATACAGGGTAAAAAGGCGGGCGTTGCGATTTAAGAAGAAAGAGGAAATGATTATGGGTGAGCTTTTAAAGACAGTTCTGCACGACGAGCATGTCTCCCTCGGCGCCGCGATGGTCTATTTCGGCGGCTGGCATATGCCCCTCCAGTACCGCACCGGAATCGTGGAGGAGCACCTCGCCACGCGGAAGGGGGCTGGACTCTTCGACGTGTCTCATATGGGACGATTCATCGTCCGCGGTTCCGGGGCTCTCGCCTTTCTACAGCATGTCCTTTCCAACAACGCCGCCGCCTTGGATGCCGGTTTTGCACAGTACACGATGATCCCCAACGACCATGGGGGTGCCCTCGACGACGCCTATCTCTACCGGTTCACGCCGGATGAATACCTTCTGGTGGTCAATGCCGCCAACCGGGAGGCCGATTGTCGGCATCTATTTGATATGCTGGCAATTTTCCCCGAGGCCCAAATGGAAGACGTCTCCGAATCGATGGCGATGATCTCCCTCCAGGGGCCCTCTTCCCGGGCCATTCTCCAGGAACTGATCGGCTCCGGCGGTCTGCCGGAACCGATCAAGAATGCCATTCGATCCGCCTCCATCCGCGGGAAGAAGGTGCTCATATCCCGGACCGGTTACACCGGTGAGCCCCTCGGTTTTGAATTCTTCTTTGCGGCTGCTGACGCCCCGTGGCTCTGGGATCTATTCCTGGAGAAGGGGGCGATCCCGGTGGGACTGGGGGCGCGGGACACCCTGAGGCTGGAAGCCGGATTGCCTCTTTTCGGCCATGAACTGGGGAAGGATCCGGCCGGACAAGAGATCCCCATCTTCGCCTGTCCCCTGGCCCGTTTCGCCGTGAGCCTGTCGCCGCTGAAGGGGAACTTCGTCGGCCGTGGGGCCCTGTCCGTCCAGTTTGCAGCCCTGAAGAAGCTTCAGGATGAGGATTACAGCTCGTCGGAAGACCTTCCGCGGCGGATCGTTCCTTTTGCCCTCTGCGGAAAGGGGATCGCCCGGGCGGGATTCCGTGTCTTCAAGGGTTCCGAGGAAATCGGTTTTGTGACGAGCGGCACGATGGTTCCGTACTGGAAGACTGCGGGTACGGGTCTTTCGACGCGTTTCACCGGGGAGCGAGAGATGCGGGCCATCGGCATGATGCTGGTGGACAGCCGTATCCGGAGGGACGATCCGGTGGAAATCGAGATTCGGGGAAACCGGGTCGATGCGGTCGCGGTTCCCTACCACCTGCGTTCCGATGCGCCGCCCTATGCCATGCCGATTCTCCAGCGCCCCGCGGAGGACCGGGAGAAGTCGCTCTCCGGCGCCTGGCAGGAAAAAACCTTTGATCTGTTGGAGAAGGCAATTCAAAATACCCTCTGGCGCCAGACCGAGTGCATCAATCTCATCCCCTCCGAACAAACCGTCTCCCCGATGGTGCGGCGCCTGACCATGATGGATCCCGCCTTCCGCTATGCCGAGCACCGCTCCCTTCGCTCTTACTACGATGCGGAGATCTTCTACTATCAGGGAACGGATTTCATCGACCGCGTGGAGGTGCTGCTCAAGGAGGAGATGACCCGCTATCTCTCCTGCCGGGAAGTCGAGGTTCGAGTGATGAGCGGACAAATGGCCAATGCCGTGGTCTTCAGCGGCCTGGTCGATTATCTGAACCGGGGCGACCGGAAGACGGAACCCAGGCGGATCCGTTCGGTTCTGAACAACCACATTATCAGGGGCGGCCATCTCAGCGCCCAGCCGATGGGCGCCCTCTACAATTTCGTCCGGTTCGATCCGCAGACGGAAAAGCCCGCTGTTGTCAACTTTCCGGTCCTGCAGGAGAACCTCTACAAGATCGACGTGGAGGCGACCTGCCGGATCATCGACGAGTCCCGGCCCGAGCTGATCATCTTCGGCAAGAGCATGGTCCTCCACCGCGAACCCGTCCGGGAGATCCGGGACTTCCTCCGGGAGCAGAAGATCGAAGCCGTCATCCTCTATGACATGGCCCATGTCCTGGGGTTGGTGGGACCCTACTTCCAGGAACCGTTCGCTGAAGGGGCGGACCTGGTCACGGGCTCCACCCACAAGACCTTCTTCGGCACACAGCGGGGAATCGTTGCCGGAAACTGGCGGGAAGAGGAGAAACAGTACGCCCTCTGGGAGTCGGTGGAGAACCGGACCTTTCCGGGAAGCGTCAGCAACCACCACTTGGGAACCCTTTTGGGATTGCTGATGGCCGCCTATGAGATGAACTGTTTCCGGGACGCCT
Source organism: Deltaproteobacteria bacterium (assembly GCA_026388375.1). GTDB lineage: Bacteria > Desulfobacterota > Syntrophia > Syntrophales > UBA5619 > UBA5619. The sequence goes on from JAPLJX010000020.1 coordinate 10,917, forward strand.
ACCAACAGGCGATTATCCGGAATGCGAAGGCCTTTGCACGGGCGCTCCGGGATGCGGGTTTGCAGGTGGCGGGCGATCCGGCGATCTCTTTTACGGAGACCCATCAGGTGATCGTGAAGGTGGAATATGCCAGGGCGGTGGAAGCGGCCCGCCGGCTCGAGGAGAGCAACATCATCTGCAACTACCAGGCGGCGCCCGACGAAGAGGGGTTTACCGCGGCCGGTGCGCTCCGGCTGGGCGTGCAGGAGATGACGCGGTTCGGCATGGGGCCGGAGGATTTCCGGAGGCTGGCCCAGTACATCCACGACGTGGTGGCGGGTGGCCGGTCGGTCCGGGAAGAGGTGACGGCCTTCCGGAAGCGCTTCCTGACGATGCGCTACTGTTTTGCGGAAGATATGTTCACCGATCTGATGAAAAAGCTGCACCGGCTAATATAGCGCCCTTTTGAAAATGGGTCATCTGTTAAAAAAATCTCAAGGGAGGAGAGATGAAAAAGATCGAGGAAATCCAGTTGCCGGAGGAACTCCGTTACAGCCCCGACCATGAATGGGTCCGGCCGGAGGGAGATCTGGCGCGCGTAGGGCTTACCGACTACGCCCAGGATCAGCTCGGGGATATCGTCTATGTCGAGCTGCCCGCCGTTGGCATTCATATCGCGCAGGGGGCGGTCTTTGCCACGGTGGAATCGGTAAAATCGGTCTCCGAATGCTTCATGCCGCTGGCGGGGGAGATCGCCGCCGTGAACGGCCCCCTAAGCGACGATCCCGTCCTCCTGAATCAGAGCCCCTATGGCGACGGGTGGATGGTCATGGTGAAACCGGATGATCCCGCGGCCGTCTCGCAACTCCTGACGGCGGAGGCCTACCTCGCCCGTTTGAAAGGGGGCGTGTAGATGCGGTATCTGCCCCACACCGATGGGGATATCGCCGCCATGCTCGGTACGGTCGGCCTCAAGGAGCTCGACGACCTCTTTGCGGCGGTTCCGGGGGATTGCCGTTTCAAGGGGGCGCTGCAACTGCCGGAGGCGATGAGCGAGTGGGCCCTGGAGGAGCTTGTCGGGCGTCTGGCCGGCCGGATGGCCGTCTCCCCGGAATATTCCGTCTTTCTGGGCGCCGGGAGCTACGATCATTACATCCCCGCGACGGTTTCTTCGCTTCTGGGCCGTTCCGAGTTCGTAACCTCCTACACGCCGTACCAACCGGAGATGCTCCAGGGCACGCTGCAGGGGATCTATGAGTACCAGACCCTGGCAGCCCGCCTGATGGGGATGGAGGTGGCGACGGCCTCCCACTACGACGGCGCGACGGCGCTGGCCGAGGCGCTCCTGATGGCGGTCCGCATCACCGGACGGAAGAAGGTGGCCCTTTCCCGGGCGATCCACCCCCACTACCGGCAGGTCGTCCGGACCTACTTCGCCCCCACCGGATATGAACTTCTGGAGCTCCCCTATCTCGAAACGGGACTCACCGACCTCGACCGCATCAGGGAGATCCAGGACTTGGCCGCTGTCGCGGTACAGTCGCCGAACTTCTTCGGCTGCATCGAAAACTTGCCGGCGGCGGCACAGAGGGCCCATTCCGGCGGTGCGCTGCTGGTCTCCGGCTTCACCGAGGCGCTGGCCTTCGGGCTCCTGAAGAGTCCGGGAAGCCAGGGCGCCGACATCGTTGCTGGAGAGGGGCAGAGCCTGGGCATCCCCCGCTCTTTCGGGGGGCCGGCCCTGGGCATGCTCGCGAGTCGGAAACGGCACATGCGGAGCCTTCCAGGCCGCCTCGTCGGAAAGACGAAGGACCGGGACGGGAAGCGCGGTTTCGTTCTCACGCTGGCCACGCGGGAACAGCACATACGCCGGGAGAAGGCGACCTCGAACATCTGCTCCAACAACAGCCTCTGCGCGCTCGCCGCCGCAATGTACATGGCCTCTATAGGGGGGACCGGCATTCGGGAGCTGGCCTCCCTCAACCACGACAAGGCGGAATACCTGAAGAACGCGTTGCGGGACGCGGGATGCCCGATCCGTTTTTCCGGCCCCACGTTCAACGAGTTCGTTGTCCGCTTCCCCGGCGGCTTCGACGCAGCGTATCGACACCTGCTCGAGAAAAGGATCGTGGCCGGACTGTCGCTGGGCGGTTATTATCCCGAGCTGGCGGATCACGGCCTCCTCTGCGTTACGGAGACGTGCAGCCGGGAAGCGATGGACCGGCTGGTCGAGGAGGTGACCGCATGAGCGAATCACTCGGAACGACCGGCCTTGTCCTGAACGAGCCGCTCCTCTGGGAGCGGGGGAAGAAGGGGCGATGCGGCTTCTCCATGCCCGCGGGCGATGTGCCGTCCAGTCCCCTGCCTGCTGAACTGACGGGCGATGGACCCGATTTCCCGGATCTGAGCGAAATCGAGGTGGTCCGTCATTACACCCGGCTTTCCACCTGGAATTTCGGGGTGGATACCGGCCTCTATCCGCTGGGCTCATGCACCATGAAGTACAACCCCAAGATCAACGAAAAGCTGGCGGGTCTTCGGGGATTTGCCGCGGCCCATCCGCTGCTGCCGTCCGTTTTGTCCCAGGGGGCGCTGCAACTGGTGTTCGACCTGGAGCGGTTCCTGGCCGAGATAACGGGCCTGGACGCGGTGACGCTGCAACCGGCGGCCGGCGCCCAGGGGGAGCTGACGGGCATGCTGATCATCCACGCGTACCATCGCCTCCGGGGGAAACAGCGAACGAAGATCCTGATTCCCGACACGGCGCACGGCACGAATCCGGCGAGCGCCGCCCTCTGCGGCTATCTCCCCGTTCCGGTCCCTTCCGGTCCGGATGGCATCCTTCTCCCAGAAACGGTGGTGGGGCTGATGGACTCTGAGACGGCGGGGATCATGATCACCAACCCCAACACCCTGGGTCTCTTCGAGGCGAACATCCGCGAGATCGCCCGCATCGTCCACGACCGGGGCGGGCTCGTCTACGGCGACGGGGCCAACATGAACGCCGTCCTGGGCGTCGTGAAGCCGGGCGCGGTCGGCGTCGATATCCTGCACCTGAACCTCCACAAGACCTTTTCCACACCCCACGGGGGCGGAGGGCCAGGCGCCGGTCCGGTGGCCGTCCGGAAGGATCTCGTTCGGTTTCTCCCCGTTCCCCGCGTCGTCGAAAGGAACGGGGCGTATGAACTTTCCGAAGGTTTTCCGGAATCCGTCGGCCGCGTCATGGCCTTTCACGGCCACTTCGGCGTTCTTTTGCGGGCGCACGCCTATATCCTCAGCATGGGTCCGGACGGTCTGAAGCAGGTAAGCCGGCTCGCGGTCCTGAATGCCAACTATATCCGGGAAAAGCTCAAAGACGTTCTGCACCCGGCCTTCGACCGCCCCTGCATGCACGAGTGCGTCTTCTCCGACCAAAACCAGCAGGAGACAGGGATCACGACGCTGGAGATGGCCAAGCGCCTCATCGATTACGGGTATCATCCGCCGACGATCTATTTCCCGCTCGTGGTTCACGGCGCGATCATGATCGAACCCACGGAAACGGAAACGAAAGAGGATCTCGACGGTTTCATCGAGGCCTTCCGATCCGTTGTCCGGGAAGCCGGGGAAAATCCCGGGGTCATCCGGGAGGCGCCGGTGCGCTGCAAACTGAGAAGAGTCGATGAGACGGCGGCGGCGCGGAATCCCTGTCTGACGGGATGATTCCGCCCCCGCCCCCGATCCGCTTCCGCAGGGAGAGGCAAGTTTTTCAGGAGGTCGTGATGCAAGACCTACGGACCGGGACGTTCGTCCGGAAACCCTCGTGGCTCCGGCGAGGAGTTCCCGCCGCTCCGGCCCATGATCGGTTGCGGTCGTTTCTGGACGACGGGCGCCTCCATACCGTCTGTCGGGAAGCCCGCTGTCCCAACTGTGAGGAGTGTTTTACCCGGGGGACGGCAACCTTTATGATCCTCGGCGCCACCTGCACCCGCCGCTGCCGCTTCTGCGCCATGCATCAGGGAGAGCCGTCTTTGCCGGATCCCGATGAACCCCGCCGAATCGCCGAGGCCG
>JAPLJX010000129.1 GCA_026388375.1 Deltaproteobacteria bacterium
ATATGCCCTCGACAAGATCACGGACTTCAAACCCCTTAGCAATAATTTTCGCTGCGTACCGGCGCAGGTGGATCGGACGCTAAAGGAAAGCGGTAATATCTGGTTTTCTTCGGAAAGAAATATCGAAGTCATCGTTGCAGTTGATGAATCATGCGCCCATTATTTTCGTCGTCGCAAGGTGTATCCCCATCAGGAGATCAAGGAGGAACGGGTGGACGGATCTATCGTTGTTTCATTCTAGGTAGGCAGTCTCGACGAAATCAAGAACACCCTTAAGGTCTGGCTGCCACATATCAAGATCCTCCAGCCGAAAGAGCTTAAAAATATGCTCCTCGGTGAAATGAAGACCTGGTTCTCCTGGCAGGAGTGCATAGAGGACGCTTCTAATCTTGACCCTCCAAACAATTAGAACCGTCCCCATTTACATTTATCAGATCCCGTACTTCTTCATCTTTTTATAGAGATGCGTTCGGTGTATGCAGAGCAGGGCGGCGGCGGCGGTCTTGTTGTTGCCGGTGGAGGCAAGGGCGCTGATAATGGCGTCTTTTTCCGCCGTGTCCATGACGCTGTTGAGGGATGTGCGCACAGCGCCGCCCGCCGTCTCTTTGCCCGACCGCAGAAAAAAAGGGATATCGTAAGGCTGGATGGTGTCCCGCTCCAGCAGGCAGGTCACACGGCTAAGCACATTGACCAGTTCTCTGATATTGCCGGGCCAGTCGTAGTTCAGAAATATCGCTTCCGCTGCCGGATGAATCTTTATTTCCGGGAAAGAGGTGTTCCCGGCCATGCCCACAAGCAGGTTTTTTGCTAATCTCTTCCAGGGGTTGATTGCTTGCGGCGATAAGCCGAAAGTCCGATTTCACCGGGGCGGCCCCGCCGATGCGCTCCAGCTCCTTTTCTTCCAGTACGCGCAGGATCTTGGGTTGCATTTCATAGGGCATGTCGCCGATCTCATCAAGGAACACGGTGCCTTTGTTGGCAAGTTCGAGTTTGCCGTACTTGCCGGAGGGACTGGCGCCGGTAAAGGCCCCTTTTTCGTACCCGAAGAGTTCCGATTCGAGCAGATCCCTGGGGATGGATGCACAGTTGATACGGACGAAAGGACGCAGCCTCCTGGGGCTTCCGTTGTGAATGGCCTGGGCGAACATCTCCTTGCCTGTGCCTGATTCGCCGGTGATGAGGACCGGAAAGTTTGTCGCCGCCGCCCGCAGCGCCTCTTTTTTCAGGCTCATGATCACGGGGTTTGTTCCAAGGATGCTATCGAAGGTGTACCGCTCCGCGCGTAGTGTAAGCAACTCCTCTTCGTACATCTTGAGTTTGGACTGAAGAAAGGAAAGCTCTTTGGCGAGCTTGCCGACATCGCTGACATGCTTGAACATGACCTGCCCGAAGACGGCGACCACTTTGCCGTCCTGCTTGATGGGGATGCGCTGCACCACCATGTTTTGTCCCTTGATATTGTGTGGTTTATTGATTTCCGCTTCTCCGGTCTTTGCCACGATGTGCATCCGGGTATTTTCAATGACCTCTGTCGCATGTTTTCCGATCTGAGCGTCCGCATCGATGCCCAAAAACTGGCCGTACGGCTTGTTGAAAAAGATGACATAGCCATCCGCATCGGTGACGATAACACCATTGTGGATATTGTCCAGGATGAGCTCCAGAAGCCTGAGCCGGCTCACGGGGGAGCCCTGATCACATTTTGAGACGACTTTCTCTCTCATCACAGAGCCCCTTGGTTTGTCGCACAATGACGACAATGGATCGTTCCCGTATTTCTACACAATGTAGCAAACACTCTACAGGTTGGATGATACACCACGTCCCCGACTGGAGACAAGCGAAAAATAAAATAATCATCCCCGGTAAAATGGATTGTAATCATTGCAATATTTCCCGGCAACCGGCAGGTCTGGAAAAGCATGGTACGGCCTTTGCTTGATTCTGATAGCAAAGCGTCTGCGTTGACGACGCCGTCACAAGAGGTGGATCATGGTCGCATATATCAAGGAACCCGAGATCCGGCAAGACGATATCCTGAAGGTAGCGGACGGGGATTTTAATATCCATAATGTCTGCATCGTAACCGGCGCCGGAAGTGGGCTGGGGAGGGCGACGGCCATTGCCGCCTCTGTGAACAATCTGATGACCGTGGGCCTCGACTTGGATGCGGCGGCAGGGAAAAAGACACAGGCGCTGGCGCGGAAGATGGGCGGCCAGATGATATTTATCAAGGCCGACCTCATCAGAGACAGCGACATGGACTACGCCGTGCAGGAAGCGGCCAAACTCGGCAATATCCGATATCTCGCCAATATCGCCGGCATCCAGCATATTGACTCCATCGAGAACTTTCCGATGGCCAAATACGACCAGATGATGAGCATCATGCTGCGGGCGCCCTTCTACCTTTCCAAACTGGTTATTCCCTATTTCAAAAAAAACGCCGACGGCAAAGGCGTCATCGGCAACATGAGTTCGGTGCACGGCCATATCTGCACCTTCAATAAACCGGCTTACAACATAACGAAGTTCGGGCTTCGGGGGCTTACACAGTCCATCGCCGCAGAGGGCGAAGGAAAGATTCGCGCCTTTACCGTAAGCACCGGCTATGTAAAAACGGCGCTTGCCCTGAACCAGATCAAGGCGCAAGCCG
>JAPLJX010000137.1 GCA_026388375.1 Deltaproteobacteria bacterium
CCTCAACTCTTCTGCTGTCTTGGCCTTCGATAAACACCCTTTTGCCTGCTCCAATAAATCTCTGCCTCTCGCCTTCCTCGCCATAGCCACACCTCCTCATGGATATGCGACTATTATATCATAAATGATTTAGAAATGGAATTATTCACCTTTTCATAGTCATCCAGCTGATTCAGGATATGATGCTTCATCAGCGCAACGGCCGACTCTTTATCCCGTCTTTTCATTGAGTTAATGATTTCATCATGGTGTTGGACATACAATTTCAATTTTTCCAGAGGGAGCCTCAGAACAAGCCTCAGCAGTTGGACCTTTGCGTCCAGCTTTTCATAAATTTCATACAGATGACGGTTGCCGGTACGACGCGCGATTTCAAGATGCAAAAGGCTGTCTTTTTCAAAAGTGGCGGCAATATCGCCTTCGGCAATCAACGCATTGCATTCCTGCGCCAGGAGATCCAGCGCTCTGAAATCTTCATCCGTACCGCAATCCGTCAATAGGCCCACCGCAAGGGTTTCCAGTTGCGATCGGATCATCGCGAGCGGGCCGGCCTCCCGGGGGTCAAGCGCAACAACCACCGCATGGGAACGGGGCTTGATTTGGATGAGGCCGTATTCTTCCAGGCGGTGTAAGGCCCCCCGGATCGGCGTCCGACTTACACCGAATTGCTGGGCAACCTTTTCTTCAGGGATTTTTTCGCCACCCCGAATCTCCCCGGACAGGATGAGGCGCTTGATATAATGGTAGACCTGTTCCGAAAGGCTCTGACGATGAATTTCATACGTGACGTTGTTGGCCATTTTTCATTCATCCACGACCGGCAGTTCGAGAGCCTGTTTCCCCTTTGAGAAGCGGGAAACCAGCAACGGCCAGACGAGAGAAAAGACAATCAATGCGATCAGAATGAGCGTGATCGGTCGCTGGAAGAAGATGGCGATGCTCCCGTGCGACATCTTCAAGGAGAGCTTCAGGTTCTTCTCCATGATGGGTCCCAGCACAAGGGCCAGCAGCAGCGGCGCCGCCGGATAGTCAAACTTGCGCATGAGGTAGCCCAAGATGCCGAATGCGAACATGATCCAGAGGTCCACATAGCTCCCGCCCACCGTATAGGCCCCAAGCGATATGAACAAAAGGATGATCGGAATGAGCACCGGATAGGGTACCTTGAGTATTTTGATCCACAGACCGATCATCGGAAGGTTGAGGACCAGCAGCATGACGTTGCCGATGTACATGCTGGTTACGACACCCCAGAAGAAATCCGGTCTCTCCGTCAAAAGGAGCGGGCCGGGTCGCAAACCGTACATCATCAGAGCGCCCATCAGGATGGCCACCGTTGCGGATGAGGGGATGCCCAGCGTCAGCAGCGGAACCAGTGCGCCGCCTGTCGCAGCGTTGTTTGCGGTCTCAGCGGCGCAGACGCCCTCGATCGCCCCCTGTCCGAATCTCTCCGGTGTTTTGGACGCCTTCTTTTCGGCGGCGTACGCCATGAAGGCCGAAACCGTCGCCCCGGCGCCCGGCAAAGACCCGATGAAGAAACCAATGATCGTCGAGCGGACGATCGTCCATTTGCAGGCCAGCCAGTCCGACTTGGTGGGCATAAGAGATCCGATCTGCGTGGAAAAGACCCTTTCCGCAGGCGAACCCTCGATATTGATCAATATTTCGCCGAGGGCAAAAAGACCCATGGCTACGGAGACAAATCCGATGCCGTCCAGCAGATCCGCCCGGCCAAAAGTGAACCGCTGGACCCCGGCCACCGGGTCAAGACCGACCGTTCCGATCAGCATTCCCAGAAATCCCATCCCCAGGCCCTTGAAAAGGTTTTTGCCGGCCAACCGGGTCAGGGTGGCAAGTCCAAGCAACATGAGGACGAAATACTCCGGAGGACCGAAAGAGAGGGCAAGTTTGGCCACGGGGGGGGCAATGAACATCAGTCCGACGACGGAGACCGTGCCGCCGATGAACGAACCGAAGGCCGACATCCCGAGGGCCGCGCCGGCCCTGCCTTGCTTGGCCATCTGGTAACCGTCGACGGCGGTCATGACCGAGGCGGATTCGCCCGGCACGTTGATCAGAATCGATGTCGTGGAACCGCCGTACATGGCGCCGTAGTAAATGCCGGCCAGCATGATCGTGGCGGTGATGGGATCCATCCCGAAGGTGATCGGGATCAGGATCGCAACCCCGGTCACGGGTCCGATGCCCGGCAGCACACCGATCAGTGTGCCGGCCAGTACGCCGATGAAGCAGTAGAGCAAATTGATCGGTTGCAGCGCAACACTGAAGCCGAGGAGAACGTTCTGAATGATTTCCATTTCGCGGGCATTCCCTCCTTAAATCCGTTGCGGACCCGTTTTGCGGTATGACTCCGGGTTAGAAGTAGAACTCCAGGAGCCCCATCGGAAGCACTACCTTGAGCCAGATGACGAACATGGCATAAGTACTGACAGTCGCGATGAGACTGATGATCAGGTTTAAGAACCACGACACCTTCAAGTACCAGAGCAGAAAAACAAGGAAAGCAAAAGTAACGATCAAATATCCCAGCGGTTCAAGGAGCAGGTTGTACGCTGCGATGGCCAAGGCCACCACGGCGATCCGGATGGCGCCCGCCCGATCGGTCTCTGACCAGCCGGGCATCCGCTGCGTCTGAGGTATAGAGCGGGCCTTAAAAACGATGCCTGCCCCGCAGATGCCCAAAGCCATCGAGACCAAGGTCGGCATGAAGGACGGGCCTGCGAACTCCTTCGCAATGGTGGTCGGCAAAAACTGCGCGGCTGCCGCGGCGACGAGCGCAACGGCAATCAAAAAGAGGCCGCTGATGGTATCGGCTGTTCTCTCGGTCATATTTTTCCTCTCTGGTTCCGGGGACACGTTCCGATCCCTCCGGGCTTGGGGACACCTTGCGGCAAGGTGTCCCCACATGTCCCCGATTCCTCATCCAAGCCTGCACCCACGCCTGCCAAACGTGTCGTTATTTTTTCTTGAGAAGGCCGGCCCCTTCCATAATCGTCTTGTAGACCGCGTATTCTTCCTCAGCTTCCTTTTGCATGTCGGCCCCCGTCACGAACACGCCCACCTGCAGAAACTTGTCGAGATACTGCTCTTGCCACTCCTTGCTGTCGGTGATCTTTTTCAAGGCGTTGATCAGCCAGTCCACCTGCTCCTTGGCCATTCCCTTCGGTCCTGCAACGCCTCGCCACTGGGAGAGCGAGATATTGACGCCGGCTTCTTTCCATGTCGGAACGTCTTTGAATACGGAGGAGTCGAAACCGAGGCGTTTTTCGGAGGAGACGCCGAGCGATCGGACCTTCCCGGCGCGAATCTGCTCGTAAGCCTCGCCGGGATTGGCGATGGCGCATTCGACGTGGCCGCCCAGGAGGTTGGTCATGACCTGACCGCCGCTGTCGAAGCCGATATAGTTGAACTTGACCCCAGCGGCCTTTTCGAACATGGCCACGTGAAGAACGTCGATCTGTGAAACGCCGGTGCCGGCGATCTTGAGACCATTGGGCTGGGCTTTGGCTGCTGTCACGAGATCCTTCAGCGTCTTGTAGGGAGAGTCCGCGCGGACCACGATCATCTGGTAATCCCGGTTCAGCTTGGCGATGTAAGTAAAGTCGTTGTAGGGCCAAGGTGAATTGCCAAACAGATCGACGACGGTGCTGCTGTCATCCGCGCAAGTGACCGTGTAGCCATCAGCAGGCTTGGTCTTGGCGTACGATTTTCCCACCACGCCGCTCCCCCCGCTTTTGTTCTCGATCACCAGCGGCTGCGGAAGGACCTTGAGCTGGGTGCCGACCCTGTCGATCACGCGTACCATGATGTCTGTTCCGCCGCCCGGCGCGTAGGGTACGACGAAAAGGATCGGCTTCGCAGGGTATTTCGCTCCTGCAGCATAACCCGACCCTGCCGCTGCGTGCGACAGCATTCCGATGGCCCCGATGAGAAGCACCATTCGCATAACACTTCTTAAAACTGATCTTTTCTTCATCCGAGGACTCCTTTCAAGGGTAAATTTGGAGAATCTGACTTTGTTGCCAAGACTTCCGCATGCGCCATTCACACGGGTCATTCATGACGACGGTTTGGGATATTGTACACCAAACACAATATGTCAAGTTATTTTTTGAAACGTCCTCTGTCAAAAGGGGTCAACGGGAAGGGTCTCTTTTTCGGAAAAATCCCCCGTGAAACGGCCGCCGAACCATGTTATAAGTGCCCCGGTGGGGTTTCCCAATAAGTTACCATGTCGGTTGAAAGGAGAAATGAGGATGGGCGGACCAAGACGATTGAGATATTGTGTGAACAATGAGTGGCGTGAGTCGAAGACAACGAAGTACATGCCGGTGACGAACTCCAGTACGGGGGAGGTGATGGCGGAGGCGCCCTGCTGTACGGTGGAAGAAGTCAACAGTGCCGTGGCGGCGGCGGCGGCGGCATTCCCGGAATGGTCCTTTAAGCCCATTCAGCAGCGGACGGAAGTCATGTTTCGTTTCAGAGCGCTGCTCGAGTCCCATCTGGATGAACTGACGTTGTCGGTTTCCAAGGAGCTCGGGAAAAACATCGAGGAGGCGCGCGGGGACATCATAAAGGCGATGGAAGTGGTGGAGATGGCCTGCGGGGCGCCGATCCTGATGCAAGGGGATGCGCTCATGAATGTATCCACCGGCCATGACACGGTCATGTATCGGGAGGCCGTCGGCGTCTTTGCCGGTATCGTGCCTTTCAACTTTCCGGCGATGATCCCCTTCGGCTGGATGATTCCACTCTGCATCACGCTGGGCAACACCTTCGTTCTGAAGGCGGCCAGCTTGACGCCGCAGACGGCCATGCGGGTTCTGGAGCTGCTCATTGAGGCGGGGCTGCCCAAGGGGGTCGTGAACCTTGTCACCTGCAGCCGGAATGAGGCGGAACTGCTGTTGAAGCATCCCGACATCCGAGGAATTTCCTATGTGGGATCCACCTCGGTTGGGCTCCACATCTATTCCACGGCAGCGGCAAACGGAAAGCGCGTTCAGGCGCTCTGCGAGGCAAAGAACCATGGCTTGGTGCTGCGGGATGCGTCCCTGGAGCGGGCGGCCCTGGGGATCATCAACTCGACCTTCGGCTGCGCGGGGATGCGCTGCATGGCGCTGCCGTCGCTCTGTGTCGAGGAGACCTGCGCCGACGAATTCGTCGGTTACCTGGTCAAGTATGCCAAGCAGAGGAAGATCGGCTGCGCCTACCTTCCGGAGACGGAGCTGGGTCCGGTGGTCTCGGCCGAACACAAAGAGTCCGTCCGAGCTGATTCTGGATGGCCGGAATGTCGTCGTGCCCGGCTTTGAAAACGGTCACTTCGTCGGTCCGACGATCTTCGATCATGTGAAACCCGGAATGTCCGTCGGGGACTGTGAGATCTTCGGGCCGGTGACCTGCATCAAGCGGGTGAAGGATTTTGAGGAAGGGCTCGCCATCATGAACGGCAGCCGGTTCGCCAACGGCTCCTGCATCTTTACGCAGAACGGCTACTTTGCCCGGGAGTTTGTACACCGGACTCACGGCGGGATGGTGGGGGTGAACGTGGGCATTCCGGTGCCCGTTTCCTACTTTCCTTTCGCGGGTCACAAGGACTCCTTCTTCGGCGATCTCCATGTGATGGGACGGGACGGGGTCGCCTTCTACACGGAATCGAAGTGTGTGACCAGCCGATGGTTCAGTGAAGAGGACAAGAAGGAGACGAAGATCAGCACCTGGGAAGGAACCATCACGCGGAAGTAGCCTATCGGAAAAGGGAAAAAGGGGACAGATTTATTTTCTCGATGCAGAAAATAAATCTGTCCCCTTTTTCTATCCGAAAACTCTCCGGTGAACTATTTTGAAAAATTTCCTTGACTATGTCCCGCCTCGGCACTATATAGCCAGAAAGCAATATAAGGAGATCAGTCATGAAGGAATTCATCAAAGTCATGAAGGCGCTTTCCGATCCCAATCGCGTGAAGCTCGTCAAAATGCTTCAGAAAAGGACAATGTGCGTCTGCGAGGTCCAGGCCTCGCTGGGGATTGCCCAACCCACCGTATCCAAGCATCTGAAGATCCTGGAAGGCGCGGGCCTGGTGGATCGGAAGAAGGAAGGACTCTGGGTAAACTATTCCCTGACCGATGGCGGCCGCAGCCCTTACGCAGCGAGCCTTTTGGGAAACCTGATGCATTGGCTCGCCGACGATCCGGGCATTCGCGACCTGATCGAAAAGAGTGAAGCCATCCGGCGGGAGGACCTCTGCGGCACGCATGGCTGATCCGATATATTGTCATATCGAAATATATAGGATCATGGGCATAAGGAGAATCGAATGTCTGAATGTTGTGTAAAAAAAGATGCAACCGGGCTGGTCGCCATACGGACGAAGACCGAACCGATCAAAACACGGGTGTGGCTTCCGCTGCTGCTCGTCCCGTTATTTGCACTGCTCTACCTCTTTCTGGAGAGGGGAACGAATTATCTCGTCTATTCAATCTTTT
>JAPLJX010000470.1 GCA_026388375.1 Deltaproteobacteria bacterium
ACCATCTACTACCCCCACGTGGCCAGCAATGACTACTGGTGGACCGGCATTGTGGCCTATAACCCATCGGCGTTGGCATGTACGATAACCATCACGCCCTACAGCGCCCAAGGGACCCCCCTTTCCCCCTTAATCCGTTCCATCCCGGGGAAGGGGAAATATATTGGCACAGTTACGGACCTCGGCCTCCCCTCTCAAACGGCGTGGTTCAAGATAGATTCCACAAGGCCCCTCACCGGCTTTGAGCTTTTTGGCACCGTCGACGGCAACCAGCTTGCGGCCTATGCTAAGCAGAGCGGGACAGGCGCGAAGGCGGGCGTCTTTGCCAAGATCGAGAAGAACGGCTGGACCGGTATTGCCTTTGTCAACACGGAAGCCAGTTTGGCGTCCGTTACCTTGACCGCCTATACCGACAATGGAACCGCAGTGGCCACCCAGGTGCTTCCTGTCGGCGGCCATGCCAAGGTGGTCAATCTCGCGGAGGATATCTTCTCGCAGGATATCAGGAGCGCCACCTACATTGCCTACTCATCAGACAGGAATGTTGTGGGTTTTCAGCTCAATGGCACCTCAGACGGCACGATGCTCGATGGGCTGCCCGGGCTTGCCGGCACCAATTGATCCACCAAAATGCACTTTTATGGTGATCAAAGATCAGATGGCGGTATTTCTGGGGCTAGGCATTTTGAGGGATGTAAATCAGCGATAACGTCCTCTTCACACACAGCACTGTCGTAAAGATTAGGGAGAAAAGAATATATGAATATTTCTAAATGGTTGGATGAAAAGGAAGCAGAAAACTTGGATGTATCTCAAATCGCATTGCCTAAAGACCTGTCTTATGACGGAGTCCCCGACGAAAATATTTTTTTCGAGGAGATTAATCCTTGCGGAATCTTCTGTGCAGGCAATCATCCCTTTTCTACTGTCGAGCGCTTTGGCCACTGGTATTATTGTAGAGGTCGAAGCAAGGAGGCTGGTATTCACTCATCAGGAACGGAATGGAGATTTTTTACAAAAGATAGAGATCTCGCTATCAAAACAGCTAAATCACACATAGAATAAATTGTTGAGCGTAGCCCAATTGAAGACGTACTGCATAGAAGCCAGTCAGGAGGAGAACAATGAATGAATCTTCAAGTTTTATATGCGGCCTGGAAATCCTTTCCAGTATTTTGATCCGGTGCTTTGTTATAGGGGTTCTCTTCATTACGTTCTGGTTCATCTTCTTCCTGCTCAGCGGGGATGCGGGCTACATGATCCATACCAAGCTATTTCAAATATCGAGGCACGAATATGATTTGCTGAATTATTATGGAATGGCCTTTGTAAAGGGCTGCAATTTCCTTTTTTTCCTCTTCCCCTATATTGCGAGCAGGATGGTGTTGAGGCGAAGGAACGCATAATGGGTTGAATGCAAAAAGCCGATTCCGGAAGGGACCGGTGACTTTTCCGATCCTACCTCCCTACATGGAGCCGATATGCCCGGTATCAAAGAGCTTGCGGCGGGCGCGACAAAGATCAGGATGGAATACACGACGTTGCCCAACGGGGCTCAGATCGAGGCTTTACAACAAGGCGGGGCGAAAATGCACGAATGCAATGTGGCCATGAGATTGCTCGGCTATGAACCCAAGGACATTTTTCCTTTTAGTCGTGTTGTTGTGTCCGGCGTCGGGGCTGTAATTGATTTCGAAAAATCGGGCTACCTGCCGATAACACCTTAACGCGGAGCCCGTGTGCGCAAGATGTGCTGGCCTACGTGCAATTGCTGCGTCCGGATGTCACCAGCAATAGCTTGGACGCGCATCATGCTCCAGCAGATTACGTGGCTCAAAAGGAGAGGATTCGATGATATCATACCTGGGTCCATGAACTCGCACAATTGTTGAATTAGAGGGATATCACATAATCATCGGATTCTTCTGACACACCACTTCGCGGTGTGCAGCGGAGTGAGGCGTTACTCCCTTTCGATCCGTTATCTTCACCTCTAAGAATCGACCACCACTAAACAGGTGAAGACAGCGAATCCGGCGGTTTGGCGATCTTGAAAAATCAGTTTTTGGCTTTTGTTACGTGTAACTTCCTCTTATAAGGAAATTCTGACGGATATCCACCCTTTCAGCGGTGACGACAAAGGGCTGATTCCTTTGAGTCTGAGAATAAGTGGGAACAAGCACTATGAATATGGAATAGAAGGGCACAACATGAGTAAACCTTACTCCATGCGGAGAGAAAACAATCTTTTTCAACCGTCTGCAATGGGTACCCGACTGGCGGGGACGAGCAGCGCCTGGTTGTGAATGTCCTGGATGTGCTTTGTGAGCACGGAAGTGCAAGATACGCACATGAGCGTCCCCGTGAGAATCCGGTGAGATTTCATGGGCTGTCGCCGGCCGGGTCCTATCCAAGGGTGATCGAAAAAACACCGTGACTCCCTGGGCGGGGCCATTCCTGGGTTTTTCAATTTCCGGTCCGACATCGTAAGTGAGTGCGATAGTCGCACTCACTTCTTCCGGCGCTGACCTTTTGGCTTGCCTTTTGCGGGTAATCCGCATGGAGCCGCACGACGCTCGTTAGCTCCAAGTACTCGTTATGCAGAGATAAAACAGGTTAGCCGGTTTATTGAATTTTCCGTCGGGCGTTTGTCCTTATTGGCACTCATCTTGCTGTATATTTACTCATTGTCTTATGTTCGTTAGTCTGCCATATTCAAAGTGATGAATTCGGGCAAGGGGCTTCGTATATGGACAATCACGGATCGAATTAGGAGGTAGCTATGGCTCGATTACAGGAGCATGAAGGAAAAGCGTTGTTCAAGATCGCCAAGATGCCGATCCCTCAGGGAGCGGTTGCAAAGACGCCCGCGGAAGCGAGGCAGATTGCGGAGAAGATCGGCAAGCCCGTGGTCATCAAGGTTCAGATCTGGGCCGGAGGACGCGGGAAGGCGGGCGGCGTGAAATTTGCCGATACGCCGGAAGAGGCGGAAAAGATAGCGGCCACCCTGCTTGGCGCCACGATCAAGGGCCTCCTGGTGGAAGCGGTCCTTGTCGAAGAAAAACTGGATATCGCCAAGGAGTACTACGCCGGAATCATCGTCAACGCCCAGGCGACTGCGCGCTGTCCGGTGGTCATGTTCTCCACGGAAGGCGGTATGGACATCGAATCGGTTCCCGCCGACAAGATCGCCCTCATGAACGTCGATGTCATCCGCGGATTCAAGATCTACGACGCACTGAATCTCGCTAACAAAGTCAAGGTCCCCAGCGCCCATATCGCCCAGGTCGCCCGGCTCATCTTCGGCCTGTACGAAACCTTTAAGAACTATGGAGCAAGGCTGATCGAAATCAACCCCATGGTGATCACGAAAGATGGAAAGGTTCTTGCCGGCGACTGCCGGATCTCCATCGACGACTCCTCCGTCATCCGTCATCCCGAGCTGGGGATCAAGGTGGCCCGCGAGTCGGGCACGTCGCCGACGGAGCTCGACAAGATCGCCTGGTGGGTGGAGGAGAAGGATCTGCGCGGCACCTGCTATTTCGCCGAGATGAACAACCAGATCAACGGGGAGTGCTTCGGCACGATCGGTTATCACGGCATGGGCGGCGGCGGCGCGATGCTTGGTGTCGACGGCCTCAACAAACAGGGGTTGCGGGTGCCGGACTTCGCCGATACCAGCGGAAATCCACCGGCCTCCAAGGTCTATCGCGCGGCCAAACTCGTCTTCTCTCAGCCGGGGATCGACGGATACATGCTGGGCGGCTTCATGGCGGCCAACCAGGAACAGTGGCACCACGCCCATGGCGTTGTCAAAGCCCTGCGGGAAGAACTGCCCAAGCGCCCCGGTTTCCCCGTCCTGCTTCTTCTGGCCGGCAACAAGGAGAAAGAGTCCCTGGAGATCCTGCGGGAAGGGACGAAGGATCTCAACGCCCGGATCCGGATCTACGGCGGCGAGCGCGTCTACGATACGGTCGGGCTTGCGGCGGAGATGAAGGAGATGGTTCTCGAATACAAGAAGGAAAGAAAAGGGTAAAGGAGGCCACCCATGGAGTTTCAGGAACAGACGATCAAGGTCATCATCGATGAGAGCAAGTGCGCGGAGTGCAAATCCAAGGCCTGCATTGCGGCCTGCAAGACGTACGCCCGGGGGCTTTTGGTCCTGAAGGACGGCGTTCCCGCAGTTGAGGGCGATACCAAGCGCCTGGGTACGGAATGCCTGGCGTGTGAATATGAGTGCTGGTTCAGGGGAAAAGGGGCGATCAAGATCGAGGCGCCCACACCGGGGCTGGAAGAGTATCGTAAGAAGCATGGAATATCTTAAACCAAGAAGGTGGTGAAAATATGGCTATCTTGCTGACAAAAACAACAAAAGTGGTGGTTCAGGGGATTACGGGCCGGGAAGGTTCCATGCGGGCAAAGTTCATGCGGCGCCTCGGAACAAACGTTGTCGCCGGCGTCACGCCGGGCCGCGGCGGCGAGGAAGTGGACGGGATCCCCGTGTACAATACGGTGAAGGATGCGGTGAAAAACCACGGTCTCTTCGATGTATCCGTAACCTTTATCCCCGGAACGGGCCTCAAGGACGCCGTCTTCGAGGCGCTGGACGCCGACATCAAGTGGATCGTCATGCCGGTCGAGCGTGTGCCGCTGTATGATATCCTCGAGATGGTCGCCTACGGAAAACAGAAGGGCGCGATGCTGCTGGGTCCCGGCTCCATCGGGGTCAACACCCCGGGGATCGGCGCGCTGGGCTGGCTGGGCGGGTCGGTCGAATTTGCCAACAAGCATTTCGTGCCGGGACATGTCGGGGTGATCTCCCGCAGCGGCGGGCAGTCGGGCACCCTTCCCTACGTGATCGCCCAGGCGGGGTTCGGCGTCAGCACCGTCCTTCATGTCGGAACGGAGCCGGTGACGGGCATGTCCTTCTCCGACGTCCTCCCGCTGTTTCAGGATGATCCCGATACGGATGCGATGGCCATCTTCGGCGAGATGGGCGGTTCACACGAGGAGGAGGCGGCCGAGCTGGTGAAGTCCGGCAAGTTCACCAAACCGATCATCATCTACGTGTCCGGCGCCTGGGCGCCCGCGGGAATGAAGTTCTCCCATGCCAGTGCGATCGTCGAGCGCGGCAGCGGCTCCACGCAGGACAAAATTACACGCCTCAGGGAAGCGGGAATCATCGTGGTGGACAATCCCAACGAGATCCCGGAGAGGCTGAAGGAGCTGAAAAAGCAGGGAAAACTGAGGGTAAAATAACCCAAGAAACTGAGGGGACAGATTTGAAATCCGTCCCCATCACAACCGACAAGAATGAAAGGAGAAACGATTATGGCAGTCATGAGATCAGTGTTTTATATTCCGGGGAACAACGAGAAGATGGTTGGCAAGGCGCCTGAATTTCCAGCGGACATCGTCACCCTGGACCTGGAGGACTCCGTTCCCCCCGCCGAAAAGGTGAAGGCGCGCGAGTGCGTCCGGGAAAACCTGAAATTCGCCGGCACCGGCGGCTCCAAGGTCTATTCGCGGATCAACAACTGGGAAACGTTGATGACGAACGATGATCTCGAAGCGATCGTCCACGAAGGTCTTTCCGGCGTCTGCCTGGCCAAGACCGGCGAGGCGGACAACGTGAAACGTCTCGACTGGAAGCTCGAGGAGCTCGAGCGCAGAAGGGGCCTGAAGGTGGGCAGCATCGCGATTCAGCTTCTGATTGAAACGGCCAAGGGCATGATCAACGCCTATGCCTCCGCGACCGCAAGCAAGCGTGTCAACTCCCTGATCTTCGGCGCCGTGGACTACACGAAGGACATGCGGGTGAAGCTGACCTCCGAAGCGCATGAGCAGCTCTATGGCCGGTTTTATACCGCCGTGGCCGCCCGCGCCGCCGGCTGCGTCGCCATCGACTGTCCGTTCGTCGATTTCAAGAATGTCGAGGCCTTCGAGAAGAGCGTCCTCGAGGGGCGGCAAATGGGATATGAGGGTAGAATGCTGATCCATCCGAGCCAGATCGAACCCTCCCACAAGCTTTATATGCCGTCCGCGGATGATATCGAGTGGGCGACCGGCGTCGTGAAGATCTTCGAGGAAGAGGGGATCGCGAAGGGCGCAGCGGCCGTTTCCTTCAAGGGCAAGATGGTCGATACCCCGGTCTATGACAATGCCCGGCAGATCCTGGCAACTATGAAGGAAATCTCCGAGATGGAAGCAACGCGGAAGAAGTAGTTTCCTCACGGTCCACGGGGATAGATTTCAAATCTGTCTCCGTGCCCGGAAGTCTCGATTGCAGAAAAGGAGAATAAGTGGTCGTACGTGATCATGAAATGATAACATTCTTCTTGATGGGGACAGATTTGAAATCTGTCCCCGTTCATGAAACAGACAGGAAGCATGATGTAACCATAAGCGAAGCAATCGCCATTTTTCGGGATTGCTTCGCTTTGTTTTAAACGCCGGCCGGTTCGCATCGGATGCCGGACGGCTGGAGAGAGCGAAGGAGTTCAAGATGGAAAAGGATAGCATGATCGGTGAACTGGTCCGGCTGGTGGGCAGGGAGAATGTGCTGAGTTCCGATATGCATTTCAAGCTCTATGAATACGACGCGTCGCTGATCCGTTCGAAACCCGACTGCATCGTTCTTCCCACATCGACGGAACAGGTGTCGAAGGTCGTCAAATTCGCCCATGATCACAAGATTCCCGTCATCGCCCGGGGAGCGGGTACGAACCTGAGCGGGGGAAGCGTCACCGTTCGGGGCGGTATCGCCATCGTCCTGACGAAAATGAATCGGATCCTCGACATGGATATCGAGAATCTGCGTGTGGTGGTCGAGCCCGGCGTGGTGACACTGGACCTGAAGAATGTGCTGGCCAGGCACGGTTATCTCTACCAGCCTGATCCGGCGAGCGAAAAAGTGACCACGATCGGGGGGAATTTCGCTGAGAATTCCGGAGGTCCCCACTGCCTGAAATACGGGGTGACCAGCAACCATGTCCTGGGGGTGGAACTGGTCCTCTATGACGGCCAGGTCGTCCAGGTGGGCGGCAAGGCCTTGGACAATCCCGGCTATGACCTGATGGGTGTTCTGGGAGGTTCCGAGGGGACGCTCGGCATCGTCACCCAGGCGGTGCTCCGGATCATGCCGAAGGCGGAGGCGGTAAAGACGATGCTCTGCATCTACAATTCCATTGAAGACGGCGGCAATACGGTAACCGCGATCATCGGAGAAGGCATCATTCCCGCTACCCTTGAGATGGACTCACGGAGCGCATCCTCGATATCTGCAGGCAGAACAATGTGCGGGAAATCCGGGGTGCCAAGGACCGGGCGGAGCGCGACAAGATCTGGGCCGGCCGGAAGGGGGCGTTCGGCGCCGTCGGCCGGCTGCGTCCCAACTATCTGGTCAACGACGGCACCGTGCCCAGAACCCGATTACCGGAGACGCTGGCCAAAGTGGTCGAAATCGGCAAAAAATACAACCTTCCGATCGCGAACGTATTCCACGCCGGAGATGGAAATCTGCATCCGCTGATCCTGTTCGACGAGCGGGACAAGGATGAACTGGCGAGGGTCCATGCCGCGGCGATGGAGATCATGAAGCTCTGCGCGAACATGGGAGGAACCATCAGCGGCGAGCACGGCATCGGCGTGGAAAAGATTCAGGGGATGTTCCTCATTTTCAGCGCCAGGGACATCGCCGCGATGAAAAAGGTCAAAGCGGCCTTCGATCCGTTGAACCTGTTTAATCCGGGGAAGTTGCTGCCGGAGACGGAAAAAGCCGCATAACGCGGGGAAAGGAGCCCGGGTATGTCCAATTCAAACCAATGGATTTCCGCCTTGATGAGAATCATCGGAGAACCCAATGTGATACAGGATCCGGATCAGCTCAAGGCCTATGCCGTCGACGGCTTGGCGCCCAAGGCTGTCGTCATCCCCGGAAGTGTGGAAGAGGTATCGAGGCTGCTGGCCTATGCCCATCTGGAAAAACTGGCCGTTGTGCCCCGCGGCAATGGCACAAAAATGGCTGCGGGCGGGATTCCCGGAAAGATCGATCTGGTTCTGTCCATGCTGCGGATCCATCGGATTACCGAGCACGACATCCCCAACCTGAGCCTCTCCGTGGAAGCGGGGATCACGCTGGCGGAAGTGCAGAAAAAGCTGGCCGCTACCGGCAAGGGTTCGTTCCTGCCCCTGGATCCGCCTTATTCGGAACAGGCCACCATCGGCGGCATCATTGCCACCAACAGCAGCGGACCGCGGCGTTATCTCTACAACTCCGCCCGTGATCTGCTTCTGGGCCTCAAAGCCGTTAACCCCAACGGCGATGTGGTTGCCTTCGGCGGGAAGACCGTG
>JAPLJX010000490.1 GCA_026388375.1 Deltaproteobacteria bacterium
CTCCCTCCCATTGTTGGGAAGAAGGTACAGGCCAGAATGCGCAATGTAAATTCAAATCGGAAAAAATAAAAATGGCTCATTTACATCCCAATATCAACATACTACATGGTGGTCAGCTAACTTAAACGGGACAGGCGTGATCGGCGTTCTTTATTTTGTTGTAGCGTCGACAGTTATCATAAAAGATACGCAGATCATTGCCTACATCAGGGTCTACGTTGTTCAGATGTGATAAAATATCCTCCCAACTGATAGATTGAATATCTGCTTTCTCAAGAGTTGGCACAAACCAATCCTGAAACCACTTTATTTTATCGGTTTTGTGTTCGGTATCATGTTCATAGACTCTTTTTTCAACAATGCTTTTTATAGACTCTTTTGATAGTTCAGCAGAAAAGTAGCCCCTATCTATTTGAAATTTTGGTGCAATGACATAAAAAGATACCGAAACCATCCTTACAGGACATTTATCTGCCGCCAGTCTCAATATTTCTGCGATACATGCGATGTTTCGCGCTGCCTGATTGAAATATGGGGCATGTTTGATACCCTTAGATAGTTTACTGAGCATCTTTGCTTCCAACACCTTGAGAGTAGTTGCATCTGGAAGTAAGGTTAGGTCAGCGACTCTATTTTTGCCAATTTCAAAATGACCAATCACGCCATCTGCATGAGTCCATGTTTCAGCAAATTTGTCTCCCCGTTTTCGGGGCAAGAAAGCAGACGGGATAAGCGCCTCAGAATACCACCGAGACCCTTCTGTAAAGTCCAGTGGGTGTCCGGAGGCCGGCTGCTGAGAAAACCATTCCAGTAACAGCCTGAGCATCCAACCTTCATTGTACAACACCGTTGGAGGCAGCGAACTCATGTCACTTGCACACCGCTGAAGAATTAAGTTAATCGTATTAAGCGCCTTCACGATATATTCCCTCCTTATTCCTTCCTTCTTCGTAGATATGTGCTGTCCAGTAGTCCGCCCAATGGACAAGAAGAGTCAGGGGTTCTTCCTTATGGGCAATGATCTTGTTGTCATCGATATACTGGCCGTCGTGATAGGCAATGGCCTGGGCTTCGGCTTCTGAGAGTGGGATGTACTGTGTCACCAGGTAAAGGCTGCGGACGGCCAGTCCCATTGCCACGACATCAGGGTTGATCTTATAGCGGATACCCCGGTTTTTTACCAGCCATTCATTATCATTTGGCAGATACAGCGGCTTGCCCGGCATTCCCAGTTTGCCCACATCGTGAAGCAATCCGACGATTACGCAGCTCTCCTCGGTTATTGCCGGGGCAAGTGTTTCCCGGAATCGTAAAAGCGTTTCCGCCACGCCGACGCTATGCTTCAGGAGGCCCTGTTCCTCCGCCAGATGGTACCGGGTGCTCGCTGGAGATGTAAACCATGTGGTCTCACTCTCCAGAAGCGCAAGGAAACGATTAAAAGAGTCCTTTCTTTTCACAACCTTTTGTTTCAATATTTCATAACGACCTAACATGCGTAATATCTCCTATCGACTTTATTTATCTCACTTTGTTAGCGGTGTGAGATCTCATATTTAAAATTTCTCACTCACAATCCGGCTTTTGATCCTTCGAGTTTGCGTCGCCAGCGGTTTACCTCCTTTTCTCCCCCGAGATTCATGACAGCCCTGAGTACCGGATCAATATAGTCTTGATGTACGAAAAGCGGGGAAAAGAGGTGCCAGGGGTCGCGCCCGAGAACTATCAAAGTATCAGCGAAGGAATGCAATGCCCCGGTTTCACTCTTAAAACTAAGACCATTTGCATCCTCCTCGTCCATAAACTCCTTGAGAGTAGATTCATCAGTTTTGACCACAAAAAATGGTGTGCCGTCCTTGGTGTTCACTGACCAGACGCTTAGTGACCCGCCTGCGGCTCCTACTTTAAGTATCAGTTTCTGCTCCTCCCCTTTTTTCATCTGTTGCTGCCTCCTTTTCCTACTATTGTCTGTTTTTATCCTTTGTGGCTCCCACATTTTCCGCTCGCTGCGCCAGCTCTATCAACGTGCCAAGCACGATCCTTATCGACGCCTGGGTTTGTGGTGTATGTAGTTGTGAGACAAGCGGATTTTTTTGCATTTTGAAAATGAGTTCCAATTCCATTTTGAAAATGCGCAACAATCGGTCCGTTTTGAATCTTATTTCAATAAAGGTATCCTCTTTAAATTCAATTTTCTTAACATCGGCATTCAATAGGTGCGACGCCTTATCAATTTTCGTCTGAACCTCTGCGTTCATATTCCCCCGTGTAGCATATTTATTTTCAAGTTCTCGAATGGTTTCAAGCAACTTGATTACGTTGTCTTTGACTTCCGAGTCAGATATCATGGCGGGAAATTCTTTTAATATTTGTAAAGGATCGCCTGTAAGTCCACACTGTCCATACGGTGATGAGAGGACAAGATATCCCAATAATCCTGGGTAATTAACCATTATCTTTTTGAAAGTAATATTTGCTTGATCTATTGCCGTCAGGAGATCTTCTTTTTTCATTTGCTACTCCCATTTTGCTGAGATTTGCGAGGTACTCATCAGCCAGCCAACTGTTGGGAAGTAAATAAACATGGATGATGGGTTTCATCAATGGTAAGACGACAACTGTGTGTCGCATTATTTTTTGAGACATACGGTTGTCGCTTTACCTTTGATTTGTAAGAGATAACCGAATATGTACGACCATGAGCCAAAGGAGAATCAGCAATGATAGCGGCAGATAACCCCCGGAAGCGCCTTATTCGCCTCGGTCAGATCCTCAAGATCTTCATGGAAAAGGAGAAGGTTTCGACAACCTGGCTGAGCAAATATTTTCAGACAACGCCACGGACGATCCAGCGTGATCTGATCCTTCTCAAGGAAGCGGACTTTCCCTTGAGTGAATTCTCCCGCGGCAACTACCAGCTCGACAAGACCCTTTTAAAGAATTTCGAGGTCTTTGATGAGACCGAACTGGCCCTGGTTATCGCCATCAAGAACCTGGTCGGGCAGCTTGGCGAGCCGTTCCAGCAGGCGGCGGATGATATCTTTAACAAACTGTACGAGGATGTAACGACCTCTCCGGTTTTCATCAAGATCGACGATTCGGTGATTTTGGACAAGCGCCAGTTCAATAGGATCGTTAAAGCCATTCGCGAAAAGCGGCAGGGGACTTTTGAATACCAGGGCTTTTCTCCCTTTGACGTGAATATTGAGCCGTACAGGGTCTGTTTCTTTGACGGATTCTGGTATGTTGTCGGGAAGGATCTCTGTGATCAGAAGTTCAAACGATATGCCCTCGACAAGATCACGGACTTCAAACCCCTTAGCAATAATTTTCGCTGCGTACCGGCGCAGGTGGATCGGACGCTAAAGGAAAGCGGTAATATCTGGTTTTCTTCGGAAAGAAATATCGAAGTCATCGTTGCAGTCGCAAGGTGTATCCCCATCAGGAGATCAAGGAGGAACGGGTGGACGGATCTATCGTTGTTTCATTCAAGGTAGGCAGTCTTGACGAAATCAAGAACACACTCAAGGGATGGCTGCCCCATATCAAAATCCTTCAGCCGGAAGAGCTTAAAAATATTTTCCTGAACGCTATGAAGACTTGGATCTGCTGGCAGGAGGGATCCTGATCGGGTGTGTTTTGGAGTGACGCTTTACCGATAGCCGGAAGGCCTGCACTTTTCCCTCACGCAAGAAAAACTGTTCATCTATCAAAATTTCAATCAGTATTCAGTGATCTCGCCCGATAAGCCAAACTGAAGACTAGTATTTGTATCGGTAAACATGACTTATGATACTTTTTTTGCTTTTGACCGGGCCATCTCCCAAAAATGATGCCATTTCCGCCGCTCAGGCAATGCATCGAATGATTCGCTATCAGTTTCTCCTTCTCGTAAATTTTCAATCAGTTGCATTATCTCCTCAGATAAGGCCTCTGTCATGACCAAATCATCTTTTTTAAAAGCTAATCGCGCATGAATGGGTTCCTGAAAGTATGAGACCCAAGAGGGGTCTTCGATGTTTTCCTGAATATAAAGCTGACCATCATGAAGACAGTAGGCCAAAAGGTTATGGCATCCTACGCGATCGACAAAGAAACAACCATTGTCAATATTGATTCTGTTTGTTTGCAATCCTGCCTGAATCTGTTCCAATGTTAAAATCGAATGCCCGCAGAGAACCGGCTTTTTACCATGATATGGCTTTCCTCTGCTCCAAAGCATGGAGGGAATTCCCGCATCGCCAAAAGGATCGGGAAGTGAAAAATCAAACTCCGCGTGAACCAAATAGAAGTCATCCAGTTCAAGGAATAACGGGAGGTCCCTAAGAAACGCCAGATATGGTTTTGTGTCGGTACCTGCAAAACTTTTCAATGTTGCCTGTCCACCATTTTCCATCCAGAGGTTAATATTTGCATCACCTTGGAGAGGATCATCCATCTCGACGGATGCTCTCAGCCACATATCCTCGTGATTTCCCATCAGTGATACAACTTTGCAGTCCAGGTTCATGATCGTATCAAGAACACCTTTGCTGTCAGGCCCCCGATCAATATAATCTCCAAGCAGGTAAAGGCTGTCCGATCCCTTGAGCCGTAATTTTTCTATCAAGGCATGAAACGTTTTACAGCAACCATGAATATCAGCAATGGCGTAGCGCATCAATCAATCCTATTCATGAACGGACGATCTGCAAATTAGAGCCCATACGTTTCAATCCGAATTCAATGATCTTGCCCGTCTATCGAAACTAACGCTTTGTATTTGCATTGCTTCGGAAGCATCACAATAAAAACAGTTCTCTCCCCGGCTACCGGCTTAACTTTGCTCCAGCAATCCGGTTTAGGCTGACACCTGATTCCGATGCCTGGATAGCAAGATTTCTGTGAACTTCAGGAGGGACGCGCACCATAAATTTACCACTGTATCTTTTGCCGGCAATCGGTTGTGGTATCTCTTCGTCAGTCTGCTTCATGTCCTTGATAACGCTCTCGACAATCTCGCGGACACCCTTTAGAGCCGATTCTGGTGTTTGATCCAGCCAGCTCAAGCTGGGGAATTCGGTACATAAGCCTACATATTCCTGATCATCTTCAGACCAGGTTACGCGGTACGTATAACGATCATTTTTCAGTGGCATGTTCAACCTCCAACTTCTCAATAGCCAGCAGTACCTGTTTTACCTGATACGCCTTAGCCTTTCCCTTATGGTTTTGTATGTTGATCCGCGGATCTCCTTTCCATGGTGTCTTGTAAACATGGTGACTTCCGTCCTTCTGTCGTGCCTGACCGAAATAATGAATACAGACCTTGCTCAGGTCAGAAAATCTAACATCCGATGAATTATTTTTCATCTGTATAAGGATATCTTCGATCTTGGCCATGGTTTGTATAGTATCAATATTGATATTTATGTCAAGCCGTTTATTGCAGCCCCGACCTCTGCGCATTTCCATCGGAATTCATTGGATTCGATTCATGAGCTAAATCGTTGACTTTGTATCTCACATTCTTTTCAAAATCCGTCAATTAACGAGGGAGTTGTATTCAACGAAAGCGCCGCCCGGTTTCCGAAGAGAGGGAACCGGTCGGCGTGGTTTTG
>JAPLJX010000273.1 GCA_026388375.1 Deltaproteobacteria bacterium
ACCGTCTCCCGATACTCTCGTTTGGACTGTGGACTCATAATTATCCCTCCTTTTGGAAGTCGATGTTCGGTAACATCGACTTATGAGTCAACGATCCATTTTTCAGCTCTCCTTCGGTAACATTTTATTTGAGGCAATTCGAACGACAATAATGAGTAGACAAATAATTTGTTCTTTGATATACTACCTTCCAAAAATATCAGGAGGTGCAATATGAAAGCGCTAACGTTACATAACCCCACGCTGACCAAAGAGATCCTGCTGCAGAAAGCGGATGAAGCGCCCGGGGCATGGATCGGGATCCACATTGCGGGCTTGTTGTTGATTCTGTCGGGTTGGAAATCGACTCAGGTCGCAGAACTGTTCGGCTTGACCCGTTGGGCGGTGGTAAAGTGGGTCCGGAAAGCGAATTCTGACGGCGTAGAGACGGTAACTGATCGTGCCCGTTCCGGACGCCCCCCTCGCCTTGATGAGGACGTGCTGAATAAACTGGAAGAGGCTTTATCGAAATCCCCTCAGGATTTCGGAATTCCCAGGGCGAAATGGGACGGTGTGGTTTTTGTGGAATATCTGAAGAAGGCATATCATGTTGAGATTCATGTTCGTCATGCCCAGAGACTGATAAAGAGATTGGGATATTCGCTAAGACGGCCGATGTACCGTTTTGTTCAGACCAAGGAAGAAGGGGTGGAAGAATTTCGGGAGACATTAAAAAAAACTCCGGACGGCTCTGAAAAGCAAGGGTAATCGAGAGGTTCTTTTTGAGGATGAAACGGGGTTTTCTCTGCATCCGAAAATGGGGAGAAGATGGGCGAAGAGGGGAAGTCGTCCTTTTGTCTATACCCGGAGTCAGCATCAGAAGCGGTTGAATGTCTTTGGATGGGTGGATCCCGTCCAGGGATCGCATGGAATCACGAAGTGGATCAGCGGCAATACCGATGGGTTTATTCAGGTCCTGCGGAAGATTATTTATCGCTTCAAAGGAAAGACCATCGATCTTTGGGTGGACAATGCGCGATGGCATAAAGGCACAAGAGTGGAGGTGTTTATTGTTGAACATTCTTTCTTTCATATCCATTATTTGCCGCCCTATCATCCTGAACTGAATTATCACCCTGGGCTTCGGATTGATTGGCGGTTGCGGACCTCTGATATGGGGAAGCAATTACTCCATATCGGGGAATTATAACGTTTCATGCCAGATATCCGCACTCTGTTATGCAATTGCCGCGATCGCCATATTATTTGTTCGACCGACGAAGGCCAGGGTCATCGTGTGATCAATATCATTCTTGAAAAGGAGGAAACAATGACGGATTCGAATGAGATACTGCTGGAACAAAATGAAGGGGTCGCGATTATCACCTTGAATCGGCCGGAACGGTTTAATTCATTTACAACGAGCATGTACAGGGAGTTCCCACGGATCCTTGATCAACTCAAAAGAGACGATGAAGTCAAGGCCGTGATTCTCACCGGTGCTGGCAAGGGTTTTTGCGCCGGGTCCGATGTTTCTGACCGATTGGGCAAGCGTCTGAAGGAAGGTGGCGAAGGAAGTCGGTTTGAGACTTTGCAGCGTGTCGGGGCAATCGCCTTGAATATTGCCGATTTTGACAAGCCGATCATAGGGGCGATCAACGGAACGGCTGTCGGAGCGGGACTTTCTTTGACATTGCTTTGCGACATACGTCTGGCATCCGAAAAGGCGCGCTTTGGGGCAGTATGGTTGAATGTAGGGCTCGTCCCGGATGTGGGTGCGACCTATTCCCTGCCGCGGATCGTAGGCAAAGAAAAAGCCATGGCATTGATCCTCAGCAGAGAGGTAATCGGAGCGGAGGAGGCATTGAAGATTGGGCTCGTGAGCAAGGTGTTTCCGCATGACCAACTGATGAAAGAGGCAAAGAAGCTGGCGAAGTCCATTACGTCCGCCCCTTCCGTGGCGGTGGAGCTTACCAAACGGGCTTTACAGAGATCTCTTGATAACGATCTTAGAACCCAGCTTGATTATGAGTCTTATGCTCAGAATATTTGCCGTCAGACAGAGGATCACAAGGAAGGGATCCGTGCTTTTGCCGAGAAGAGGAAACCCGTATTTATTGGGAAATAATTTCTCCTGAGTAAACCCCCGGCTCTGCGGGGGGACTCACAGGGTTTGACAGTTCAGGGAATATGTCTGTAAAACTTGCTTCAGCCGTACAGAATAGGATGCACTCGTTATGACGAATGCCTTCCAAGAATGGATCAACTATTCGGGTATAGGGGTCTTGACTTTAACCGATTGCGGTCAGGCCCCTTTGAGGGGCCAGCAATCGTAATACCTCCGGCTCTGCCGGAGGACACTTATTAGAAAATAGGGTGTCAAACTTCGGTGAGCAACTATGCTCCTTTGGGCGTCATCTGATTTAGCCTGATGGTCTGAGGTATTCTATGTCCGCTTTCTCGAATTCCTGAGTGCTCCGACGATTCATCGATTGTGGTCAAATCGAGGTTTATGTTCTGTACAGGAGAGTACCTGTTCAGGCCCCGGACTCATCCGTTGAGCCTGCGGTCCAGGCA
>JAPLJX010000028.1 GCA_026388375.1 Deltaproteobacteria bacterium
CTCTTTCCCCATCGTTCGACCTTGACCAGGATGCCCTTCTGACCCGTTACGACAGCACAGTAACGGTCGATAAGGGTGGTGAGTTCATCCTCGGACAGATCGACATGGGCGATCAATATGGTTTCGTATCTCCTCAATGTTCTTTCCTCCTTTCGGCTCTATAGCCCGCACATAACGTCCGGGCAAGGAGAGTCCCTCTGCTGAAATGAATTTACCTTCGATAACAAGTCTCTATTAAATGGAGACCCCTACGCCATTGGTAGGCGATGTGGGACTTGAACCCACGGCCTCTGGTTCCGGAGACCAGCGCTCTATCCATCTGAGCTAATCGCCCCCTAAAAAAACGTCCGCCGGAGCGGTCGTTCATACCATTAATTCATACTACAGGCCGGGAGAATATTCAACCTTTTTCCACAGCGCCGCGACACGGGTCTTTTGGCGGCGGTATCCATGCCATCAACGCCCCACCTTGTCAATCTCTTTTCGCGATCGGGGTTGAATTTATCCGCCGGAACTGATACATTTCCCGGAAACTTGACGACTTCGCAAAAAGTCCATATGCTTCAGGGCAGTCTTCGGTAGACTCGGATCGGAGCGGGGTCCATAACGGTTATGGCGGGCTTGTCGAATCGGGCGCGCATTGCCTTTGGATCTGATTACGAAACCGTCACGAAATCATCAGGATACGGACATGTCCCGTGCAGGAAAGTTCTTCGTCATTTTGGTCATCTGGATCTTCGGATCCGGTGGACCCTCCTCCGCCCTTGCCTTGAACGAGATTCTGAACATCCGTCATTGGGTGGCCCCGGACCACACTCGGGTCGTGATCGATACGAGCGAGGATGCCTCCTTCACCGTTGAAAAAGGGGAGCGGCAAATTACCGTCGATCTGGACGCCACCCCCCTGCCTCAAAATCTTCCCCATTTAACCATCCTGAATAAGCCCGGGGTGGAGCAGATTGTCCTTTCCGCCCGTCCTGGTTCAGAGGTACGCGTAGAGCTCTCCTTGCCCGGCCCCCTCCAGACCAACGTTTTCAAACTGAAAAAATTTCAGGATAAGCCGTACCGGATCGTTATTGACATCAGTTTGCCAGATGCCGCGAAACAGGAGAGTGAAGCACGGGAACGGATCAAGGTCACGAGCAAGTCGCGGGTCGTCGTGATCGATCCGGGGCATGGGGGCGAAGCGCCGGGGGCGGTCGGGAAAAAGGGGACCTTGGAAAAGAATGTCGCGCTGGCGATTGCAATAAAACTGCGGGATATTCTAAATCAAAGGGAAGGTTACCGCGCCTTTCTGACCCGGGATAACGATTATTATGTATCCTTCAGGAAAAGGCTCATGATTGTGAGGGAATACGGTGCGGATCTCTTTGTGAGCATCCATGCGGATGCGGCCAGAAATCGGGAAGCCAGCGGCAGCTCGGTCTACTGCCTCTCCACCGGGGCGGCAAGCAGCGAGGCGGCGAAGATTCTCGCCAAGAATGAAAACTTGGCCGACGTTGTCGGCGGGGTTCCCAACGGGGAAGGAAACGATGCCTCCGGTCCGATCATTCTGGATATGTTCCAGACCCATACCATCAACCAGTCCAGGACCTTCGGCACTCTTCTGCTGAGAGAACTGGGCGCGGCGAACCATCTGAAATTCGCGACCGTTCAGGAGGCGCCTTTCCGCGTGCTCAAGCTCCCGGAGATTCCGTCGATACTGATCGAAACCGCCTATATCTCCAATGCAAAAGAGGAAAATTTGTTGCGGAGCGACCGCTTTCAGATGAAGATTGCGGAGGGGGTCGCCCGTTCTGTCGTGGAATTCCTGCCGGCCCTTCCGGGGATGCGTGCAACCGTTGCCGTGCCACAAGAAGATCGCAAGTCTCGGGATCCGTCTGCTGGGGTGGTAAAGGGAAAGGCAAAACCGATCGCCGACAGGAAGCGTGATCCCGTCTCAAAGTCCGGAGCGCCGGCGTCATACCGCGTGAAAAGGGGCGATACGCTGGGCGCAATTGCGACAAGGCACGGCACAACGATCCGCGTTCTCATGGATCTGAATCGCCTGAAACGCCCCGATCCCCTTTATGTCGGCCGGAAGCTGGTTCTTCCAGAGAGTCCTTTCCCGGCAAAGGGGGTGGTGGCAAGATGACGAGACCGTGCAAATGGATCCTGATGCCGTTGGTTGCTCATGACCCGACCCGGGTCACCCTTACGGCGGCCACCTTGTACTCCGGGATCTTGGCCACCGGGTCCAGCGCGGCGATGGTCAGCAGGTTCACCGCTGTCTCCGGGAAGTGGAAGGTCATGAAGACCACGCCGGGCTTGATGCGATCCGTCAGGTGCACCCGCGCTTTCACCTGCCCTCGCCGTGACGTGATCGACGCCATGTCTCCGTCAGCCAGGCCCAGGGGCTCGGCGTCGGCGGGATGGATTTCCATACGTTCCTCGGGCAGCAGGGTGTTGAGCCCCGCCACTTGATGGGTCATGGAGCCTGAATGGTAGTGTTGCAGACGACGTCCTGTAGTCAGGGTCAGGGGATACTCGGCGTCGGGCAATTCGGCGGGCGGGATGCTTTCCACCGCCATAAACTTGCCCAACCCGCGACTGAATTTGCCCACGTGCAGAATCTTCGTCCCGGGATGGTCCGCTGATGGGCAGGGCCACTGGATACCGCCATTTTCAAGCCTTTTGTGACTGATGCCGGCATACTGGGGTGTGATGGCCGCCGCCTCGGCCATGATGGCGGCAGGCGAGTCATATTCCCACGACTCTTTGTCCTCGTCCAGCCGCCTGGCGATGGCTGAGATGATTTGCCAATCCGGTTTTGCTTCTCCCGGCGGTTCCACCGCCTTGCGCACCAGTTGGACGCGACGCTCCGTGTTGCTGAAGGTTCCATCCTTTTCCGCGAAGGCCGCAGCAGGCAGAATCACATCCGCCAATGCCGCGGTTTCTGTAAAGAAGATGTCCTGTATCACCAGGAAATCGAGCCTCTTCAGAGCCTCCTCCACGTGGTGAAGGTCCGGATCGGTCACCAGAGGGTTCTCGCCCATGATGTACATGGCCTTGAGTTTGCCCGTGTGGGCCGCGTTCATCATTTCCACGACGGTCAACCCCGGTTTGTCGGAGAGCGTCTTTCCCCAGGCCTTCTCCATCTTGGCCCGCAACACTGGGTCGGCAACCTTCTGGTAGCCGGGGAAGACGTCGGGCAGAGCGCCCATGTCGCAGGAGCCCTGGACATTATTCTGGCCGCGAAGGGGGTTCACGCCGCCACCCTCCACACCCAGGTTGCCGCAGAGCATGGCCAGATTGGCGATGGCCATCACTGTGGCATGGCCGCAGGCGTGCTGGGTGATGCCCATGGAGTATAGAATTGCCGCCGGCTTGGACGTGGCATAGCACCGTGCCGCCGCTTGAATGTCATCCGCTGGGACGCCTGTTATTTCGGATACATAGGCCGGAGTGTACTTCTCCACCGTGGTCTTCATCTCCTCAAAGCCTTCGGTGCGATCGGCCACGAACGCCTTATCGTACAGCCCTTCTCTGATAATCACGTGGCAAAGGCCGTTGAGCAGGGCGATATCCGAACCGGGCCGTTGCATCAGATGAAGGGTGGCCATTCTCGCCAACTCAATGCGCCGAGGGTCGGCCACAATCAACTTGGCCCCCCCGCGCACGGCGCGCTTGACGCCCGCTCCGATGACGGGATGCTGCTCCGTGGTATTGGAACCGATGATAAAGAATGCCTTTGCTTTGGCCAGATCCTCAATGCTGTTGGTCATGGCCCCGCTGCCGAACGATGTGCCCAGACCGGACACGGATGGGGCGTGTCAGAGACGTGCGCAGTGATCGACGTTGTTCGTGCCGATCTCCCTGCGGGCCAGTTTCTGGATGAGGTAGTTCTCCTCGTTGGTACACTTGGCCGAGGCCAGAATGCCCACGGCGTCCGGGCCGTCCTCCGACTTGGCGGTGAGGAGTCCTTCGGCAACCGCATCCAGCGCCGTTTCCCAGTCAGTTTCTACAAACCCTTCGTACCTGGATGGGGCGCCTTCCGTGCCTTTACGTTCTTTCCAGAGAGAAGACTTCATCAATGGTTTGGTCAGTCGGTCGGGACTGTGCAGGAACTGCCATCCAAATCTTCCTTTGACGCACAGGGCGCCTTTGTTGACCGGATTGTTCCAGTGGGACGTGACCTTGACCACCTTGCCGTCGCGTACATTCAGGTCAAAGTTGCAGCCCACGCCGCAATAGGGACACGTGGTCGTGACTTTCGTTGTTTGCCAGGCGCGTCCTAGGCCATGGCTGTCCTTCTCCGTCAGTGCTCCCGTAGGGCAAACGGAGATGCACTGTCCACAAAAGACGCAGTTGCTGTCCTGCAGGCGGGTGTCAAAAGAAGTGGCTACCTTGGAGCGAAAGCCGCGGTTGATCATGGTGATGGCGTTGACCGCCTGGATCTCATCGCAGGCGCGGATGCAGCGGCGACAGCGGATGCACTTCTCCATGTCCCGGATGATAAAGGGGTCGCGATCGTCAAGGGGATATTCGTGCTGTTCGCCGACAAAAGGGGTTTCTTTGACGCCGTACTCGTAGATCAAATCCTGCAACTCGCAGTTGCCGCACATCTCACAGGTCATGCAGTCCTTGGGATGGTCGGAGAGGAGCAACTCCAGCACGAATTTGCGGGCCGCACGGACCTTGGGGGATTCGGTCTGCACCTCCATCCCTTCGGAGATGGGAAAGGTGCAGGCGGGTTGCAAAACCCGCGAGCCTTTGACCTCTACCAGGCAGACGCGACACGCTCCTTTCGGGGCCAGTGCCGGATGGTGGCAGAGGGTCGGAATGCGGATGCCATTCGCCTGGGAAACTTCAAGAATGGTGCCGCCGGGAGCCTCAATCATCTTTCCATTGATGGTTAACGTGGTCATAAATAATCTCCGTAATCGATATCTATATTCCTCTATCTGCGCTCCGGCAACCGTGACTTCGGTGTGGGGCCGGGGCGGATGGCGATGGCCTCGAACTTGCAGGCCTTGTAGCAATCGCCGCAGACGATGCAGTTGGGCAGGTCAATCTCGTGAACCACTTTCTTATCGCCCTTGATGACCTTGTCCGGGCACTTCTTGCGGCAGGCGCCACAGCCATTGCAAACGTCGGCGAGGATTTCGTAGTGGAACATCCCTTTGCAGACGCCGGAGGGGCAGAACTTTTCGTTCACGTGGGCCTCGTATTCGTCCCTGAAATGGCGCATCGTGGTTACAACGGGATTCACACTTCCCTGTCCCAAGGCGCACAGGGACGCTGTGGCTATGTTTTGCGTCAGGTATTCCAGGGTTTGCATGTCCTCTGCGGTGCCTGCGGCCTGGGTCATTCGCGTAAGAATTTCCAGAAGCCGCTTCGTTCCCAGGCAGCAGGGAGGGCATTTGCCGCAGGATTCGTCCTGGGTAAAGTCCATGAAGAAGCGGGCTACGTCCACCATGCAGTCGTTTTCATCCAGGACGATCAGTCCGCCGGAACCCATGAGGGAGCCAGCCGCTGCCAGGCTTTCAAAATCAATGGGCGTATCCAGGTATTTCGCCGGCAGACATCCCCCCAACGGCCCGCCGGTCTGTGCGGCCTTGAACTTCTTTTTGTTGAGGATGCCTCCGCCGATGTCATAGATGATCTCGCGCATGGTGATCCCCATCGGCACCTCGATGAGTCCGGCATTCTTGACCTTGCCGGCAATGGCGAAGGTCTTGGTCCCCTTGCTCTTCTCCGTGCCCATGGCGGCGAACCAATCGGCGCCATTCAGGAATATTTGCGGTACATTGGCGAGGGTTTCCACATTGTTTACGGAGGTTGGTTTCCCCCACAGACCCGATACCGCCGGGAAGGGCGGTCGGGGACGCGGCTCGCCGCGCCGACCTTCAATGCTGTCAATCAGGGCGGTTTCCTCGCCGCAGACAAAGGCCCCCGCACCGATGCGGATGTCGACGTCAAAGTCAAAGTCCTTGCCAAAGATGTTCTTGCCCAGCAGACCCAAGCGGCGGGCCTGCGGAATGGCCGTTCGAAGGTGCTCTACGGCCACGGGGTATTCGGCGCGCACATAAATATAGCCCTGCGTGGCGCCCATGGCGTAGGCGGCAATGGCCATGCCTTCGAGGACGGAGTTCGGATCCCCTTCCAGGACGGCGCGGTCCATGAAAGCCCCGGGATCCCCCTCATCTCCGTTGCATATCAGGTAGGCGGGGGGGGTGCCATCGGTAGGGGCAGGACGGGCGGCAACCGCCTGGCGTGCAAAGAACCACTTCTGACCGGGGGGGAAGCCTGCACCGCCGCGACCCCGCAGGCCGGAGCGTTTGGCTTCGTCAATGACCTGCTCCGGGGCCATGTTCAGGACCTTGTAGAGGGCAAAGTAGCCGTCCTTCGCGATGTAATCTTCAATGCGCTCCGGGTCGATCAGGCCGCAGTTTCTCAGCACCACCCTGACCTCGCCGGGTCGGGGTGGCTTCAGTTCGCTATCGGGCGGGATCTCCACGCCGCGCACAGCCAATTCTTTCTGTGCCTTGGCGCGGATGCGTTCGAGTTCTTTTAGGGTCATGTTCTTACCTCTCCATTCTCACGCCCATAACCGGTCAGGAAAGGACACCAATGGATGTTATTGGTTTTGTACGGATTGATCCTTTGTAGTCCTGTATCCGTTGAAGATGGGGCGCCTGTTATGGGCATGTCATTACTCGTACCGGGAAAGAATTTCCGCCACCTGGTCCGGCTGAACCTTGGAATGGACGGATTTGTCTATCATCATGGCAGGGGCCTGGCTGCAAAGACCGATACAGCGGCAGACTTCCAGGCTGTAGCGCC